>NZ_JBVAYG010000007.1:0-160204 GCF_055413365.1 Pseudaeromonas sp. HNCC25DJ182 | reverse complement strand
GACATCCAATTCCTGCAAGTGCCCACACAGATTGCTTGATTTGATTGTTAAAGAGCTTACCGCTGACGCTTGGTCGTTGGTTTATTTCTGTTGACCGGCGAACCCGCCGTGTCTGTGGGGTCGCATTATAGGGAGAATCCACCTCGCGACAAGCACTTTTTTGTGATCCACATCCGATCGCGCAAACAATAGCCAAAGCTGATGGTTATTTGTTCAGGCAGAGATAAATCCCGACCAATTGGCAACCAGTTAGAATATAAAACTATGGTTGGCATGACTTTTAGCATGACAAACGCAACGTGCCGGATTGCTCGACGGACGGCATCCACTGCCATCTATTCAGGATTTTTACCTGCCCACAAAAAAGCCGCCCAACAGGGGCGGCGTTTCCAAGCCTACAATAAGGCTTACTTAGTTTCAGCAGCGGCCGAGGTAGCAGCGGCAGCAGAAACAGTTGGTGCCGCGGCAGATACGGCAGCGGATGCGGCTGGAGCAGTAGCAACAGCAGCAGAGGCGGCAGGAGCCGGAGCAGCCTCTTCAGCTTTCTTCTCGCCACAACCAGTCAGAGCTACAACAACCATACCCGCCAGAATCAGTGCGTTCTTCATTCGCGTTGTCCTTTCATGTGTTAACAAAACCAGCCTTAGATAACATATCTGAAGACTTAATAATTCGCGCCGCCATTTTAACAAGCCCCAGCAGTTAAGCCAGCCCCAATTGTTTCCCATTATGAAACCTTGCATTCTCATGGTGCATTAATCCACCAAGATAGTGCACAAGTTCAGCGCATACCACTACTTGCAAGCCTGAATCAGGAGGTGAAAGCGTATTCGTTCAGAACATAGCCCTCAAAAATTTTCTTGCCCCAATCGGACTTGCTTAACACGGATGCGCGAATAGCTAAGAGCTGGTTTAATACCATGACTTTCCCTCACGGAGCCATCATGACTATTCCCCTATCCCCTGATCAGCTTCTGGAGCTGGGCTATGAGTTGTTTTTAACCCATGCAGCAGAACAGTTGCCAGCCGAAGACATCGTCGACATTACATTGGAGTTTGAAACACGGGGCGCAGTAGAAAGTTGTTCACCGTCTGCGGACTGGAGCAACGAGATAGGATTTTTTTCAGCGTCCGAGTGGGTAGAGATATGGGTGGGATTACTCGATCATCAAGATGAGTTCAGCGTGATCTACGCCAAAATCATTCTGCCCGTCACCGGTGAGCTAGATCGCGGACATATTCGCTGGAAACCGGCCAGTTAAGGGTTGCCCCGTCACTGGTTACGGGGTCGCTGGTGTACAAGACAGCGGGCACACCAACAACTGGTTTGTGGCAGATTAATCTCGACCTTAGGCATCTGCATACACCAACATGTTTCTGCAGCCTTGCCTTCTACGACGGCACAGCCCGAAGGTTCACCACACTGCGGGCAGGTGGCATTCACCGGATTGGTTTTATCATCCGGTGCCCAGCCTTGAACATCACCGGGTTGCGAATGCCTGGTAGCTCGTTGTGGTAACTCGGCTAGCAGTGCCAACTGTTCCTGCTCATCCATGGTCGTCCAACGACTAATCTCATCCAGAGTCCGCAGACAACCACGACAGAGGCCAGATTCAACGCGGCATTCGCCACAACAGGGAGATTTAACCAAGGCCCTTATTCGCTCTTAACCAGACGAATGCCGTCATCCTCAATCCGGATCTGACCCTGCTTATACAGGGCGCCGATTGCTTTTTTGAATGTCCCCTTACTCATGGTAAAGAGTTGGTAGATCACTTCTGGGCTGCTCTTGTCACCGACCGGCAAAAAACCATCCTGCTTCTGTAAACGAGCCATGATCTTCTCAGCCGCCGATTGCGTGCCCGCCTGGCCGGGCTGGTTCAATGTCAAATCGATCTTGCCATCTTCACGGACTTGCTTGATATAACCGCGGATCTCTCGACCAGTCGTGACCTTGCCAAATAGCTCATTGCGGTACAGGACTCCCCAATATCGGCTATCCACCACCGCCTTGATCCCGAGCGGCGTATGTTCGCAGGGTAGTATAGAGACAGCGTCACCCGGCTTGTATTCTGGCCAGCCTTCGTCCAGGAAGCGATCCAGCTTACTGGTCGCAGCGACCCGACCTTCCCGGTCCAGATACAGATAGACAACATAGTGTTTATCCACCTGCATGGCTTGGGCTTGCTCTCGAGCCGGCACAAAGAGATCCTTCTTTAGCCCCCAGTCCAGGAAAGCACCTACGCGGCTAGCGCTCACCACTTTCAACCCGACAAATTCCCCCACTTGGGCGTAAGGCTTGAATCCAGTGACAACCAGCTCTTCATCCCCATCCAAATAGACAAAGACTTTGACGGCGCTACCCGGCTTGGCATCGCGGGGCAGTTGTCGCATCGGCAGCAATACTTCACCAAAGTCTTCAGCATCCAGCCAACCCCCTTTATCATCACGGCGCAGGAGAGTCAGGGCGTTCATGGAACCTAGTCTAATCATGGGAATATGCTCTGTGTGGGGCTCGAAAAGCAGGGTGAAACAAGGCTAGCAAGAAGGCAACAAAAAAGGCGCTCGATGAGCGCCCTTTTGCCAAGCCAGAGGCTTAGACGCGAACGAAGTCCAGGTGGACAATCTTCGGCTTGACCGGATGACGCTGAACAGCGGCAACTTTCACAGCAACTTCTTTGCCATCGATAACCAGAGTAATGGTTTCGCTGTAGAAAGAGTCAAATGCTTGAGCAACGGTGATCTTGTTGAAGTCAACAGTCACAGAAACGGCGTCTTGACCGGCACCGTATACAACAGCCGGGATCTTCTCGTCACGACGCAGGCGGCGGCTCGCACCTTTCCCCAGGTCGGAACGTAATTGAGCTTCAAATGAATAAGCCATGGTTAATCTCACTATTTCAATAGATGAATGGTTGGCAACCAGATGCGACCGTCCAGCTGCCTCGGGTAAAACGGCTGCGGATATTAGCATTGGCGTGTCGCAGAAACAAGGCATTCATCAATTGCGCTTCAGGCGCTCACCGTAAGCGAGCAGGCGTTTATAGGTGGCTCGACGTTCGATTTCGGGCATCTGATCAAAAAAAGCAAACTCCTGAGCTCCGGGGCAACGCAACTCATCACCAATCCGTAACTCATCAGGGTTGTTGTCCAGAAGCTCCCGGTTGGCGGCGAATAATGCCAACACAAACAGATAGGGATCACCACTACCAGCTAGCTGCTGACCAACATGCCACAGTGTTTCACCCGGCCGCATCACACGATGACACACCAATACTCCAAGGGGCTGGTCGGTGGATATGGCATCAGGGGGAATACTCTCATCCAGATAAATCTGTGCAGGTGCCGTTGCCCGGACATGAAACAAGGCTCGCCATCCCTTTTCACCGCGTTCAACACGTTGTGCGACATATGTCGAACCATCCCGAGACAGTTGCAAGGCTTGTGGTTGTGGCCTGTAGTTCACCTGACCAACCGGCAAGGTGACCCAACTCTCCTCGGCCTGCGGACGGACATCCTGCGCGCTGATCCAGACTGAAAAAACCAATGCCATCATCGCCATATCCCTCCCCGTCGTAGGCTGGCTTCTGTATCCAGCATGGCAGAACCTCCGACTATGAGCCTATTTTTTCCTGGATAAATTGCTTGAATGCCACGACCTTTGCCGGGGCTCGTTGGCCGCCCAAGGTGATCATGAATAAGTCACTTCGCTCGCCTTGCCAATCCGCCAATACCGGCATTAGCTCACCGCGCTGCCGAGCAGCCTGAGCAATCAAACTGGGCATAAAACCGATACCTGCCCCCGCCAGCGTCAAACGCAGTACGGTAGCAAAGCTATTCGAACTAAAGCGCGGAGTTAACATCAGCGTGACCGGTGCTTGTTCAGGATCATCGCAAAACAGGCTCAACTTGTGGTGTATGGAAGTTCGCAGAATCAACGCCTGTTCCAGCAGTGCCTCTGGAGCTCTCGGCACACCCGCTTTGGCCAGATATGCCGGTGTGGCAAAAAAACCAAAGCGTAAATCGGTAAGCCGCCGGGCGCTGTAGCCCATATCCGGCAAACCGCCTGCGCCGGTAGCTCGCATCGCGACATCAATCTGGTGGGCCACCAAGTCGAGGCGTTCATCGGCACTCAATAATTCAATGGTTAATCGGGGATGGAGTGATTGAAATTCGACCAGCAGAGGCGACAACCACTCTTGCGCCAAATCGATAGGAGCCGTGATCCTGAGCAGGCCACGGGGTTCATTTTTCGATTCCCGAGCCAGCTCTGCCCCCTCCTCCAGCAGGAGTAAACCCGCCCGAACCTTGGAAAAAAACTGCATGCCTTCTGTCGTCGGCACCACGGAGCGGGGATGACGCGCCAGTAGCTGGATCCCCAATTGCAATTCCAGGCGTGAAACACGCCGACTGATGCTCCCCTTGGTCTCGCCCTGCATACGTGCCGCCGCCGAGATCGAGCCCAATTCAACCACTCGGCAAAAGGCACGTAAGTCATCCACCGGCCCGGAAATGGTTTCCGATTTATCAACACTAAGTGCCATTTTTATGTACTTCCGCGCATTTTTGTAAACCTTATTATGGCACTCAATCATTCAATACCCAATGGAGACATAATATGCGGATGCCGGTGTTGTTCGTCGCTCATGGCAATCCATTGATGCTGGATTTAGCGCATCGGATGCAACAATTGACCCGCTGGGGTCAGGAGTTGCCGCGCCCAAACGGGATCCTGGTGATTTCAGCCCACTGGCAAAGTCGGCCCCTGGCCATAGGAGCAAGTCAACCGACACCGTTGATTTACGATTTTTACGGTTTTCCGAGCCAGTATTATCAACTCAGCTATCCAACGCCACCGGCGACCGAGCTTGCCGCCCAGGTACGCCAGTTATTGCAAACGGAGGTGGTTGCCTATCAGGAACAACCAGAACGTGGATTTGACCATGGCGTCTGGGTGCCACTGCTCGGAATGTACCCGGAGGCCAATATTCCAGTACTGCAGCTCTCTTTGCCTGGCGACAATCCCAAGACGCTACTAGAGCTGGGCCAAACCCTGGCCCCACTGCGCGATGAAGGGATCCTGATCCTGACCAGTGGTTATCTGACGCACAACCTGCGCCAGTGGACAGACGACGGCATCATAGCTCCCTGGGCTGCGGCATTTGATGACTGGATTGCCGCTCACCTGCAAGCGCGGGATCTGCAATCCCTGCTCGACTACCAGCGATTGGCTCCCGGTGTACAACAATCGGTACCGACGCCAGAACATCTGGTACCGCTGTTCGTAGCCATGGGCGCCAGTACCGACACAGATCCGGTGAGTTTTCCTATCACGGGATTTGAATTCGGATCTTTTTCTCACCGTTCAGTGCAATTTGGCTAGTCAACCGACTGGCATCCACTATCTGATCTCATTATTAAGGAACTATCGATGATTGATATTCGAACTGCCCCTTACGCTGCGCTCTTGCTTCGCCTCACTCTGGGCATCATGTTTATCGCCCATGGTTTGATGAAAGTTCTGGTCTTCACACCCGCCGGAACCGTGGGCTTCTTCGCCTCGCTGGGTATTCCGGCCGCGTTCGCCTGGCTGACCATGGCCGCAGAACTGGGCGGTGGTCTCTTGTTGTTACTGGGTGTGCAAACGCGCTGGATTGCCGTGCTACAACTACCGGTCCTGCTGGGTGCCTGGGTGGTCCATTCCGGCAACGGCTGGGGATTTAGCAACCCCAATGGCGGTTGGGAATACCCAGCATTTCTTGCCCTGGCACAGATCGTCTTGATCTTGCTGGGTGATGGCAAGTTTGCGCTGTCCCCAAGCTGGGATCTGCGTCGAATTGGGCGCGCTCGATAATCACATCACGACAGCGGGCTGATGGCTGAAGAGGCGATCAGTCCGCAATTCAATCCAAAGCCCCTCGAACAACACTCTGACGAGTAACCTTGACCCTCGCCCCTTATCTAGCCCATGCTGGCGGCACCTGAATCTGTTGAGGGTCTGTTATTGCGTTTAAGCTCTTATCACTTGGGGTTGCTACTGGCCACCCTGGCCGCCTGTGGTTTTGCCGCCAAAGCTATCTTTGCCAAGCTGGCTTACCGCTATGGCGTGGATGGCGTCACCATGGTCACTCTGCGCCTATTGCTGGTGCTGCCCCTCTTGCTCATGTTCCGTATCTTCCAGGCAGAGGATGTCCGCCCGCTATCTCGTCAAGATAAGGGCTGGCTGATCATGTTGGGATTGCTCGGCTATTATCTCTCCAGCCTGCTGGATTTTCTGGGACTGGAAACCGTCAGCGCCAGTGTCGAACGCATGATCCTCTGTCTGTATCCGACCTTGACGGTGTTATTCAGTGCCTTGCTGACACGTAGTCCTATCTCCCGGACAACCTGTAAAGCATTGCTGCTCTGCTACAGTGGCATGGCACTGGTGTTGATCCCTGATCTGCAAACCGCTGAAGCGCAATGGCAAGGCGTGTTGCTGATTGCCGCCAGCACCCTGACCTATGCTCTCTATCTGACGTGGAGTCCGTCGGTCATTCACCGCGTCGGCAGCATGCGCTTTACTGAGCTAGCTCTCGGCGTCTCTGCGATTGCTATGTTTCTGCATTTTGCGGTAACTCATTCACCACACGTACTACTGACTCAGCCCCTGCCGGTGTGGGGTTACGGATTGGCCATGGCCCTGTTCTCAACCGTCTTGCCGCTGTACGCACTTTCCGCGGCTATGGTACGGATTGGTGCTGGCAATACAGCCATCATCGGCAGCCTGGGACCTGTGCTCACCATTATTATGAGCATGCAGTTGCTAGATGAGTGGTTATCTCCGTTGCAATGGTGCGGTGTTATTCTGGTGCTGACCGGGATCTGGCAAGTGGGTAAGCGTCGACATTAAGGCACAGCATCTCATTCCGTCACAAAAACAAAAACCCCCGATAATCGGGGGTTTTTAACATCAACAAGTCAACATCCGTCTCAGCCCATAAATCGGCTCAGCAGATAGAACATACCACCAGAGAGCATAATGGTCGCAGGCAGCGTCAAAACCCAGGCCAGCAGAATGTTCTTGACCGTACCCGACTGCAAACCTGAACGGTTGGCCACCATGGTACCCGCCACCGCCGAAGAGAGGACATGAGTGGTAGACACTGGCATTCCCGTCACACTGGCGATACCAATCGCGGCAGCTGCCGTGATCTGGGCCGCCATCCCTTGTGAATAGGTCATGCCTTTTTGACCAATCTTCTCACCAACGGTTAACACGATCCGCTTCCAGCCAATCATGGTGCCAACACCCAAAGCCATGGCAACCGCGACGATGACCCACGTCGGAGCATACTCAGTAGTCGCAGTCAGATCTTTGCGCAACTTGTTCAGGTCATCTTTTTCCTTGCTGGAAATCGAATCCATCTTGCTGACTTTTTTGGCCGTATCATCAATACACAGCAACAGGCGACGAACCTGACGACGCCCCTCGGTATCCAACTGGTTGTAGTTGGTGATATTTTCCAGACGAGCACCCAAGGTCTGAATAGCCGCGATCGTCTGCTGGGTATCACATTTGAAGATTGCGGGCAGCGTGTGGTTGGCGTCCTTACCCAGCAACATCAGTTCAGAAAGTTCCGCCTGATTGCTTTCATAGAAGGTCTGCATATGCAGCGCGGCATCCCGGGTCCGGGCCACCTGATAGGCGGTACTTTCCAGATTCACCACAAAATGACCAGGAACGACCCCGATCAGCACCAGCATAATCATGCCGATACCTTTCTGGCCATCATTGGACCCATGGACAAAGCTGACTCCCATCGCCGAAGCGATCAGGGTGAAACGAGTCCAGAACGGTGGGTGTTTTTTGCCATCCACCAATTGTCGCTCTTCCGGAGTCTTGTGGATCTTGCTGTCGCGCCACACACGCTTGGCCAGCAGTAACAATAAACCGGCGACCAGCAGACCAACGGTGGGAGAGATGATCAGCGATAACATGATATCAATGGCTTTTTGCACATTGATACCACTGCTCAACGGTGTATCCGTAATAAAGGCATTGGCAGCACCAACCCCCAGGATGGCACCGATCAGAGTATGTGAACTCGAAGCGGGTAACCCCAGATACCAAGTTCCCAGATTCCACAGAATGGCTGAAGCCAACAGTGAAAACACCATGATCAGACCATGAGCCGAGGCAACGTTTAGCAGTAAATCGACGGGCAGCAAATGCACAATCGCATAAGCAACACCCAAGCCACCGAGCATGACTCCGGCAAAGTTGAAAATGCCGGAGGCCACAACAGCCATATGGGGCGGCATTGCTTTGGTGTAAATTACAGTAGCAACCGCATTGGCTGTATCGTGGAAGCCATTGATAAACTCATAGGCCAACACGAACACCAAAGCCAGAAACAAGCTAATCCCGAGTTCAGGACTCAGGCCAGTAAACATATCTAACATAATAATATGACGGTTAGAGTCGGGAATTGACCGCGGCGAATTATGACAGAAAGATGGTGGTGCGGAAGACGATATATGGTCATTTAACGCAAAAAAAGGCGAAAAAAAAGCTTGCGCTGCCGTCAAATGAAGCTGAACTGAACATAAACAGCCACTCGATTCAATGATGCGCGATGCACAAGAAGTGGTCGATGATTTCTGCCTCCCGGCTCGGTCCGGCAATAGGATCGGAAATCGACCATGCGCTATCGTTACTATCTGATCATCCCGTGCGGGCGACAATGCCCGATTATGATGCTATTCCCGGCACCATAAAACCGCCGATGACTCAGCTCAGCCAAGACCCCGAACACCTTCTTCCTTGATGAAACCGATCGTCAACACTGTCACAAGAGTTTTCGAGTGCTGACACAAATCTGCCATCAGTAGCCCCTAGGATGGCAGCGCCTGGAACAACTGGAGAGGTGGCGAGACATGATCAAGATATTTCGGTGGTTTCATCCCAAACAGATTGCACGCTATGTGAAGACGTTTCACCAAGGCGTATTTTTTATCGACGAACAAGGACCATTCCGCTTTGAAGGCGGAGTGGTTTGTTACGAGCCCCACCATGGCCATGGTTCCTTGCAATCGGTCGCCGAAATCAACCGTCAACTTCGCGATCTTCGCCAGTTTCGGCCTTAAGCCCAAAACAGGCACTTCGTCCACGTCTTGTTGAGAAACCCTGTGTTTTAATACGGCCCCGCTCAGTTGCGAGGGCCGTCTTCTATTTTTTGGATCACGCCATTTTGCACCGTCACAATCTGCAGGAACATGCCTTTTCCCATATCAAAGGTCCAGCGCTCACCTGCTGTGACTTGTGTTAATTGCCCATCCTCACTCAATGCCGTTTGGGTCAGAGGTTCCACCAATAATGGTTTACCACATTTGATCAACGCCTCGGCGCTGCTATCACCCGTAGTCAGAACTGAGCTTTTGCAACGCAATACCGCTGCTTGAGCCGTTGGCGCTAAGATGAGCCAGCTCGACACAACCATCACCACAGAAAGCCAAGTTCGTTGTTGCAACATCATATTCATCCTCTCGCTCAACGACTTTATCTCGCCCTACAGACTGCCATAAGCTTCATATAGAAACCATCGCACTCGATGTGCAGCTGAAATAATATGCTCGCCCCCTCATCCACCGCCCTAGTACGCCGATATAAAGGCAAGCCGTTAACACCAACAGATGATGTAAGCACCACTTGGCAACATCCTTCTAGCAGTCAGAGGTGTATCATGAACATAGAACAACTCAGAAATAATTTGCGCATGATCTGTAAACAGATCGGGGCCAGTTTTACTCTGGACGAGGCTGAAGGCGAAATCAGAGCTTGCATCGTGTGCGGTACCACCTGGTGGCATCTTGTACAATCAGAATCAGCTGATAGCTGGCTTTGGGAGCAACAACTCTATGAATTACAACATCATCTGCTAAATTAACCGCAGAATGCTACGCTTCGTTCGACGAGTCCTGGCCCAGGATCCCAAGCAGGAGATTGTTAAGTCACCCCGCTGGCTGAACATTGCTGCCACAAGGAATTTGAATAGTGAAAATGCCTCATGAAAAAACGGGAAGCCACATTCCTCGAGACCATCATCCTGGAATGACGAGTGGTTCGGCACAGGTTGAATATTTACCCGTCATGCATATTGGCAAACACAGGCTCTCGAGCGCCTTGATTATTGCGCTTGCCATTGTGTTTGCCGTGATGGTCGCGGGTCTACCAACCTTCAGTCACTGGCTCCAGCAGAGCAATACTCTCACCGTTAATGATGGTGCAGTACGCCTCGGCACCGTCTACAGCGAACAAGTCTCAAGCCAACTGATTATCAGCCGGGTCATCGATAACGGCGAATTGCTACGCATCAGCGCGGATCCTGCGCATCTTTACGCGGCGGCTGTCGAACAGGTATTACACAATATCCGACAAATCAATGATCAGGCCAAGGCGGCACAAGGGGAACAATTCACACCGGTATTATTCGAGTCGGCCATGTGGAGTGACGACATTCGTATCCAGCTCCGCACCCAGATTGAATACCAATCGGAACATCAGCATCCTTATCGCTTTACATTGAATAGCAGCGACCGGATCGTTAAAAAAGATCAGGCTCGTATCAAGCCCATCCTCGATAGCATTCAACAATATGGGGATCAACAGCTAGCCGAATATCGAGCGAATTACAGTTTTATTCCCTTGCGTACCCCATAGCATTTCGTGGTGAGGGTCCAATAATAAAAAGAGGCGCTTTCAGGGCGCCTCTATTCATAACATCAATACCGCATTAGCGTCGGCAATTCGACACGACCACAATCCCTTGTGCCGTCACTGTATAACCAGCTTGTCGATCCGCGTCATGGTCATAACCAATCACGCTGTCATCCGGGATATGTACCCCTTCGTCGATGATGGCCCGACGGATCTTGGCATTCCGGCCGATATTGGCGCCTTCGAGCAAAATCGAATCCTCTACCAAGCTAAAGCTGTTCACGCGGCAGCGTTGACCCATGATAGAACGGCGAACCGTTCCGCCGCTGATCACGCAACCACCACAAATATAAGAATCCAGACTCTGGCCGCGCCGGGAATCATCATCGAACACCGTCTTGGCTGGCGGTAAATTGCTGGGTTTAGTCAGGATAGGCCATTTGTAGTTATACAAATTAAGCTGGGGAGACACGGCAATCAGATCCATATTCGCTTCATAGTAGGAGTCCAACGTGCCAACGTCTTTCCAATAACCTTTCTCTTCCGGCGTCATATCTGGAATAATATTGTCATTGAAGTTATACGCAAATACCCGATCACCGGCATCCAGCATCATTGGAATAACGTGTTTTCCAAAATCCAGATCCGCATATCGCTTTTTCCCTTCTTTGATCACATGGATCAGTTTTTCTCGGGAGAATATGTAATTGCCCATGGAGGCAAAACAGGTATCCCGACCTGGAATTGTCTTGGGTTCAGATGGTTTTTCTACGAACTCTAGCACCTTACCCTCTTCATCGACCCCGAAGACACCAAAGCGCCGCGCCTCAGCCTGAGCGACCTCCAATGCGGCTATGGTAATGTCGGCACCACGCTGGATGTGAAAATCAATCATCTGGCGGATATCCATCTTGTAGATATGATCGCCACCGAAGACAGCGACATAATCGGCATCTGAATCTTCAATGAAACGCAGATAGTGGCCGATAGCATCAGCGGTCCCCTTGAACCACTCTTCGCCATCGCTATTGGTTTCCGGCGAAATCGCCTCGAAGTGCTCATCCCAACCGGTCCATTTATCCCACGAGTCGCGGATATGCTTGTTCAATAAGTAGGATTTGTACTGGGTCAGAATGTAGACATTCTTGATGTTGGAGTTGAAAAAATTACTCAGCACAAAATCAATAATCTTGTACTTACCACCAAATGCAACACCGGGCTTGGGCCGGGACAAGGTCAACGGGCTGAGCCGTTCCCCTTTTCCTCCCGCCAGAACCATAGCAATGGTCTTGCGGGATGCAGGATTGATATAAGACATTTGGAGCTCCCCACGAAAGTAAACTGTTCATTTGATTTATCATCTATTCGGGCCGATTGAAAGCGTTATCAGGCCACTTTCGAGTCTACCAAGGTGAAGAGACAATTCTGCTTGCTGGATCGAATTTTTTATCTGCCGTGATGGCCGTTACATTATTTTACAGCGAGTCAGAGTAATCACTCCTAGCTGCCGTCTTTTGGCCGATAAAACAGCGGCGACACAGAGGTCGCCGCATAGCATTTTTGCTACCCGATATGGGATATTTCGAGTTAGCGCACCACCTCTTCTTCTAAAGGCAGCACCTGATCTTCTTCAAGCTCGGCCTCCATCTGAGCATAAGCATGTTGCATCGTCGCTGATGGCTGCTTATCCAGCAGACTCACCGTCACAATCGTCAGCGAAGCGCCAATGAACCCTGGAACCATTTCATACAGGCCCCACCAGCCTCCGTTACGCCAGAGGATCACGGTAACAGCCCCCACTAGCATACCGAATAAGGCCCCATTGCGGGTCATGCGCGGCCACAACAACGAGAACAGAACCACAGGACCAAACGCAGCACCGAATCCAGCCCAGGCATAGCCAACCAGCCCCAAAACCTGGCTCTGCGGGTTGCGGGCAATCAGGAGGGCAATGACAGCAACCAGTAACACCATCAAGCGGCCACACCAGACCAATTCGCGTTGTGAGGCCGTCGGGCGCAAGAACGCCTTATAGAAATCCTCGGTGAGTGCCGATGCAGATACCAGTAACTGGCATGACAGTGTACTCATGATGGCCGCCAGAATGGCTGAGAGCAGGATCCCGGCAATCCAAGGATTGAACAGCACCTGTGCCAGGGTAATGAAGATGCGCTCCTGATTCTCGACAACCGGCGTCGCCTGCTCCGGATGAGCGGCAAAATAGGCAATGCCGAAGAATCCCACTGCGACCGCGCCACCTAGACACAAGATCATCCAGGTCATACCGATGCGGCGTGCATTGGGGATGGCCTTCACTGAACTGGCCGCCATAAAGCGGGCCAGAATGTGCGGTTGTCCCATATAGCCCAGGCCCCAGGCCATCAACGACAGGATGCCAATCCCGGTAGTACCGCTGAACATATTGCTGTAATTGATATTGATGCTATCGATCACCGCCAAGGTTTCATCAAAGCTGCCTAACTTCATCATCACGATCACTGGCGTCAGCAACAGGGCAAAGATCATCAGGGTCGCTTGCACGGTATCTGTCCAGCTCACCGCCAGAAAACCGCCGACGAACACATAAATGATGGTTGCAGCCGCTCCAGCCCACAGCGCGATATCATAACTCAGACCAAAGGTTTGCTCGAACAAACGGGCTCCGGCCACCATACCGGAAGCACAATAGATGGTGAAAAACAGTAAAATAATGACCGCCGACAGCAAGCGTAGCAAGCGACTGCGATCCTCAAAACGATGGGTAAAATAATCCGGGAGTGTCAGCGCATTATGGCTGATCTCGGTATACACCCGGATGCGCCCGGCAATAAACAGCCAGTTGAACCAGGCTCCCAGAATCAAACCGATGGCAATCCAGCTTTCCGAAATACCGGCGGCAAAAATAGCCCCCGGCAAGCCCAGCAATAACCAGCCGCTCATATCCGAAGCCCCGGCACTCATGGCAGTGACAAAACTGCCCAACGAGCGACCACCGAGGATATAGTCAGATAAATTTCGCGTATAACGCCACGCGGCAAAGCCGATGCCGATCATGGCCAGAATATAAATAATGAAAGTGATAGTGGTGGGATTACTAAAGTTCATTGGCTTCCTGCCTTGGTGTATTCAAAAAAATGATTTTGCGGACTCGTATCAGTACAGGCAAGTCACTGTCGAAAAATGCAAGTTAAATCTGGATGTTACCTGCGGCCGATCAATTTTTGGCGCGCTAATCTCGGCTCTTATCTGATCGTTCGGGACTGACTAGCCTCCATGATAAATCACATTCACTTGCCGGCGGTGCGAATGCTACTCTGGGCACAAGGCACTCGCCTGCCATCTGCACGCCACCGTGCATTGTCACTCATCCGCGACTGGAGACACCATGAGTTCTCGTGTATTGCCGTTACTTGTTTGTTTATTCGCAGGGTGTATAGCCGCCTGCACCAACCTGGATACGTTACAACCGCCGATAGCGACTGTCACTGCGGTGCGTCCAGTAGCCAGTAAGGGCCTAGTCCCGAACTTCGCTATCGACCTGCATTTGAGTAATCCCAATGATCAGGAGCTAGCCCTACGCGGCGCCAGTTACCAACTATCGCTGGAAGGGCAACCTCTAGTGAGCGGGGTCGCCAGCAAGCTCCCGGCTCTGCCAGCCTACGGAGAAGCCGATGTCACGCTGACAGCAACGCCTGATGTGCTCGGCGCCTTGGGGCTGGCCCAAAAGCTGATGCAGCAAGGGGATATCAGTACACTGCGTTATCGTCTTGAGGCGCGCTTGGACCTAGCGGCCTTACTGCCCGATCTGGTCATCGAAAAAGAGGGTACTCTCAAAGCACGCTAACCCGCCACAAGCCCCAGACGACACTAACTTGCATAATAGATAGTGCACCGAATATTCCCGCTATAGGATAACTCGAAGCCACAAACAAAAACCCCGGATGGCTCCGGGGTTTTCTTTTAACGACTGACGTTGCAGCCGAAATTACAGACTGGCAAGCACTCGTGCATGCAACTCCTGCACTGAGCTAACACTTTCAGTCTCATCCACCGGCATCGCCATGCAGCAGGCAAACGCGGCATTCAGCGTGGTGGTGTAGGAGACCTTGTGCTGCAAGGCACCACGGCGCAGTTGCTTGGAGTCCTGGATCGCCTGACGCCCTTCGGCGGTGTTGACGATATAGGTGTACTCGCCGCTCTTGATGCGGTCCAGGATGTGCGGACGACCTTCGTGTACCTTGTTCACCAGACGCGGATTGATGCTCGCCTCGCCCAGAATAACCGCCGTACCGTGGGTTGCATCCAGCTCGAAGCCGGCTTCAATCAGCTTGGAGGCCAGATCCACCACCCGTTGCTTGTCACCGTTGCGCACCGACAGCAACACACGACCCGAACGCGGGATGGCACTGTTAGCACCCAGTTGGGACTTGGCATACGCTTCAGCAAAGGTATCACCGACCCCCATCACTTCACCGGTAGAGCGCATTTCTGGCCCCAGCAGCGGGTCAACGCCCGGGAACTTGTTGAACGGCAGCACCACTTCCTTGACGGAGTAGAACGGCGGGATGATCTCCTTGGTGAAACCTTGGGCAGCCAGAGACTGACCGGCCATCACACGAGCGGCAATCTTCGCCAGCGGGGCACCGGTCGCCTTGGAAACAAACGGCACGGTACGGGCTGCACGTGGATTCACCTCGATGAGGTAGATCTCGTCATCCTTGATGGCAAACTGCACGTTCATCAGACCGATAACGCCCAGCTCCATCGCCAGCTTGCGCACCTGCTCGCGGATGCGATCCTGCATGTCAGCCGACAGGGTATACGGCGGCAATGAACAACCTGAGTCACCGGAGTGGATACCACACTGTTCGATGTGCTCCATGATGCCGCCAATGACGACCTGCTCACCGTCGCAGATGGCATCGACGTCCACCTCCACTGCATCATCCAGGAAGCGATCCAGCAGAACCGGAGATTCGTTGGAGACGCTCACCGCTTCGTTGAAGTAACGACGCAGATCCTGCTCGTCATAGACGATTTCCATGGCGCGACCGCCTAACACATAGGAGGGGCGCACCACCAGCGGATAGGTGATCTTGGCTGCTAGTTGCACGGCTTGCTCGATGGCCGTCACGGTGGCATTTTCTGGCTGCTTGAGGCCCAGACGTTCGACGGCCTGTTGGAAGCGCTCACGGTCTTCGGCACGGTCAATCGCATCCGGGCTGGTGCCGATGATGGGCACACCCGCCGCTTCCAGCGCACGCGAGAGCTTCAGCGGCGTCTGGCCACCGTACTGCACGATCACGCCCTTCGGCTGTTCGACACGGACAATCTCCAGTACATCTTCCAGAGTCACCGGTTCGAAGTAGAGACGATCCGAGGTGTCGTAATCGGTGGAGACGGTTTCCGGGTTGCAGTTGACCATGATGGTCTCGTAACCATCTTCACGCAGCGCCAGCGCCGCATGCACACAGCAATAGTCAAACTCGATACCCTGACCGATCCGGTTCGGACCACCACCAAGCACCATGATCTTGTCACGATTGGTCGGCGCGGCTTCGCACTCTTCATCGTAGGTGGAGTACATGTAGGCGGTGTTAGTCGCAAACTCGGCAGCACAGGTGTCCACACGCTTGTAGACCGGCAGAATGTTGTGCTTATGACGGAACTTGCGCACTTCGCCTTCCGCTACGCCCAGCAACTTGCCCAGACGCGCATCGGCAAAACCCTTGCGCTTGAGGGAACGCAGGAATTCAGGTGTCAGCGACAGCATGCCGCCTTCCATCACCTTCTCTTCGAGTTTGACGATCTCTTCGATCTGCACCAGGAACCAGGGGTCAATCTTGGTCAGCTTGAAGACACCTTCCACGGAAAGTCCGGCCCGGAATGCATCGGCTATGTACCAAATCCGATCCGCACCGGCGTTTTGCAGCTCGTGGCTGATGCGGGAGAAACTCTCCGGATCCTTGGCGTCCACCATGGGGTCGAATCCGGTTTTACCGGTTTCCAGACCACGCAACGCTTTGTGCAAGGACTCCTGGAAGTTACGACCGATGGCCATCACTTCACCGACTGACTTCATCTGAGTGGTCAGACGGTCATTGGCGCCGGCAAATTTCTCGAAGTTGAAACGTGGCACCTTGGTGACCACATAATCGATGGAGGGCTCGAACGATGCCGGTGTCTTGCCACCGGTAATATCATTCATCAGCTCGTCCAGGGTGTAACCAATCGCCAGTTTGGCTGCGACCTTGGCGATCGGGAAACCGGTGGCCTTGGAGGCCAGCGCTGAGGAGCGCGAAACCCGCGGATTCATTTCGATGATGACCATACGGCCATCCTTCGGATTGATACCGAACTGAACGTTGGAACCACCGGTTTCCACGCCGATTTCACGCAGTACCGCCATGGAGGCGTTACGCATCAGCTGGTATTCCTTGTCGGTCAGGGTCTGGGCCGGAGCCACTGTGATGGAGTCACCGGTGTGGATACCCATAGGATCGAAGTTTTCAATGGAGCAGACGATGATGCAGTTATCGTTACGATCCCGCACCACTTCCATCTCGTACTCTTTCCAGCCAATCAGGGATTCGTCGATCAGCAGCTCTTTGGTCGGCGACAAGTCCAGACCACGTTCGCAAATTTCGACAAACTCTTCCGGGTTGTAGGCGATACCACCGCCAGAACCACCCATGGTGAAGGATGGACGGATGATACAGGGGAACCCAACCTTCTTCTGAACTTCCCAGGCTTCGTCCATGTTATGGGCGATACCGGCACGGGGACACTCCAGACCGATGCTGCGCATGGCGACATCGAAACGGCGACGGTCTTCGGCCTTATCGATGGCATCGGCAGTAGCACCGATCATCTGCACACCGAATTCAGCCAGCACACCATGTCGTTCCAGATCCAGAGCACAGTTCAGAGCCGTTTGACCGCCCATGGTCGGCAGCACCGCATCCGGGCGCTCTTTTTCAATGATTTTGCGTACCACTTCCCAGGTGATCGGCTCGATATAGGTCGCATCGGCCATTTCCGGATCGGTCATGATGGTCGCTGGATTAGAGTTCACCAGGATGACGCGGTATCCCTCTTCACGCAGGGCTTTACAGGCTTGGGCGCCGGAGTAGTCAAATTCGCAAGCCTGACCGATAACGATTGGGCCTGCGCCCAGGATCAGGATGCTTTTAAGGTCTGTACGTTTTGGCATGACTCTACCCTACTCCTTATGCGCGGTACTTCTTGATAAGCTCGATAAAATGGTCAAACAGCGGTGCGGCATCATGGGGGCCCGGGCTGGCTTCCGGGTGGCCCTGGAAGCTGAACGCTGGCTTGTCGGTGCGATGAATGCCTTGCAGCGACCCGTCAAACAGTGACTTGTGGGTGGCACGCAGATTATCTGGCAAGGTGGCCTCGTCTACGGCAAAACCATGGTTTTGACTGGTGATCATGACCACGTTGCGGTCCAGATCCTTGACCGGGTGGTTGCCACCGTGGTGACCGAATTTCATCTTGATGGTCTTGGCACCTGAGGCCAAACCCAGCAGCTGGTGCCCCAGGCAGATACCGAACACCGGGATCTCAGTCTTCAGGAACTCTTGAATGGCGGCAATCGCGTAGTCGCACGGGGCTGGATCCCCAGGACCATTGGAGAGGAAAATACCATCCGGATTCATCGCCAGCACTTCAGCTGCGGTTGTTTTCGCCGGAACCACCGTCAGACGGCAACCGCGATCCGCCAACATGCGCAGTATGTTGCGCTTGGCGCCAAAGTCGTAAGCCACGACATGGAACGGGTAGCTGCTTGGCTTGGTGTGACCCAGACCCAGCTTCCAACTGCCTTCTGTCCATTCATACGCTTCAGAAACTGTCACTTCCTTGGCCAAATCCATGCCGTTCAATCCGGGGAATGCCTTGGCATGCGCTAAGGCCTGGCTTTCGTCCAGATCTTTACCCGTCATGATACAACCGGCCAGAGCGCCCTTCTCACGCAGAATACGGGTCAGCTTGCGGGTATCGATATCCGCGATGCCAACGACATTCTGGCGCTTGAGGTATTCAGAGAGGGTTTCTTGAGAGCGGAAGTTAGAAGCAACGAGGGGGAGATCACGAATGATGAGGCCTTGAGCATGAACGCTCGGGGATTCTTCGTCTTCGCTGTTGGTGCCGGTGTTGCCGATGTGGGGATAGGTGAGGGTTACAATCTGGCGGGAATAAGAAGGATCAGTGAGAATTTCCTGATATCCCGTCATCGAGGTATTAAAAACCACCTCGCCAACAGAACAACCTTCTGCGCCAATTGAAACGCCCTTGAATACCGTGCCATCTTCCAACACGAGTAAGGCAGAATGAGTCAAGACGACCTCCAATTTCGTGATTCTTGAGTGATTTTGCCGTCGAGAAGCCATGAACACCTGATTTTTAACCATCAAGCATGCCATACCGGGCAAATTGGGCGCATTTTACCTGAATAAGGGCGCAATACAACCCCCTCAAACCGCAACAAGAAAATAAATGCTATATAAGTGCATAATTCTTCATTATGAGCATATTCAACGCAGCCACTCAAAACCATAAATAATCGAAAAACGTTTGCCAAAAGCAATACTGAAACAGAAATCTTGTTTTTGCATAGATAAAACCCATTCATATGATTTAAAAGGTTTTATTTTTTTGAATCCTAACATTACGCAGCAGATTATCGACAAGGAATGGAGAGAAGAGGTGAAAAATAACCAGACGAATGAGGAAGCGGTAAAAATGCAACACCGGCTCCCTAGACTCTTGCACAAGATGATGATTTGCCTGTTGCTTATCCAGATTGATCCATAAACCGCCTGGTAAAAGAGCCCCGCAATCACCAGGCGGTTTTCGAAATTACTTGAGCGCCAGAACGTCTTGCATGTCATATAACCCGGCGGGTTGCTGTGCCAGCCAGACAGCCGCTCTGACTGCGCCATTGGCAAAGGTAAGTCGGCTGGATGCCTTATGGGTGATTTCGACCCGCTCACCAATATCGGCAAACATGACCGTATGTTCACCGATCAGGTCCCCTGCGCGAATGGTCGCAAATCCGATGCTAGAGCGATCCCGCTCACCAGTGATCCCTTCACGACCATACACAGCACAGGTTTTCAAGTCGCGTCCCAGGGTCTTGGCAACCACCTCACCCATGCTCAATGCCGTGCCAGAAGGAGCATCCACCTTGTGTCGATGATGTCCCTCGATGATCTCGATATCCGTGTAGTCGCCCATCACCCTGGCGGCTTGCTCCAGCAACTTGAAGACCAGATTGACCCCGACACTGTAGTTGGAGGCGAAGACAATTCCCATCTGCTGCGATGCCTGATGGATGGCGTCTTTACCGGCATCATCAAAGCCAGTGGTCCCGATGACGATGCGCTTGCCATGCCGATGGGCCAACTCCAGATGCGCCAGGGTAGGCTCAGGGCGTGTGAAATCAATGATGATGTCGAAGTCGTTCATGACTTTTGCTAAATCATCAACAATCTTGACACCCATGGTGCCTAATCCATTGAGTTCACCAACATCCAGGCCGATAACGGCTGAGCCAGGCCGCTCAGTGGCAACCGTCAAGGCTGCAGCAGGATTATTCCGAATCGCCTCGAGCAAAATTTTGCCCATACGACCATTGCAACCGACAAGAGCTATACGGATCTGACTTTCCATATCCATCCTTAATCTACTTCTACATGCTAAAAGCGCTATTTACCTGAGTGTAACCAGAGCCTGCGGTCTTTGAAAAGCGCCCAAAAAAAAGACCGGACTCATCCGGCCTTTCCACACATCACATTCAGACGATATCCAGCAACTCGACCTCAAACACCAGCGTTGAGAACGGCGGAATGGAACCAGCACCGCGCTCGCCATAGGCCAGATGATGAGGGATCGTCAGCTTCCACTTGGAGCCGACCGTCATCAGCTGCAGCGCCTCAACCCAACCGGCAATGACTCCAGTCACCGGGAATTCGGCAGGTTGACCACGAGTGACCGAACTATCGAACACTCGGCCATCCGGGAAAGTACCGTGATAATGGACACGGACCTTGTCACTCTTGGCTGGCTTGGCACCCTCACCCGCAGTCAACACCTCAAATTGCAGGCCAGACTCGGTAACGGTGACGCCATCGCGGGCCGCATTGCTGGCCAGATACGCCTCACCATCCGCACGGGCTGCGGCTGACAATTCACGCTCGGCTGCTTCCAGCTTGGCGGTGATCTCTTCAAATGCCTGACCAATCTCTTCATGGCTGACAGCGAAATCATGGCCCAGAACCGCATCTTCAATGCCTTGTTTGACCGCAGCCAGATCCAGGCCTTCGAAAGATTGCTGTGCCAGTTGGTCACCAATCTGACGACCGATGCCATAGCTGGCTTTCTGTTCTGTGGTTTGCAATAAGCTCATGAATACTCCAGTTATATGACCAAAAATAAAAAATGAACGGTTGGCATGATAGCAGATTTCATCGGTATGCCTATCCAGCAGCCTGAAAAGGCGACTAAAGAGCTTTGACCATGTGCCGCTGCAGGTAACGGCCAGAGCCTAAGGGTTGCGACTGGCTTTGCCCGTCGTAATGAAAACCATGACTGAGATAGAAGCGCTCTGCCGGTATGTTGTTGGCCAAAACCCACAGGCTCAGACGTCGGATCCCTTCACTGCACATATCACCCATCGCCTGGCGGAGTAATTGCGAGCCAATTCCTTGGCGCCAGAAAAAAGGATGCAAGTAAAGAGAACGCAGCAGTGCACGATGGGATGCTTCGGGGATCCAGTAGAGAAACCCAACCAGAGCATCATCCTGTTCTGCTAACAAGGTATGACAAGGATGAGCAGCAATGCGTTCCTGCCAGATGGTGATGCGTTCAGCCTCGCTGCGTAGCGGAAAATCCCGCGGCAACAGTTGTCGATAGGCCTGAACCCAACTTTCATGCTGCACTTGGGCAATTTCCCCGGCATCTGCCATCACGGCAGGACGGATCCTCAACTCTGGCATTGCGGCTTGCGACCCAATTCACGGGCTTTATTGTAAAACGGTGCCACGACGGCCAATTGGTTCTGTAACTCCTTGATACGACTTTCACCGGAAGGGTGAGTCGATAAAAACTCGGGGGGAGCCTTACCTTTCGTCACCGCAGCCATGTTTTGCCACAAGGCGATGGCTTGCTCGGGCTTAAAGCCAGCAGAAGCCATCAACTGCAGTCCCAGCACATCGGCTTCCGACTCCTGAACTCGACCATAGGGCAATAAAATACCGACCTGGGCACCCAGACCCAGCGCCGCCATCGCGGGCCCGCGTGCGGTGGAGTCTCCCAATGCCGTATCAGCAGCCGCCATGCCGACGTTAGCCAACTGAGATTGGGATAAACGCTCATTGGAGTGGCGGGCCAAGACATGGGAGATTTCGTGACCAATGACGGCAGCAAGTTGATCCTGATTTTTCGCCGCCTTGAACAATCCGGTATACACCCCGATCCGCCCACCAGGTAAAGCGAAGGCGTTGACATCGTCGGATTCAAACAGCACAACCTGCCAATCAGCAATGCTGGTCTTATAAGTCGCCGGGATCTCATGGACCACCGCATCGGCGACACACTGCACGTACCGCGTTAGCTTCTTGTCGGTTGAAATCTTCTCTTCCTTCTTGAGTTGCTCGAAGGAAGACAATCCCATTTGCGCGACTTCACCATCACCAAACAGAATCAACTGCTTACGCCCCGTCGGGGATGTAGCACATGCCGCGACCAATAATGCCGCCACGCCACCGAACAACCACTTTTTCATCCTGGGATTCCTTGTCATTGAACTGGCGAAAATCTTAATCCAATCACAGCTGAAGACAAGATATGTAAAGAGATTGGACAATCGAAATAAAAAGCGCGCCGACTTGGGCGCGCTTTTAGAAACAAGTGAATGGAAACACTCCATTCAATACCACCGATTACTTGGTGTATTGCTCCGGACTGATTTGTCCAATCTCGGCAGCCGTTTTATCAGCCAGCAACCAGAGGGTAAACTGATGTAGCTGGGCATGGTGCGCAAGAGCGACCAGGAAAGCGCCCCCGACCTCACGATAGCCCAACTCATAGTTTTTCAATGTGGTAGGCGGGACGCCTAGTAATTCGGCGAACTTGGGTCGGCTCAGGCCAACAGTTTCGCGGATTTGGCGGATTTTTTGTCCTACGGAGACTTCACTGATATTCATACGATTCCTCACACAGCTTGCTTTGCGACGGGTTAGAGCCGCAATAGTTCAGAGTTGATTTATTGTTGTGTACGTCAGTTTTATCCGGCTCCGCCGTTTATATCGTGCTTTATCATTATCATGCTGGAACAGCTCTTGGCAGACCTATCAATAGCCGCCAAGAGCTGCGCATGTTAAACCTAACAGTTGACAGGGTAAACTAAAAAAACGTTTCCACTTGAATTCAAGTGTAGCCCATTCGACAGGATGTCAAATCATGAAGCACCACTTAGTCGCAGTTCTGCCTGAATCTCTGTTGTCAGCTCCACTCGACTCGGAAATTCTTTCCTTACTCAAGCTATTGTCCGTCAAGGCAATATTGTGTAGCTCACCCGGTAGCAGCTGTCCGGCAGCGACATCACTTCGCCTGAAAAATATTCAGCCATTCGAGCTGCTGATAGCCGGTATCGATGCCGCCGATGTACCCGCGTATCAAGTGCACACCAACCAAAGTTCGGGACTCTGCCGCTGGCTGCATCCGGCATCAAAGCGTGACTCCGATCACGGACAATTAGTACTACCAGAGGACTTGAACGATCTGTTGTTTTGGCTGGATTCACCGCAACCGCTCTGGATATCGGCGCCACTGGCCATACTTCCTGTGGTGCGGGCCATCATGAATGTTCACCCACTTGATCCTTATTTGGCCGCCCATTATATGCGCCAGTTGCAACCAATCTTGAGTCAGTTATCAACAGAGTCATTGACGCAGATTATGAACATCAAGCAACACCGGGAATCTGTTCTTGACGAACATTTACCTATAGAAATAAGTAACTACTTAAAACTAGAAAAAAAACTACACAGACAATATCTCGGACATTGACCGAGGCATGCCCACCGACAACCGTTTTCTTCACTGATAGATGCTAAAAATGCCACATAATCGTCTGCCATAGCGCGAATTCCAGCCCCACTCAGGTAGATAGCCATCACTCAAATGGCTATCTACAAGTGCTTGGCATCAGGGTGGGACTCGCCCATAATATGACGCGCATCACGTTCCCGGCTCGATTCCGGGTTCTTTCCATCTATGGAGATAACAAAAAAATGAAATTGACAGTGGCATCTACTCTGATTGCAAGCATCATCGCCGGTCTGGCCATGAGTTCCGTGGCCCAAGCAAATGACGCAGAGGGAGCCTTTGTGGGCGCAGGCGCCGGTTGGAGCCGAGCTCAAGATCTGACAGATCTGTCTAACTCCGGTGTCGAGCGCGACGCTTTCTCTTCTCGTCTGTTGGCTGGTTATACCCTGAACGAAAACCTGGGTTTTGAAGCCGGTTACGATTGGCTGGGTCACGCCAAGGTTGATGGTCAAACCTGGCGCACCGATGGCTGGACTCTTTCCGTGCTGCCTCGTCTGCCGTTGACCCAACAGGTCTCTTTGCTGGGCGAGTTCGGTGTTATGCGTGACTTCACCACCAATGATGCCGCCAACACCAAGTCCCACGGCTACTCCCCTGTTTACGGTCTGGGTGCAGCATACCGCGTCAATGACGCCATGGATCTGCAAGCTCGCTATCGTCTGATCGACGATGCTGGCCGTAATGTGACCGGCAATTCCGACATCCATAACTTCGGCCTCGAAGTCGTCTACTACCCGACTCGGACCAGCGCTCCGGCACCAGTCGCTGTCGCGGCTCCGGTTGCAGAGCCAACCCCAGCACCAGCACCGCAAGAAGTTGTGGAAACCAAGCGTTTCACGCTGACCTCCGATGTGTTGTTCGATTTCGGTAAAGCCACGCTGAAGCCAGAAGGCAAGGCTGCGCTGACCAAGTTGTTTAACGAAATTACCCATCTGGAAATGAAAGACAACCAGACAGTGGTTTATGGTTATACCGACCGCATCGGCTCCGATGCCGCCAACCAAGCTCTGTCTCAACGTCGTGCCCAAACCGTTGCTTCTTACCTGACCAGCCAAGGTATTGCTGCTAGCAAAATCTCTGCTGCTGGCCGCGGTGAAGCGAATCCGGTAACCGGTACTTCCTGCAATACCGTCAAGAACCGCAAGAACCTGATCCTGTGCCTGGCACCGGACCGTCGTGTGGAAATCGAAGTCAAGGGTATCAAGGAAATCGTCGTTACCAAGTAATGGGTTTCAACGTCGGTTCTGAAGGCCGTCCATCTGATGATGGGCGGCTTTTTTATGAGCCACGACCGGGCGCCCCTTCAGCTCATGTGCCATCTGAGCTATTCTCGCGACACCTAGATAGGAGGTTTTCCAATGGCAGATAAGCAACCCATTCCCCGTCAAGACTTGTTGATCATGGCCAATCAGATGATCCGTGAGCACGAGGATTATATGGAAGGCATGCAGGCCGATAGTGTCGAGCAGAAAAATGGCATTCTGATCTTCAAAGGCGAGTTTTTCTTTGATGTTCAAGGCTTGCCGAGCCCGAAAACCATGGCCGTTTTCAATATGTTTAAATACTTGGCCCAAACGCTGTCTGGACAGTACCAGTTAGTCGACTAGCGAGCGCTTGAAACCGGGTTAGAACCAGACCCGGTTTCTTATGTATCCAACATCTCTATTCGACTTCCCCATTGCCACCGTCGGAGCAAGAAGCTGATGTTATCGCTATCAAGCCGAGGCGGATTGTGTCTTGCCTCGACGGACTCGGAATGCCAGAATCCGCCCATGTCCAAATGTTGTAGATCTGTGAAATGAATGTGGTCGTCTACGGGATCCGTCAATGCGATACCCTGAAAAAAGCCTTGAAATGGCTCGAAGCTCAACACATCAGCTATCGCTTTCATGATTATCGAAAAGATGGTCTGCCACCCGCTCTGCTGGATGAGTTCATCGCCGCTCTCGGTTGGGAAGCGCTGCTCAATCGCCGGGGCACCACCTATCGCGCCTTAAGCGACGCTTGTAAATCATCACTGGATGCCGAGTCAGCCCGCACCGTCATGCTGGAACAACCCGCCATCATCAAACGCCCGCTTCTGGTGTTGGAGCATCACTATCATCTCGGTTTCGACGAAGCTGGGTACCACACCCTGTTTGGTCGCTAAATTTAATCTCGCAAGGATGCATTATGTCTGACTCTCCCGTACTCACACTCGCCCGGGATCTTATCTCTCGTCCTTCGGTCACCCCGGAAGATGCCGGTTGCCAACAGATGATGGCGGATTACCTGAAACGGCTCGGATTCACCATTGAACCCATGGTGTTTCATGACACGACAAATCTTTGGGCTCGCCGCGGTAATGAAGGCCCACTGTTCTGTTTTGCCGGGCATACCGATGTCGTCCCCCCAGGCCCGCTGGATAAATGGGATTCCCCTCCATTCGAACCCACCATTCGTGATGGCTTCTTATATGGCCGGGGAGCCGCCGATATGAAAGGCTCTCTGGCGGCCATGTTGGTTGCCGTTGAGAGGTTCGTGACCAGCAATCCAGAGCACCAGGGTTCCATTGCCTTTCTCATCACCAGTGACGAAGAGGGACCCTTTATCAATGGCACGCCTAAAGTGGTGGAGACCCTTGAAGCCCGCAATGAAAAGATTACCTGGTGCCTGGTCGGCGAGCCTTCGTCCACCCGCGTGCTGGGTGATGTGGTGAAAAATGGTCGTCGCGGCTCCATCACCGGCGATCTATTGGTCAAGGGGATTCAAGGCCATGTAGCTTACCCTCATCTGGGCCGCAACCCCATTCATGACGCAGCCCCCGCCTTGGCAGAGCTCGCAGCAACCGTCTGGGATCAGGGTAATGCCTTCTTTCCACCAACCAGCTTTCAAATTCCAAATATTTCGGCGGGTACCGGGGCCTCGAATGTGATCCCGGGCGAGCTCAAGGTGCAGTTCAACTTCCGCTTCAGCACCGAACTGACGGCAGAACAGATCAAGGAACGAGTCCAGGCCATCCTCGATCGTCATGGCCTGGAATATGACCTAACCTGGACACTGAGTGGTCACCCCTTCCTGACTTCAGCCGGTGACCTAGTCGAGGCAACCGTCGCGGCAATCGAAGAAGTTCAGGGCTTCAGCCCCGAGCTCTCGACCTCAGGCGGCACCTCGGATGGCCGTTTTATCGCCCCGACAGGCGCGCAAGTTATCGAGTTGGGTCCGCTCAATGCCACCATTCATAAGCTGAACGAATGCGTGAAGGTCGCAGATCTCGACACGTTGGCCGATGTCTATACTGCAATTCTACGCCGGTTGCTGGCCTGATGAGCCAAGCGCTGTGCCACGCCCACTGCCTTGGGCTGGATGAGAGCCATCTCATCCAACTGCCCGAATCGCCCCATCGTTTGTGGCCTGCCACGGCGGTCGCCTTTATGGCGATGCAACAGGCAGCCAGGGCCGATGGTGTCGAGCTGGCGCTGGCGTCGAGTTATCGCAGCTTTGCTCGCCAATTGCTGATCTGGAATGAGAAATTTACGGGCCTTCGCCCGGTGCTGGATGGGGATAGTCAACCACTGGATGTAATGAGCCTGAGCGATGAGGAGCGAATCCACGCTATCTTGCGCTGGAGTGCCTTGCCCGGCACCAGTCGTCATCATTGGGGGACGGATATGGATATCTATTCACCTCACCTGTTACCGCCAGGGAAAGCGCTGCAACTGGAACCTTGGGAATATTCACCCAGCGGCTACTTTGCCGAACTGACTCGCTGGCTAGATAGCCATATGCAAGAACATGGCTTCTGCCGCCCATTTTCATCAGACCAGGGGGGCGTTGCGGTCGAACCCTGGCATCTGAGTCATAGCAGCGAGAGTTTGCGCATGAGCCAGTTTCTGACTCAGGAGGCATTGGCCGCCTGTCTGCAGCAATCGGCCATTGCGGGGAAAGCATGTATACTGGCGCAACTACCTACCCTTTGGCAACGATATATTGTTCCGACGCTCCCTATGCAGGTCTGACTTATGAATCTCTGGTTGTGGATTGGCTTGCCGATGTTGCTGTTACTCGGCATTTTTTTGAATGCAATAAAAGATATGAAGCAACTGGAAAAACAGCTGCCGAAATACCGTGACAAGATCCGCGAGGTCAAGGACGACGAGGATGAGGACTGGCCACAAGCGCCGGTCAACAGGCCAGCCTCACCAAGCGATGACAAACAACGCCCAGCACCCTGAAACCGGCCGAGAAATAGCTCATATCCACCTCACTCCCAAATAACGGGATGGGGCGTTTTACCGGCAACTGCCTGTCAATTCTGCTATCATCAGGCCCATGCCTGTTCGGTTCATCCTTGTGCCGACAGCCCTCCTCCTACCGATACGAGTTTTTTGCGTGAATACTGATTTCTCCAGCTTGGCACTTCCCGTCGAGCAACTGAACAATCTGGCCGATCTGGGCTACACCACCATGACCCCCATCCAGGCCAAAGCCTTGCCATTGATCCTGCAAGGTCAGGATGTGTTGGCCAAAGCCAAGACCGGCAGTGGTAAAACCGCGGCCTTTGGCATCGGACTGCTCTCCCGCCTTGAAGTGTCACGGTATCAGACTCAGGCACTGGTCCTCTGTCCAACTCGTGAGTTAGCAGATCAAGTCGGAAAAGAGCTGCGTCGCCTTGCCCGCGCCACCCCGAATATCAAGATCCTGACACTGTGCGGTGGCGTCCCCATGGGACCACAACTGGATTCGCTCACCCACCCGCCGCACATTGTGGTCGGTACCCCGGGCCGCATTCAGGATCACCTGCATCGCCGCAGCCTAACGCTGGATCACCTGCAAGCATTGGTACTGGATGAAGCCGACCGCATGCTGGACATGGGCTTTGCCGATGTGATGGTCGATGTCATTCGTCAGGCTCCCAAGCGCCGTCAGACCTTGCTGTTCTCGGCAACCTACCCGGATGAGATCGCACGGATCAGCGCACAGGTGCAAAAAGATCCGGTCGAGGTCAGCGTCGAAGCGACCCACGACAGCCGTCATATCGATCAAAGCTTCTTCGAAGTAGAGCGCGGCGCCCGAGCCAGTGCCCTGCTCAAGATCCTGGCACACTTCCAACCGGATTCCTGTGTGGTGTTCTGTAACACCAAACGGGAGTGCCAATCGGTGCACGATACACTGCGTGCTCGTGATATTTCGGTCTTGGCGTTGCATGGTGATCTGGAGCAACGGGAGCGGGATCAGGTACTGGTGCGCTTCTCCAACCGCAGTTGCCGTGTGCTGGTGGCAACCGATGTTGCCGCGCGTGGCCTGGATATCAAAGATCTGGCCGCCGTCATCAACTATGAAATGGCCCAGGATCCGGAAATCCATATCCACCGTATCGGCCGTACTGGTCGTGCAGGACAAAGTGGTCTGGCCTTGAGCCTGTGCACACCGCAAGAGATGCAACGTGCGCTCGCGCTGGAGGATTATTTGGGCGGCCGGCTGAGCTGGTTCAATTTGAGTGCACTTAAGACCACGACACAGGTGCCCTTGCAACCTGAAATGGTGACCCTGTGCATCGATGGCGGCAAGAAGGCCAAGATCCGTCCCGGCGACATTCTTGGCGCTCTGACCGGTGATGCCGGGTTGGCTGGCAGTGAAGTCGGGAAAATCGATCTGTTTGATACCCACGCTTATGTAGCGATCCGACAGGCCAGTGCCAATAAAGCGCTCAAGTGCCTGCAGCAAGGCAAGCTCAAGGGTAAAAATTGCAAAGCCCGCTTGGTGATCTAACGACTTCCTCTCATCGCGGCGACGGGACATAAAAAGCGGCGCTATAAAAGCGCCGCTTTTTCATCGTCTTGATCTGTATGCAAACGTTTGTTTGCACAACAAATTTAGTCCAGATTGACGCCCAGACGGTGAGCCACTTCTTCATAGGCTTCAATGACGCCGCCCAGTCCCTGACGGAAGCGGTCTTTATCCAGCTTCTGACGGGTAACCTTGTCCCACAGACGGCAACCATCCGGTGAGAACTCGTCGCCCAGAACGATCTGGCCTTCGAACACACCAAATTCCAGCTTATAGTCAACCAGGATCAGGCCTGCCTCATCAAACATCTTCTTCAGCACATCGTTGACCTTGAAGGTCAACTCTTTCATGCGTGCAACCTGTTCATCGGTAGCCCAGCCAAAGGAGCGAATGTGGTACTCGTTGACCATGGGGTCGTGCAGGGGATCGTTCTTCAAGAAAAATTCGAAGGTTGGCGGATTCAACTCCAGACCTTCTTCAACACCCAGACGACGGCAGATAGAGCCTGCGGCAACGTTACGCACCACACACTCAATAGGAACCATGTCCAATTTTTTGACCAGGACTTCATTGTCAGAGAGCAGACGATCCATCTGGGTCGGGATACCCGCTTCTTCGAGCTTGGTCATGATGAAATGGTTGAACTTATTGTTCACCATGCCTTTGCGATCCAGTTGCTCAATCCGCTGGCCATCAAAAGCAGATGTATCGTTGCGGAACAGCAGGACGAGACGGCTGGGATCGTCAGTGGTATAGACGGATTTGGCCTTGCCACGATACAGTTCGGCTTTCTTTTCCATGTGTTACTTACTCCAGTAAGTGAGGTTGCAGATAGCACAAAGGGGCACTACTGCCCCTTCGTTATTACTTCTTCATCACAGCGGCTTGCTCACGGCCAAAGGCCTTGGACATACCGATAAACATCTTGCTGACCACCGAGGTTGGTACCGGCTTCTTGTCCTCATCAAACAAGGTGATGGAGGTCTTGCCCTTGAATTCACCGAGTTGCAGATGATAAGTCCCGGAATCGAGACCAAACGGCTCTATGTCATGTTCTTTCCAGAAATCGGCATCCGGCTCGTCATAATCCACAATGATCAGACCTTTAGACTCCGGCTTACTGGTGATTTCGAAATTCAGCTTAGGCAGCAAGGATATCAGACGTGGCCATGTCGCCTCGAAGGGCGCATCCACCAGCCAGGCCGTCAAACCATTGTCATCCACACCGAGGCTCATCGCCGCGCGGCTATTACTCTTGCTCACCTCGCCCAGTCGCAATTGGTGATCGTAATCCTGCGCCAACTGATTCAGCATCAATCCTGCGTAGCGACGGTGTTCGAAGCTGGTTACAGGTGTTTCATCCCGATCACCATCCTCGAAGGCTTCATGGGAGAGCAGTTGTGCGGTCAACCCGGTGCGATGCCGTTCCACATCACTCTTGATGGTAAACCGGTAGCGCTGATGTACCTGGATCTGATCATCATCCTCAGCCTGCTCGGTCCACGGCAACAGCAGCTCGGTTGCATAAAACCAATCGGTATCCAGAGTTCGGGCCTGAATATTCAGATCCGCCACCGCGATACCACGGCGGCTCATAAATCCCAGTAACTGGTTCCAGATATCGTTGTCGATCCGTTGATTGACACTACGCGCCGTAAACCACAGGGTCATGTTGCTACCGTCCGCCTCAGCCCTACTTCCCGGAACCAGAGTCAACACCTGAATGGGGGCCCGCACATCCACATCACCGGCCAGAGCCCCGGACTGAGCGGCGGGCGCAAGTGCCGGTACCTTTAATTCGTTACTGTAGGCTGGTGTTTGTAATCCCGTCGGGATGACAAAAGGACGCGTCACCAGCTTGGCATCCTGATAATCAAAATCCTTGTTTGCCTGCTTGCGCTCCAACGTGGAGCTACACCCCACCAGCAGACTAACCCCTACCAATCCGCACAGCAGGCTGGCCGATTTTCCATTGTTGTTGTTTTGTTTATGCACGCTTGATCAACTCCGCTCGGGCCAGCGCCTGCTCCATCTCCTGCTGAGCAGAAGCACTCAGTAGCGTCAATGGCAAACGTAAACCGGATTTGGCAATCAAGCCCAGTCGGGCACAGGCCCACTTGACCGGGATTGGATTGGATTCAATAAACAGTGTCCGGTGCACAGGCATCAAGCGTTCGTTCAACCCTAATGCCGTTTCCTTATCACCTTGTAATGCAGCGTCACACATCTGGCGCATGGCTGCTGCAGCGATATTGGCTGTTACTGAAATAACACCATTGCCGCCGCGCAGCATAAAATCACAACCCGATGCATCATCACCGCTGTAGAGCGCAAAATCGTCGCCACACAACTCACGTAACGGTTGCAGGCGAGTCAGATCGCCTGTGGCCTCTTTCAGACCACAAATTCCGTAGTTATGCGCCAAACGGCCAACGGTCTCAGGTTTCAGATCACAACCGGTGCGTCCCGGTACATTATAAAGAATTTGCGCCAGACCACTAGCCTCGCCGATAGCGGCATAGTGGCGATAAAGCCCATCTTGCGTCGGTTTGTTGTAATAAGGAGTGACCGAGAGGCCCAATTCGATGCCCATCGATTTGAGCTGACGAGCCAATTCAATGGCATGCCGAGTGTTGTTGGAGCCGCAGCCCGCCAGCACTGGTATCCGCCCAGCGGCAAACTCTTGAGTTTTAGCCACGACATCCAGGTGTTCATCCAGATCCAGCGTCGCCGACTCCCCGGTCGTGCCCATTGCGACGATTCCAGTCGTACCAGCCGCAATGTGATACTCCACCAGTTGGCCTAACGAGACGACATCGATTTTCCCATGCTCATCCATGGGAGTAACAAGGGCAACGAGACTACCACTTAACATCTATCGAGACTCCGGATTTTCAAGGCCGTTATGGTAAGGCCGAGCCCAGGCAAATACAAGGGAATGGAGTAGACCTGCGAGGCGACTGTGTTACCATCAAAACAGGATCCAGAGCAGGAAAAGCACAATGATTCATCATCTTGTGGTAACGGCCATCGGCACCGATCGCATCGGTATCGTCAATAAAGTGACCCGGCATATCAGTGAATGTGGTTGTAATATCGTCGATAGCCGCCTGGCCATTCTCGGTAATGAGTTCACCTTTGTCATGCTGCTCTCCGGAGACTGGAATGCCATCACCCAAATTGAGAATTCCCTGCCCCGCAAAAGTCATGAACTGGAACTCATCACCCTGATGAAGCGAACCTCACCCCACGCCATGGGCTATTATCCCATGCTGGCTGAAGCCGAAGTATTGATCCATGACGAGCCGGGAATCGTCAGTCAATGCACCCAGTTCTTTAGCGATCAGGGCTGGGATATCCATGCTTTGCAATCGGAGACAATCCAGCAAGCGCCTGCCAACCTGTTGCGCGCCAGTTTTCAGCTCAGACTGCCAGTAGCCAGCGCGGGTACGGAAGAAGAACGAAGTTACGCGGAGTTTTGCCAACGATTGGGAGCCGAACGCTTCCACTTTTCCATCACCAGAAAACCCTGAGGATTCTTCATGGCCAGATTAACTGCCGGGCAACAGGCCCCCGACTTCTCCCTGCCGGATCAGGATGGCAACCTGTTGTCATTAAGCAGCCTGCGCGGCAAGAAAGTTTTAGTCTACTTCTACCCCAAAGCCAGTACCCCTGGATGTACCACCCAGGCTTGTGGCTTGCGCGACATTCATGGGGAGTTGAGCACACTGAATACCGTGGTACTGGGCATCAGCCCGGATCCGGCCAGCCGGCTGAAAAATTTTATAGTAAAGCAGCAGCTGAATTTCACCCTGCTGGGTGATGAAGATCATGCTGTTGCCGATGCCTTCGGCGTTTGGGGACCGAAAAAATTTATGGGCAAGGAATACGATGGCATTCATCGCATCAGTTTTCTCGTCGATGAGCAGGGTGTGATTGCGCAGGTCTTTGATAATTTCAAAACCAGCAATCATCATGACGTAGTGCTGGATTATCTGAAAAGCCATTCATGAACTCAATTAACAACCAGGGGAGCCGAGGCTCCCCTGGTTGTTCCTGATTTTCGCCAGGCTAAACCACAAAGAATTTGGCATTCACCCAGGCAATGGTGAAATAGGCCGAGAGCAGTGCGGAAAGTGCCAGGATCAGCGGCCGCATGATAGGTTTATTGCGAACAAACAACACCATCACCAACATGGTCGGATAAAGGCCAAACAAATAGCGCGGAAAGGCATTGGTACTGGTCACGATGGGAACCATGGTGCAAATCAGCATAAACACAGCTTCCGCGTAGCGGCGCTGATACAGCAGATAACCATTCATCGCCCAACCCAGAGCTATCACCACCGATAAGTAGTACTTCCGTCCCCCGGTTTCGAAACCATCCAGCCAATAGTGGAACGGATTATCAAACATCCGTCCCCAGGCTAGCTGGATATTTTTGAAGGCGAAGCCATCCCCCACATGCAGATGCAGATAGAGCATGTAGCTGAACAGGGCAAACGGAATAACCCACAGCGTTAGCAACACGCGCCAGGTTCGATCACCAAACCGCATCAGTTCGCGCCAACCATAGGCTTGCAGCGCAAGGATGAGCACCGGGAACACCACCATGACCCCGAGATTTCGTGTCGCGGCCATCAACATGCCCGCGACACCGACCCAAAGCCAGCGATGGCGATAGGCAAACAAGAACACAGCTAACGTAAACAGTAAAAAGCTGGACTCGGTATAGGGAGCGATGAAATAGATGGAGAATGGCGAAAAGGCCAACAACCAGACCCCGAAACGCGAGGTCTCCAGATCCTGCCCCAGTTGCCGCAAACAGAGAAAAAACAACGGCAGGGTAAAGAAAAATGCCAGGTTGGTCAGCAAGTAAAACGCATTGAGGGTACCAATACCCAGCAGCTCACCCACCCAATAGCCCGCCATCGGGAATCCGGGCAGAAAGGCCCAGTTGGCCGCATGGCCGGTGGTCAAACCATGGGGATAGGTGTCATAGCCAACATCCGCGATACTCTGGAACCAGCCGCAGTCAAATTGACAGAACATGCTGGGAATATCGGTCTCCAATGCCGTTGCGATATTCACCGCATCGCCGTAGTCGGTCTCGACGTTGTAGTGCATGGCCCCAAAGTAGCCGATGGCGTACAGCACGACGCGACTGACCACGAAGGCAATCACAATCAACAGCCAATCCCGCCGCCCAATGGCCAAGCGATCCGGGATGACCTGAACATTTTCCACATGCATTTGGTGGCTCAGCTCCTAATCAGCAAACACCCAGACGCGCGAGAGCAAGTAGGTCAGTATGGTTACCGCCAACGTTGCAATCACGACCGGCAACAGACCCGACAGCCCGGCAAACAGCAAACCGCTGAGCAACAGATTTCTGACGGCCAACGAAAACAGGGCCACCAGCAAAAATTTGCCGATGGCACCATGTTTTTGGAAGGTGATGTAACGATGACCGAAGAAGGAAAACCAGAAGGCAACAAAAAATGCCGTGGTGGTCACCAGATGTTCGGAAATCGTTGGCCAAACACGAAACAAGGCCACCGAGGTGCCCAAATCGACGAGGGTGGCCCCCCCGCCGACCAAGCCAAAGCGAAACAGTCGCCAAAACTCTTCACGGGAGATCATTCCGCTGTCGGCTCCGTCGCCGGAGCAGTGCGGGAGTATTGGCCATAAACGCCTTCCACCACAAACACTGGACGCTGTTTAACTTCCAGGAACATGCGTCCCAAATACTCACCAAGCACACCGATGGAAATCAGCTGCATACCACCGAGGAACAGGATCACACTCATCAAGGATGCATAGCCCGGCATGTCGATCCCGAAGAAAATCACCTTGGTGATAATCACCAGAATATAGAGGAAGCTCAGCATGGCGACACCGGCACCGACATAGCTCCATACCCGCAGCGGCCAGCTGGAGAAGCTGAAGAAGCCATCCAGCGCAAAGTTCCACAACTTCCAATAGTTGAACTTGGTTTCACCCGCAGCACGAGCCGGGCGCTCATACGGAACTCCGATCGAGTTGAACCCCGCCCAGGCGAACAATCCCTTCATGAAGCGGTTACGCTCCGGCAGTTGCTTGATCACCTCGACCACGCGGCGATCCATCAGTCGGAAGTCACCTGCGTTTTCCGGGATCTTGGTGGTGGTAGAGACAGCGTTGAACAGGCGGTAGAAACCACCCGCAGTCAGGCGCTTCATCGGGGTGTCGGCATTGCGATCAGAACGCACACCGTAGACGGTGTCATAGCCTTCTTCTTGCCACAGACGAACAAACTCGAGGATCAACGAAGGAGGATCTTGCAGATCAACATCCATCGGGATCACGGCATCGCCACGAGCATGGCTAAGGCCTGCGGTCATGGCCGCTTCCTTGCCGAAGTTGCGCGCCAGATTGATCAGCGTCACGCGCGGGTCTTTTTCAATCACCGATTCAATCACCTGACGAGTCTTGTCACGGCTACCGTCATTGACAAATACGATCTCCAGTTGGTCCCGCAGCGTCGGCAGTTCCTGATCGATCGTGTCAATAAACGTCTGGATGCTCTCTTCCTCGTTATAGGCAGGCACCACCAATGACAACGTAAAGTTTTTCTTCTTGACCATGATGTTCTTATTCCTCATGAGAAAGCTGTAATGACTGGAACCGCACCGGGTGGGATCCGGTCATGGCAATATAATTGGCCTGGAGTGGATCGGCGATGAACAGACCGGCCGGCAGATGCACCACCAGATGGTGAGGTCCCGTCTGTTGCAGAACCAACTCACTACGCCATTGTTCACCCACACTGAAACTCAGCCGGGTATTAGGCTTGAGATTTCGGACATCGGCTTCCAGACGCAGCTTGCCGGGTTCCCGATGCAGTGTGAAATAGAGTCCACCCTCACCCGAGAACTCAGAGCCGGTGCCATCGTCTTTGGGCAATGACCAACCTTGACGACTCAGGATCCAGGCCCGGTCGTTGACCATATCAAATCGAGTCCCAGGAATGTAGGCCAGCGTCTGGTTGCGATTCCAGAAACGGGTCTTCATCTCCAGATAATAGAGACGATAGGCATAACTCACGGAAGGATGGGTCGCCAGATACAAAACGGCGAGGTAGTAAGCAGACAATCCCAAGATTGCCAAAATAATGAGCGCTTTAAGTGTTCGCGACATAACAATCGAAAGCTCGATTTCAGGTGGGCCAATCGTAAAGCAGTTGTCGCAGAAACAACAGAGAATGGGCTCGAGTTCACATAAAAAAAAACTCTATTCGCGCTAGAAAGAGGTTCGTGAAATCAGGAATGACCCAGATCATGGTGGATTGCCACGAAAACCGTAATGCTGCATTTCAAATTCAACTAATTGACGTGCCTGTTGGCCCTCAAAGGATAATCGCCGATGAATATGAACCATGCCCAGCGCCTGATCCTGAGTAATCAGTATGAGATTCTGAAAAAACTCAATCCGGAAAAAGCCGATTATTATCAACGCTGCCAAACCATCATTGAGCATGGTTACTGCCTGCAATTGCTGGAATTGGAAAAAGAGTTTGGTCATCTGGACGAGGCCACCTGCCGGGAGGTCATCGACACGCTAGAGATGTACCACGCGCTGCAGGTCTCCTATGCCAATTTACCAGCCACCGAAGTCGAGGAACTGGCAGCCAGTCGGCTCGATTACATCGGCTATTCCAGAAGTCATGAGAAGGAGCTGGCGGATTACGTCTGCTTTTTGCTGGATGTCGAGGGACGCTTTCCAGAACTGGGTAAATGCTGCTCTTCACTCACCTCGGAAATCGGTATGCGCGACAAGTACCAGCGCATGCTGGCGGCTTGGCGGGATTGCCCACGGCATTACAAACTCTCCATTCAGGAGATCCGCAAGGTTCTGAATGCCTGATGGAGTGTATCAATTCCATAAAAAAGGCGCCGCAGAGGCGCCTTTATTGCATAGCCAATCCAACGGGATCATGCCTGGCGCGCACCGCGCGACGTGAACCAACAGGCCAGTTTGATACCGAACAACATGGCGGCGACAAACAACAAGATTTGCCATTGGCCGGTAACGAGTGCCGTGATCGCCGGGCCCGGGCAGATCCCGACCAAACCCCAACCGACACCGAATAGCGCACTGCCTATCAGCAGTCGGCGATCGAGCTTTTTCGTCCCGGAGAGATGGAAATCGGATCCATCCACCGCCCTGGCTCTCGGCTTAACCAGCCAAAAATAGCCAGGCATGAAGACCAAAAGCGCGCCACCCATCACCAGTGCCAGACTGGGATCCCAGTTGCCACTCACATCGAGAAAATTCTGCACCTTGCTCGGCAACACCATACCCGAGAGCGTCAACCCCAAGCCGAACACCATACCGCACAACCCTGAAATCCAGCGCATAACAGCATATCCTCCGGTTAAGCCCATACATGGCGTATAACATACACAGTCAGCATTCCCGCCAACATGAAACTCAGGGTTGCCACTATGGAGCGCCAAGACAGGCGGCCGATGCCACAAATCCCATGACCGCTCGTACAACCATTGCCCAACTTGGCGCCAAACCCGACTAAAAATCCGCCGCTCAGCAGTAGAGGAACCGATACAACCGACAGATCCGGAGTCGGCAGCGCCAACCCCCAAAAGCCGCAGGCGCCCCCCACCAGCAGTCCCAGCACAAACTGCAGCCGCCACATGCGGTCGCCCTTTGCCCCATCCATCAGACCCGCCAATATGCCACTGATTCCCGCAATACGCCCTTGCAGCCAGAGTAGCAGCAAGGCCGCCAGGCCAATCAGAATACCGCCCAACAGGGCAGTTACCGGAGTAAAGTTAGCCATTCAACATCCTTCATATTGAGAACTAGCCGCCCCATGGCGCCATTCATTAGCAATTACTTAATTAGCGACTATTCTAAACAGAGGCCTTAGTTTAGTGAAGCCTAATTTATCAATCCTCTCAGGAGCCTTACAGATCATGACCCTCGATAATGGCGTACGCATCATGGCTGGCAGCATGATCCTGCTGTCGGTCGTCCTCACCCATTGGGTACATCCAGCATTTATCTGGCTGACGGTATTTGTAGGTTTGAATCTTATCCAAAGCGCCCTGACTGGGTTTTGTCCCGCCACCTGGTTGTTGCGCAGACTCGGCTGCCATTAACTCAGGACCCAGATCGAAGAGGCGCCATATTCTGGCGCCCCAATTTTCGCCTCGCGACACTTTCTACTCCGCACCTCAATTCCGCCCGTCGCCAGTTGCACCAACTGAGTGCTGAACCCATCGACCTGCACAGCTTTGGCTCTATTTCCGCTGGTTTTCCTCGCAAAACCGGCTTGAATGCTGGCATGCCACTTGCGACAGAGAATGAACAAGGAAGGCGTATTCGAGGTGTCAGATGCTCAGGATCCACAACCCAAGTCCCGATCTCTATGACGAGATGCTGCTCGCCGACGGCAGCAGCCGGGAACACTATTCGCCATTCTGGCAGTGGCTGAAACAAACCGATGAGAAACATATCCAGCACAAACGCGAAGAGGCCGATCTGCTCTTCCACCGCGTCGGGATCACCTTCAACGTGTATGGCGAACAGGATGGTGCCGAACGTTTGATTCCTTTTGATAATGTGCCGCGCATCATTCCCGCTAGTGAATGGCACATGCTGGATAGCGGCATTCGGCAGCGGGTTACGGCGCTCAATGCATTTTTGCATGATATCTACCATGAGCAACATATTCTCAAGGCCAAGGTGATACCGGCCGAACAGGTGCTGGCGAACGATCAGTACCAACCCTGCATGCAAGGGGTCAGTCTGCATCGCCGGATCTATGCCCACATTACCGGCGTGGACCTGATCCGGAATAACAGTGGTGATTACTATGTGTTGGAAGACAACCTGCGCACCCCTTCCGGCGTGTCCTACATGCTGGAAAATCGCAAGATGATGATGCGCCTCTACCCGGAGCTCTTCTCCCTGCAACGGATAGCTCCAGTAGAGCGTTACCCTTCTTTATTACTGCAAACCTTGCGCGAGAGTACCCCGGTCGATAACCCCTGCGTAGTGGTACTCACTCCTGGCCGCTTCAACAGCGCCTATTTCGAACACAGCTTTTTGGCGCAACAGATGGGTGTCGAACTGGTGGAAAATGCCGACCTCTTCGTCAAGAACGGCCGGGTGTTCATGCGCACCACCGCAGGTCCACGGCAGATCGATGTCATCTATCGTCGTATCGATGATGCTTATCTGGATCCCCTGGCCTTCCGTCCAGACTCTATGCTCGGAGTGCCTGGATTGCTGTCGGTGTATCGGGATGGTGGTGTGGTGCTGGCCAACGCGGTCGGTACCGGTGTTGCCGATGACAAATCCATTTACCCCTATGTACCGGACATGATCCGCTTCTACCTTAACGAAGAGCCAATCCTCAACAATGTGCCCACCTGGCAGTGCCGACGCCCCAGCGAGATGTCCCATGTGTTGGCTAACTTACCGGAGCTGGTGGTCAAGGAGGTTCATGGCGCCGGCGGTTATGGCATGCTGATTGGTCCCTGCGCCACCCAGCAGCAACTGGCTGATTTTGCCGAGCGCATCAAGGCCCGGCCGGATAATTACATCGCCCAACCCACCCTCTCTCTCTCAACTTGCCCCACCTTCGTCGAGTCCGGTGTGGCACCGCGTCACATCGACTTGCGTCCTTTCGTATTGACCGGTCGTGAAATTCGACTCGTTCCCGGCGGATTAACCCGGGTGGCTCTGACCGAGGGGTCTCTGGTCGTCAACTCTTCGCAAGGCGGTGGTACCAAAGATACCTGGGTTCTGGAGGATTCTTTATGCTGAGTCGTACTGCCAGTGAACTGTACTGGATGTCCCGCTATCTGGAGCGCGCGGAGAATACCGCGCGCATGCTGGATGTCACGAATTCAATGTCTCTGATGCCGCAAATCGATGCTGACAATAGTGAATTGATTGCCCCCTTGACCATTACCGGAACCCATGAGCCCTATCTGGCGCGCTATGAGCAGATCAACATGCCCAATCTGCTGGAGTTCTTTCTGTTGGATGAAGCGAACCCCAGCAGCATCTACAACTGTATTCGCGGCGCACGGGACAACGCCCATGCGGTGCGGGGTCGTATCAGCGGCGAAGTGTGGGAGAGCCTGAATACCACCTGGCTGGAGATGAAAGCCCTGCGCAAACGCGGCATCGCCGGACTGGATGCCGTCGCATTTTTTGATTGGGTGAAAGAACGCTCCCATCAGGTACGCGGCGCCACCTTCGGCACCATATTGCGTAGCGACACCCTGCGCTTCATCCGCCTGGGAACCTTTATCGAACGCGCCGACAATACCGCGCGGATCCTGGATGTGAAATATCAGGTGATGAAGGAGGATGAAGATCCGGTCCGCGAATTTTATCGCTGGAACGCGCTGTTACGCTCGGTCGGTGCCTATGAAGCCTATCAGGAGTTGTACAAGCAGAGCCCGACCCGGGATCAGGTTGCTGAATTGCTCATCCTCCGTAGTGAAGTTCCCCGCTCCCTGCGCGCCAGCGTCGAGGAAGTGGAACAACTGCTCGCTAAAATCGAAGGGGATACCGGGCGCGAGCCCCGCTTATTGACCGCGGTCCAGCACGCCAAATTACGTTTTGGCACCATTGGCGATCTCTTTGCCGAAGGACTGCACGATTACCTGAACCAGTTTCTGCATGACATCAATGCGATTGCCGAAAGCATTCACCGGGCCTACCTGGAGGCATCCTAATGAAATTGACCATTGAGCATCACACCCATTACACCTATCAAGGCGAAGTGCGCCGCAGCACCCAGTACCTGCGTCTGACACCCCAGCATTCCAACCGACAACGGATTCTGTCCTGGGAGCTGGATCTGCCGGAATCGGCCACCTGCACCACCGACAGTTATGGCAATGTGCTACATGTGCTGACGCTAGACCAGCCCCATGAAGCCATTCATATCCATGCCCGTGGCGTCGTCGAAATCCTGGACGCAGTGGAAGAGCCCGATGCAACCCATTCACCTTTAATCTTCTTGCGCCACAGCCCCCTGACTCAACCCGATGCCGCTATCCGTCAGCTGGCCGAACGCTATCACAAGCCCGATGATCTGCAATCCGGCCTGGAAGCCCTGATGCATGCCTTGCTGGAGCGTATGCCCTACAGTCCGGGGAGCACCCGCGTCGACTCGGCGGCCACCGATGCTTTCGCCGCTGGCGAAGGTGTCTGTCAGGACCACACCCATGTCTTTTTGGCCTGCTGCCGTTCGTTAGGTTTGCCAGCCCGTTATGTCAGCGGCTATCTTTACACGCCGGACTCCAGCCATGTCGCCACCCATGCATGGGCCGAGGTCTGGTATCTGGAGCAGTGGCATACCTTTGACGTCACCAATCAGTGTACGACCCCGACCCAACATCTGAAGCTGGCCGTCGGTATCGATTATCTGGATGCGTGTCCGGTGCGGGGTGTCCGTTACGGCGGGGGAAACGAGGCCATGATGGCTCACGCCGCCGTCAATCTGATGAGTCAGCAATCCGAACGACAACAGTAAGATACAATAATACGCAGCACGTATGTGTATGCCTGATTGAGAGAGAGCCATGACCTATTGCGTCGCAATGCGCCTAGCCGATGGCTTGGTGTTTGCCTCTGACTCCCGCACCAATGCGGGAGTCGACCATATAGCCACCTTCCGGAAATTGAATGTGTTTCACCAGCCGGGGGAGCGCTTGCTGGTGTTACAAAGCGCGGGCAATCTAGCCACAACCCAGAGCGTGCTCAGCCTGCTGCGACAACGCTGTCAGGAAGAGAAGTTGAATCTGATGAACGTCGGCTCGCTGTACGATGCGGCGACACTGGTGGGAAATACGGTTCGGGAAGTTATCTCCAGAGATGGAGGACAACAGCAGAGCAGCGTCAATTTCGGTTGCAACCTGCTGTTGGGTGGGCAGATCCGCGGCAGTGATCCCCGACTGTTCCATATTTATCCGGAAGGCAACTTTATCGAAGCCACGGAAGATACCCCCTATTTTCAAATCGGTGAAAGTAAGTACGGCAAGCCGATTATCGACCGGGTGCTGAATTATCAGACCTCGCTAGAACAAGCCATGCAGTGTGCCCTGATCTCCCTCGATTCCACCCTGCGCAGCAATCTCTCCGTAGGCTTGCCACTGGATGTACTCATCTATCCGCAGGGTAGTTTTTGCGCCGAACAACAATATCGAATCACCGATCAGCATCCTCATTTTCAGGCTTTACGACAGGCTTGGTCTGAGGGCTTGTTACATTTATTTCGAGAGTTGCCACCGCTCGCTCTGGGAACAAAACAGACGTGATGAAAACCGACTAGGGGGCATTCCGGCCGAGATTGCGCAGCACGTCATAGATAAAACGTTATTTTCTGCTTTAATCGGCAGAGGCTCAGACTCGAAAATCAGGATCCCCCGGAATGAAATTGCTATGCCTGCCCCTATTTTTTCTGGCATCGCTGACCAGCCCTCTCACCATAGCCAATCCGCTCTGCCCGAACCCGTTGCGGGTCGGCTGGGATGACTGGCCCCCCTATCATTTTCAGAGTAGCGATGGGACTATGCATGGCTTTGCAGTCGAGGTATTGCAGGCGGTGATGCGTGATATTGGGTGTGAAGTCATTTTTCGTCCCCGCCCCTGGCGTCGGCAACTACAAGAAATCCAGATCGGGGAAGCCGATATTGCCATGGAGGCTTACTACAACGAAGAGCGAGCAGAATTTTCTTATTTTTCAGACGCCTACAGTCCGAGCCAAGTCATGCTCTGGATCCGGCCCAAACAATCACTTCCCGGAACCAATATCGGCACACTGCTGGACAAGGGCTTTGTACTGGGTATTACCAAGGACTTCTTCTACGGCCCTGAATTTGAACCCTACCGCCACCATCATAATGTCCAAACCGTGTTATCGGAAAATATGAATTACGCTAAATTGCAGAAGGGCCGGATCAACGGTTTTCTCGGTGATTGGCTGGCAACCACATGGGGTTTAAAGCAACAACATCTGGATCTCAAAGTACAACCAGCCCCTATCACCATCTATTCGGCTCCGACGTTTTTCATGTTCAGTAAGCAGAGTATTAAACCGGCGTTTGTCGCCACATTTAACCAAGCGTTACGGCAAATGAAAAAGCGGGGAGATTACCAACAGCTGCTGGATAGCTACACCCGCACCGACTAGCTATTGTGATCAGCAGATGTGAAGAAGCTAAAACATCTGCCATCCCGCAGCATAATTTCTCTTGGCGCTCGACTCGTGTCATATAAGCTCAACGACATAGCTACGCATAAAGCTCCGACTGACCTAGGATTGAGAAACGATGAAACCTGAATCTCACGATACCCTTCATTCTGATACACCCGATTCCGATAACGTCCAGGCAGCAATCGCCGTCCACCACCTGATCTCCGACCCCAACATGCCTCCAGAACAAATTATTGAACGCCTGGGAGATATCACCCTGCAAATCCAGCTGGGTGTGCAGCAACTGTGGGAAACCATACCGGTGCCGGAGCAGATTGATGAGTGGTTAACCCTGACCCAGATTGAGGAGTTGACCTTCTGGCGCCCGCATCCAAAGCACGCCGGCATGCAGCTAGCCGACGCTATCCGCTTGGCTCGATACTTTCTGCAGCACGGTGGTTTTTTCAACAATATGCAGGGGGAAGGCAACTGGCTGTTTGACGGGGATCGTCGCCCTGTGAGCCTGGGGACTGAACTGACCCGGGATCTGTTCTTTGCCTTGCGTCCAATCCTGTCTATCCACCAGGTTGATTTTGATAGCAGCCAACTTGCTGGCTTCCGGACCGATGATGAATCCTACCCTGGTCATCTTTTCCTTGCTGGCGAGTTGTCAGTCTGGGGACTTAAAGGTCAGCCGCCCCTATTCATCCAGACCACCCGTCTCAATGCCATGGAGTTGGATGATCCATTTGCGAATCTGCTGGACGCCGATGATCCGGTATAGCCTTTCCCTATCGAGCATGCACAAGGCCTCCCGAGGGAGGCCTTTGCTTGGCGCTAATAACAATATCGTGGTTAGTATTCAGCAGTTGCCATCTGGAACGTCTTGAACCCACCCGAGAGGTTCCGTGCGGTAAAACCGGCTAGCGTCAACATCCGGTAAGCAACATGTCCGCGCAAACCAACCTGACAGGTGATCAAAATTTCCTTTTCTTTGGGTAGCTCGTGCAAACGCCCCCGCAATTCATCGACCGGGATATTGATAGCACCCGGGATCTGGCCGTTGGCCTTCAACTCACCGGGGTTACGGACATCCAGTACCAATTGATCGGAGCGAAGTGCAAGGACATCCTCGCTATGACAGATCCGCTCATCGCCTTTGATGACGTTTGCCGCTACCATACCCGCCTGATTGATTACATCGCGAGCCGAACCGAAGGGCGGTGCATAGGTCAACTCCAGATCTTCGAGCTCCATGACACTCAAACCCGCACGCATGGCCACAGCCAAGACATCGATGCGCTTATCCACCCCATCCTTACCGACCGCTTGAGCTCCCAAAATGCGACCATTGTGCGGATCGAACAATAATTTGAAGCTGACTGGCTGAGCGCCAGGGTAGTAACTGGCGTGACTGGCTGGATGCACATAAATCTTCTGGTACGCCATGCCCGAGCGGATCAGGCTCTTCTCGTTCAGTCCCGTGCTGGCAACGGCCAAATCAAATACTTTACAGATTGCGGTCCCTTGGGTGCGTTTATACAGAACCTTGCGGCCAAGCATATTATCCGCCGCCAGTCGCCCCTGACGATTGGCTGGGCCAGCCAGCGGCATCAAACCCGGTTTACCGGTGACAAAATCAGTGGTCTCCACCGCGTCGCCAACCGCATAAATTGCCGCGTCCGAGGTACGCATGCCCTCATCCACCTTGATGCCACCTCGAGGCCCCAACTCAAGCCCGGCTTGCACCGCCAACAAGGTTTCCGGTTTGACCCCGATCGCCAGAATAAGCAGGCCCGTTGTCAAGGTAGACCCATTACTCAAGGAGAGCTGCAACGTATCGACCGCAGGAGCAATCTGACCATCAGCTGTCGCATCAGGCTCAGGAGTAGAGACTGGGCACGGTGCCACACTGTTCAGCCCTGTATTAAGCCGCAGGTCGACACCATGTTGCACCAGTGTCTGATGAACCAGATTCGCCATCTCCTTATCCACGGGCGCCATCACCTGATCGGCTAATTCCAGCAGGGTGACACGGATGCCACGCTGATGCAGCGCCTCGACCATCTCCAAACCGATAAATCCACCACCTACCACGGTGGCATGGCTCGGAGTGTGCTGCTCCAGAGCGGCGACAATCCGATCCATATCGGGAATATTTCGCAGCGCAAAAACTCCAGGACTATCCAATCCCGGCAGTGGTGGGCGGATCGGCGCCGCGCCGGGGCTCAATAGCAGGCGATCATAGCTTTCGATGTAGAGACGTCCGCTTACCATCTCCTTCACGGTGACTGTCTTGGCCTGCCGATCGATGGCGATGACCTCATGTTGGGTACGAACATCGATATTAAAGCGTCGCTTGAAGCTCATCGGAGTCTGCAACAACAACGCATCTCGTTGCTGAATATCGCCGCCGATGTGATAAGGCAAACCGCAGTTGGCAAAAGAAACATACTCGCCGCGCTCCAACACTATGATTTCAGCGCTCTCCGAGAGACGGCGAGCACGAGCGGCGGCGGAGGCGCCGCCGGCAACACCACCGACGATGACGATTTTGGTCATATGCTATTCCTTTCATCACGAATGCCATTACTTTAGGCATTTCTAATTTAGAGTGCAATCATAACATTGCCAGACCGCCTGGATCGGGTATGCTGAAGAGAAGTCGGCCTATTATAGTTCATTGATTTTATGCAACTTCCGGCACCCAGTGTGGCTTCACCTCACCAGACAGCAAGCGGCTCCAGCTTACTGCGACTGGATATGCTGACCCGTCAGCTCACCGCCATTGGCCCCTCCGTGGTTCCCGATGCCGTGTGCCCCTTCCCCGGACAACCCTGGCCTGAGCAATTGCCTGCCGACGAGGCCAGCGAAATCAATCAGCTCCTCGACAAGCAGCAGGCTGGATGTGTGCAGCTAGCACGATACGATACGCTCTGGTTATTGCAATTCATACCCGATCGGCATCCGGAATGGATCCTGGTTGCCCAGCCTTTGTTGGCAACTACGGGGAGTAGTCCACTACAAGCGCTCGAGTTTCTGGAGCTGGACAAGCAGGCGACGAGCTGTTCGGGAGTAGAGCGTAATCGACGGATTTTACACACTCTGTATGCCGCCACCGGTTGTGAGCGACTGATCCTGTGGAGTCTGGATAGCCAACTCATGACGCCGCTGTTCATGCTGGGCAACGGCAAAATCCCCTCGCCGCAAACCGTAGATAACCGTTACCTGAAAGCCTTGCGCTCACGAGGCTGTCTCGGTTTTTCTGATCTGTCTCATCAGCCTATGCTCAAGAGCCAACAGTATCTGGCCGAGGATGACATTCATGCCCGTCTGGACGTGCAGCTGCAACAATCGGGGATCCTTTCCGGGCTCATTACGCTGGAATACCGCTCATTTCAACAAAGTTTTCCGGCGCTCACCTTTCAGTTGGCCGAAAAGGCTGCCAGCCTATTGCTGGAGATCCCTCCATCACCAAACCTGGATCATCTGCAGTGGCTACAGGATTTCAATATTCGGATCGCCAGCCATAGTGGTACCGCCTATTTTGCCCATCTGGCCCAGTTACTCGCGGAGCAGTGTCAAGCCAGTCAAGTTCTCATCTGGCGCCAACTGCAACGGGAAGGACAAGCTCATCTAGCCAGCGTGGTTCGTTATGATCGCGGTAGCTGGTTACCGGAGCAGGAGCTCTCGCTGCAACCGGATGCTTGGCAACTCTTGCTCGATCCGCAGCCGCGACGTTTGCAGGGCAACTCCCTCGAAGCAGTGCGTCCGTTGCTGGCCGAATATGGCAACTTTGAAGCCTGCTTAAGCTATCCACTACTCGATGAGGATCAGCAGCTTGTTGGCCTGATGTGCTTACTGTTCCGCAATCAGCCTGCCAATAGCGCGCCGCTGGAAACGATTATCGCCTTGACCGCTCATCGCACCACCGGCGAGCTACTGCGGCGGCGATTTGAAGAAGAGTTGCAATTAGCTCGCGCTGCATTTGAAACCCCGATGGCGGTTCTGGTCATTGATGCCTTAGGCTTTATCGAGCGGGCCAATCCTGCCTTTATCGCCATGACGCAATTCGCGCCGGAGGCCATCATTGGTCACCACATGAAGCTACTACGTCCCAGCTTCTACGATGACGAATTCTATAATTCCTTGCAGCAAACTTTGAAACGACAAAATTATTGGCAAGGCGAGGAAAACATCCTCAAGGCCAACGGCTTCTATTTCCCCGTACGACTGACGATCACCACCATTCGTCGCCATGATGAGATCACCCATTATCTATGCACCATCGACGATATCTCCGAACGTCGCCATAACGAGCAGCAGATCGAGCAACTCGCCTATTACGATGACCTCACCAACATCTACAATCGACGCGCCATGCTGGAACAACTGGAGATGGCACTGCAAGAGGCCCAGGAGCTGAGTCTCTTTGGTGCTCTGTTGTTACTGGATATCGATCACTTCAAAAATATCAATGACTCACTAGGCCATGCCGTGGGCGATCAACTGCTGAAAGCTATCGTGGTGCGTCTCCAAAACAACCTTGGCCAGAAGCTGTTGCTGGCTCGAGCCTCGGCCGATCAATTTGCGCTACTGGCCAAAGATTTGGGATCCAGCCTGATCTCGGCCCGTATCCAGTGTGAATACCTGGTTCAGGAAATCAGCAGCCTGTTCAGCCAACCCTTCGACATCAATGGCATTACCTTACATGTCACCTGTACGCTGGGGATCAGTCTGTTCCCCGACGAGGTCTCTTTTGCCGAGGTCATGCAGCAAGCCGACACCGCGGTACACATTGCCAAACGCCAGAGTGGTGGGGGGCATGCATTCTTCACCAGCGATATGGGCAGAGCCGTGCGGCGTCGGTTGGAGTTGAATAACCAACTGCGCGATGCACTGCGGCTGCATGCATTCCAATTGTACTATCAGCCACAATTCGCGGTCGTCTCGGGTGCATTGGTCGGTGCTGAAGCCCTCTTACGCTGGGAGCATCAAGGGACCTTTATCTCGCCTGCCGAATTTATACCGGTCGCTGAAGAGACCAGCCTGATCAATGAAATAGGCCTCTGGGTATTGCGCCAAGCCTGCACCCAGTTTGTCTATTGGCAAAGCATCGGCATGCCATTACCGGCGATCTCCATCAATGTCAGCGCCCGACAATTTCATCACCGGGATTTCCTACCGCAACTGGAGTTGATCATGCAGGAGAGCGGGATCCCCGCCCACTGCTTAGTATTGGAACTGACAGAGTCTGTAGTCTTGGAGAACCTGAACGAGACAATCCACAAGATGCAGGCCATTCGTCAATTAGGGATCCGCTTGTCGATCGATGATTTTGGCACTGGCTACTCGTCGCTGGCCTATCTCAAGGAATTGCCGGTCAATGAGGTAAAGCTGGATCGCAGCTTTATCATGCGCCTGGCGGAGGACCACAAAGATCGGGTACTGGTGGCGACCGTACTGGCACTGGCCGAAGTCATGGATTTTTCAGTCATCGCTGAAGGCGTCGAGACCGAGGAGCAGTTGCAGGTATTGCGCGATCTGGGTTGCGATCATTTTCAGGGATTCTTACGCTCCCGACCACTACCTGTCCGCGAGTTGGAACAGCAATTTAGTCCGCCCCCCGCCTCATCACACAACCGCGAATAGACACGGTGTCGGTAAAAGCGTGAGCCCTGAGCACAGGGCTCACCCTCAAAACTCGAACTTGTAAAACAGATCCAGAGCCTGGTTCAAGCCACTCAAGGCTTGCACATAGAGTCTGGGCATCAATTCATAGCGCAACTTGACCTCACCAATCGAGGTGAAGACGCCCACGCCATATTGCAATTGCAAGCCGGGCATCAAATAGCCACTGATGCTGACCTGGGTATCATCCCCGCTACCGGTCGAATCCAGACTGACATCGCTGAACCCAAAATTCTCGACAATTCCCGATACCAGGCCATTGGCTTGACTCAATCCCGCCCCCAGCAAGATCCCGGTCATAGCCTCATCGTTTGAGGTGGTGCCGCTACTGGTCGAGCTTTTGCCGCGTAGCAGATAGGAGAGTTTTTCAGTTTGCGAGAGTTGAGGCTCGGAATAGATTTCGATCTTCGGCTGACTGGCAGGACCTGAAACCTTGACCCCGACCGTAATATCCTTATCTTCCATCGTTTCCGGATCCCGCTCGGCCTTCACCAACAGATACGGTGCAGTTGGATTACCACTGAACAGTAATTTACCTTCCTGGATCAGCAGATTTTGTCCAAAGGATTTGAAACGGCCATCATTCAGAGCAATCTCGCCGTCCACTCGTAGTGGTATCTCTGGATTCTGAACGACCCGGACTCCGCCCACCAATTTGGTTTTGAGCCCTAAGGCATCCAGTTGCACATCTCCGCCCAGCCCTAAACTGACATCCAACCAGATCGGCAATGGAGCCTTGGGTGGCGGCGCGGTTTTGCGCCGGGGATCCACCACCTCGACATCCTCCGACACGCTGACCGCACTATCGGGTAAGGACTTCACCTTGATACGAGCCCATGGGATCTGTACCTGGCCTGCCAGACGGATGGTGTCACCCAAGGCTAACGTCAAATTAGAGCTCACCCGGGCTCTTCCGTAGCCCGCCAGACCAATTTCCAGAGTATCGGCCTGCACCCGCAGTTGCCCCGACAGCGGTTCCTGGGACCAGTCCACATCCCCGTTCAATTCCAGCGTACCCTTGCCGACCTTCATATCACCAGCGAGGGTTGCCCGGGAACCATCAATCAGCAGCTCCGTATGCAACGCCTTGATAACCGCCAGTTCCGTCGAGGTTTCCACCTCGCCTTCACTAAGCGCCACGCGTCCATAGAACAAGGGTTTACTCAAGGTTCCAGCCATACGGCCTTTGGCATCGATGCGGCCACGAGTGCGCTTTAGTTCGTCAAAGAGTGGCGCTATACCATACAAACGCAGATTACTAATCGACAGCTCCCCCCCTAGGCCGCGTTCACCCATGGGATCTGTAAGCAACAAATTAATATCGGCCTTACCTAATTGCTGGGAAGAAAAGTGAAGCGCCAGCTTACCCTGTTGCTCATCCAGTTGGGTTGAAATGAACAACTGATCATAGGCCGAAGCGAATTCGTCGGCGATCAATTTGCCGGGCTCACTCACCAGTTGCAGGTTGGCATGAGGAACCCCCTGCCTCCAGCCCACATTTCCTTTCAGGCCAAGGACGGCGACCCAATCCATTCGCTCGGGCAGGAAAGGTTGTAATGCTTGAGTCGCAAAATCGGTTAATGCCAGATTCAGCTCCCCCTGTTGCGGTGAGAGTTCGGTTGCATCGACGCAGAAAGAAGATTTCTCCGAGCGCCAACATTGACTCCCGAGCACAACACTGGGTGATGAAGGAGTAATTGCCAGCGTCAAGGGTGAGACCAAATGCCAAGGGCCGATGGGGGTATCCAGTTGTCCCGAACCTAGTACTCCTTGCCACTGACGTCCAGTCCAACGACCTTGCAGTGCCAACGTGCTGGCAATCGGCTTGCCCTTGAACTGCAGCGCAATTTGATGCGCTTTTTCTGTTCCGGTAATGGACAGCTCCAGATCCTGCAGACGCTGGCTACCGCTCCGCAGTCGACCCAGTGCGAGCTTGGCATCCCCCTGCCATAAGGCGCCTAGTGACACAGAGGCATCCAAGGCGAGTTGTCGCAACCGGGTACCGGCAAAACTGATGCTTTCCGCCTGCAACTTCACCGTGACAACCGGCGTCGTGGCATTTCCGGACAGTGCAAACTGCCCGTCTATGCCGCCGTCCAGTTCGGGATGTAATGTTTCAAGTTTGGGCGCCAACAGACGACCTTGCAGTTGCCAGCGAGACGCAAGCTCGCCATCCAGCGATAGCTGGTTGCCGCCACTTCGCACCCTGATCTGCTCAAAACGCCATGCCATTTGGTCGTCGCCACTGAGCTTGCCCGAGAGCGTCAGTGGATAACCATTGAGTTGGCCCGAGGCTTGGATAGTCGGTAGCTTCAGCTGCCAGTGACCATCGTTCAGTGCAAATTCCGAGGTCACAGAGCCATTGATGCGCCCCGATAGCTCAGGAAGCCACTCCTGCAAATTACTGCTTTTTGCTTCGAGTTTGCCCGACCAGTGAATGCCGTGAACCCAACTCAGTTTGCCGGTTGCGCCAAGATGACTGTGGCCCGTGGTGATGCCAAGCGGTGCCAGCGCGATGCCATCCAGCGATCCCGTCAACGTCACATCAAGCTTGGAAATCGGCAATCCCTGCACCTTGACCTGACTTCGCAAGGAGGCCCGATAATCAGATAGACGGCCCGAAGCGCGCAAAGCCCCTTTCGTCAGCGCATATTCCGCAGCCTTGAGTGGCCACTGCAAGGTTTGCCATTGTGCCTCCGTCTCGAATGGCAAATCTGGAGCTAGCGTATTCAGCCGAGCCTTCATGACCAGACCTTCCGTGCCCTCGACCACCAGTTTTGTCTGCAGATCCGTCAAGGGGCCAGCTACGTTCAAACGGGCTTGCCGCCCCACGAGCTGCTTATCCAGCCATGGCATCTTGGAGAGGCCTTGGAGTTCAAACTGCATTGGATAATAGTCCAGGAAGGTCATCTGCCCTTTCAGGCGCAGTTCACCCCATGGATGCCAGACCTGCAGTTGCGCCACTCGCAGTTCAACGCCCTCGAATCCGACGCGGGCCTGAACATCAAATAACCCAGTATCAAATCCCGTCTGATGATAACGAGCGCGTTGCACCTTAAACTGCTCGACTTCCAGCGAGACCGGCAGGAAAACCTTGGGCAATAACTCGATTTGTTGCTGAACGACGTTCGCATCGAAGGGTTTGGTCAATGGCGGCGCGGCGGTCTCCCTCTTGGTCGCGCTGGATTTTGGCGATGGAAGCAAAGCGACATCGACATCCGCGCCGTCAGCGTGTTCCAGCTGTAATCGCGAACCATGCCAATTGGCAGCCGCTTGCAAACGGCCAACCGCCACCCGGACATCGGGTGTCGTCAGGACAAAGTCGCGAACCAGTAATCGCTTGAGCTGAATACCGAATGGTAACTGGATTAGCTGCTCCGTCGGCTCTGTCTGCAGTAGCTCCTCGGACTCAGGATCCGCGAGGGGATCGGCTAGCGGATGGATCTGGATACGCCCCTGATCGAGTTGAACCTCGTCAATCAACAAGCGGCCACTGAGCAAAGCGCCCAATTGCCATTTCAGGTGCAGTTCATCCGCCTGCACATCCAGTAGCGAAGAGCGGTAGTCGAGATGGCGAAACGTCCACCCCTGCCCTAGATGGCCACTGGCCAGCTCACCCTGCAGTGTCGGTTGCGAGCTCTGCAATTGTTGCCATAACAGCTGATTACCTGCGGCAGTAAAGAGCAGTAATCCCACCACGACCAACAGCAAGAGCAACAGGCTGCTCAAGGCCACAAATGTCAGCCGCAACCAACTCATAGCTCGGCTCCCAAACCAAAATGCAGACGCCAGGGAATATGGGTTTCCGACACCCCGAATGCCAGATCGAAGCGGATAGGCCCGAATGGCGAAATCCAACGCATCCCCAGACCAGTCCCGACACGCAATGGATCCTGATAATCATTGGTTGCGGTTCCGGCATCAATAAAACTGGCCAGTCGCCACTTCTCAGCCACGGGATGCGCATATTCCAGCGATCCGGTCGTGACATAACGCGCCCCCGTCAACTGACCACTCGCATCGACCGGCGAGATGGTTTCAAAACCAAAGCCCCGCACCGATTGGTCCCCCCCGGCGAAAAAACGCAAGCTTGGGGGCATCTCATCCAGATTGGAACCTATGATCCCCCCTTGTTCCAGGCGTGTAGTAAAACGCGCGCCCTCCCAGGGTGTCCGCAACCATTTAGTTCGAGCCCACAAGCGGGTAAAACCCAGATCCGAGCCCCAGGCTGGCTGTGAAAACTCAGTAGTGAGCAAGATCCGGTCACCGAATTCCGGATCGATAGCCTTGTCGACACGCAAACGGTTGAGACTAACACCGGGTATCAACAGCAAACTGTTACCCTCGCTCAGCCCTTGACGAAATGACTCATATTCCAGGCGGGTGAAATAATCACGCTCCCAATTGCCCAGCTTTTTGGTCCAGTAATGGATACCGGCTGAAGTTTTACTGGATCGAGTGTCATTTAAATCCGTGCGTTCATAACCGGTTTGTAGATTGTAGTAATCGTTGATCGGGTCTTTGCCCGGGATCCGGTAGTTGAATTTCAGGTCTTGCTTGGGTTGCGACACCTTGAATTGTGCCGCCAGACTATGCCCATGACTGTTTAACCAGGGCTTTTCCCAATTTAGCTGAACACGAGGACCTTCATCCGTGGAATAGCCAACCCCCGTCTCGACCAAGTTATCACTCTTGGGCTCGAGGCCAATGTAGATGGGGACTTGATGATCCCGGGTTTCGTTGAGCAGAGGTCGGACATCCACCTGGCGAAAATAACGAGTTTCCGACAGTGACTGACTCAAGGTCGCCAGATCTTGTGCCTGATAAGGATCTCCGGCTTTGAAGGTCAGCAGCGGGTGGATGAGTCGCAGCGATTCAGTAACCCCGACGATGCGTGCTTCACCAAAATGATAACGATGACCACTGGAAAACTCGATGACCACATCGGCAACCAGTTCATCGGGATAGACCTTGACCCGGGAGGTCACCAATTCCGCATCAAAATAGCCGCGATTAGCCGCGCGCGTGGCTAACGCTGACTTAATATCCTCATACTTGCCATGATTCAGCACATCGCCTTGCTTAAGCGGTAATTGCTTGAGGAGTCGGTCAAATGCCTCATCATTGAGAGCATCGCCCAATAGTTCTACTCGAAGAGTCCGGATCTTCACCGGCTTACCTTTAGTCACTTGCACATGCAACATAGCCGGGTCTTGCTCATCCACCTGAAGCTGGATCTTGGATTGATAATACCCTAATGCCTGTAAACCCTGTTCGACAGCGGAGCGGATCTGTTTGCCCCGATGCTCTATTCGACCGGGTTGGATGTTCGGCAGTGCGGTCAAGTGAGTCTCTACATTTTCCTTCAGGTCACCACTAATGCCATCAATCCGATAACTGATATTTTTTGCCTGCACCTGCATGCCCCAAAGAGCCAGCAGCAAGCAACCGCCAAGGAGCAAACGATGAGGTAACATCACTAGCGGAAGAAAAGCTGAGCGTTTTTTCACGTAATATTTTGCTCACTGTTAAAAAGATTGATCATGGCGATGCCCGAGTCCAGCCTTTGCCCGAAGGATAGTAGCACAGAGACTTTCAGCGAACAGCCCAGCCTGGGTCCGCTTGCAGCCATCGAGCAGATGATTGAAAATCACCCTTTTATAGCCAGCGGATTATGGAATGAAAGCAGCAGCCTTGCATATTCTGGTGAAAAATCGTCATGAATGTGAAGCCTTAAAAGTAAAACTTGCCAAGGGAGCCCATTTTGGTGAGCTCGCTCGCCGTCATTCGCTTTGCCCTTCTGGCAAAAAAGGCGGTGACTTGGGCGAATTTCGGAAGGGACAGATGGCCAAGCCTTTCGATGACGCTGTTTTTAAAGGTGAAGTACTCACAGTATTAGGCCCGATAAAAACTCAGTTTGGTTTTCATCTAATCAAAGTTCTCTACCGCAATTGAACCCACTTGCAGACGAAAACAATCGGCTTAACCGACTGCTACTGGCATTTTGACTGGCATCGAGTTAGCCTTGCCCTGCTTATTCTCAGGGCGGGGTGAAACTCCCCACCGGCGGTAATCCATGTTGCGACATGGTCAGCCCGCGAGCGCTCTTGTAGAAATCTATTCGGCAAGAGGTCAGCAGATCCGGTGTAACTCCGGAGCCGACGGTTATAGTCCGGATGAAAGAGGATACGACAGCCATTCTGAACGGCAGCCCAACGGGCTTGCCGCTTGCTGCCTTTCCATGCCCTGATTCAGGTAATCATTTGACATATCAGGATACTTACCATGGATCAGTCTTTACTCTCGCAATTTGGTTCCCCCTTGCAACGCATTGACGCCGCCCTTACCGCTCTGCGTTCCGGACAGGGGATTTTGGTCGTCGACGATGAGGATCGTGAAAATGAAGGCGATCTCATCTTTGCCGCAGAAACCATGACCGTCGAACAGATGGCCTTGATGATCCGCTCCTGTTCGGGGATTGTCTGCTTGTGCCTGACCGATGAACGAGTCCGGCAATTGCAACTACCAATGATGGTGGAAACCAATTCCAGCCACTTTCAAACCGCGTTTACCGTCACCGTAGAGGCTGCCGTCGGTGTCACCACGGGTGTTTCGGCTCGGGATCGCCTGACCACCATAACCGCAGCCATTGCCGACGGTGCCGTACCGGAAGATTTGCATCGACCCGGCCATGTATTTCCTCTCCGAGCCCGAAAAGGCGGCGTGCTGGAGCGCCGGGGACATACCGAAGCTACGGTCGATCTGACGCGGCTTGCCGGTTTCAAACCCTATGGTGTGTTATGTGAGCTGACCAATGACGACGGCAGCATGTCGCGCTTACCCGACGTCATTCGCTTTGCCAACAAGCACCAAATGCCAGTGATCAGTATTGATGATCTGGTGGCATATCGACTTCAGCTGCAGAAGCAGGCGAGTTAGTCGCTGAATTGAAACCCGGCTAGCTATCGACTTTTAGCCGAAATCAGCCATAAAAACAAAGGGCTATCCGAGGATAGCCCTTGTTGTATACAGAGTTGACGATTACAGCGACTGCTGGCGCAAGGCTTCGATCCGTTGCTCCAGGGGCGGATGGCTCATAAACCATTCACTCATCGAACGTTTACCATTGATGCCAAAGGCCATCATGGTGCCTTCCAGCTGAGGTTCATGGCCCTGACGCAGACGCTCCAGAGCGGCAATCATCTTGTGACGTCCAGCCAATCGAGCTGACCCCGCATCGGCACGGAATTCACGTTGGCGGGAGAACCACATCACAATCACAGAAGCCAGAACACCAAACACCATCTCCAGCACAAAGACAATCATCATGTAGGCAAAGCCACCCATCGCTGAACCTTGCTCTTCATCATTAGAGCGGAATGCGTTACTGATGATGCCTGCGACAACCCGGGCAAAGAAGATGACAAAAGTATTCACCACCCCCTGGATCAGGGTCAGAGTCACCATGTCACCATTGGCGATATGACTCACTTCATGGGCCAACACCGCCTCGGCCTCATCACGACTCATGCTGTAAAGCAGACCAGAGCTCACTGCGACCAGTGAGTTATTTTTGCTGGCACCAGTAGCAAAGGCATTCATCTCGGGTGAGTCATAAATACCCACTTCCGGCATGCCAATACCAGCTTGCTGTGCCTGCCGAGTCACAGTGGACAGGAGCCAATGCTCCATCTCACTGCGCGGTTGCTCGATAATTTGCACTCCATAACTGCGCTTGGCCACCCACTTGGAGATCAGCAGCGAAATGATGGAGCCACCGAAACCAAACACTGCCGCCATCAACAAGAGGCCGCCCATCCCCTGGCGATTCAACCCGAGCCAGCTGGAAAGCACACTCAGGACAATAGACAGAACCAGTACCACAGCCAGATTCGTTGCCAAGAACAACAACACGCGTTTCATGAAGACTCCTTAACAGATCAGGGACACAAAGACCTTGATTCAGGTATGTCATTGGTAACATAGATATTACCGAAAAGGCAGCAGTCTATACCGGCCTATTGCTCAGGAATAACCTGACAAACACACATTCAGCCACAAGACCAACACCTGCGCAAACCAGACGCTGACTCAAACTGATCATAGGGGCGAGAAATAGAATTTCAATGAACGGGGGTAAAACAAAAACACCATACCAAAAGGTATGGTGTTCCAGATCGCATCGTAAAAACATTACAGCAATGGAGAAAGATCCAGGTACTGCCCCAAATCCGACTCGAATGGACGAGCCAGGTAGGGGATTTCACCTAAAAATGGTGCCGGTAATAAACTTTTCAGGGTTTCCAGATTCGCTTTGTAATGACTCATCCCTGGGTGAATACGATTCACGCACCAGCCGGCAATATTGAGCCGATCATGCTGGATGGCCTCGCAGGTTAACATGGCGTGGTTCAGACAACCGAGTTTGGCACCAATAACCAGAATCACCGGTAAATTCTCATGCCGCACCCAATCCGAAAGAAAATGCCCATGCCCGACCGGTAAGCGCCACCCCCCCGCACCTTCGACGAATATCATGTCCGCATCGGTTTCCTTCAAGCGTTTGAGTCCGTCACTCAACACGCCAAGCTCGATGGGTACACCACTTTCTTCAGATGCAATATGGGGAGCGATATGGGGTTCAAAGCAGTAGCCCACCAACTCCTCATAGGCTAATCGCAACGAGGTATTCTTCTGCAACATCACCACATCCTGGTTACAGAGCCCCTCCTCCATCAGGTCGCAACCTGAGGCCACTGGCTTATAGGCTGCAGTCAGCAATCCAAGCTTGTTGGCCGCCCGTAGTAAAGCAACGGTTGAGACCGTCTTCCCGACCTCGGTATCCGTACCAGTGATGAAAAAAGTCTTTGTCATCGCGTCAAAACTCCGTAGCAAACTTCATAGCTAACTGGTAACAAGCCGGTATTATCTCGTTCATTTTCATAAGCTTTTTCTAACGCCAACCATCGTTGACGCCCGGATAGACCGGGCGCCCGCTGTCCGGTAACCTGATTTGCGCCAATTCCTTTGAGACCCATAAGTAGCTCACGCAACGTCGGATAATGCAATACATGACGACGGCAGAACCATTGCTCAAGACGAAATTTTTGCTGGAGGCATAGGGATTGTAATACTTCTTCGCCAATAAACGGGTTCACATGATCTAAATCATCAACCTGTTGCCAAGCTCGGCGCAGCTCCGGCAGGCTACCAGCGCTAAGCGTAGCAAATGCCACCCGGCCCCCTGGTCGCAATATCCGGTATATTTCACCCAGCGCCAGCGGCAAAGAAGCACACCACTGCAAGGCCAGGCTGGAGAATACCAAATCAAATGCGCTATCCGACAAGGGCAGCTGCTCCGCATCTCCACAGATAAAGTTGACGCCAGATACTTTCTGGGTGGCCGCCATCAACATCCCCAACGACAGATCGAGGGCAATGAGCTGGTTACTTAAGGGTTGCAGCTTTTGCAAAAAAAAGCCGGTGCCACATCCCAAATCGAGAGCAACCTCATAATTTTGTTGTGATATTAAGTGGAGCAGATACTCGCCTATCTGCTGCTGGACAACCGCATGCTGGTCGTAACAACTGGCGGCTTTACCAAATCTGGCTGCCAAATCAATTTTATCGACCGGCAATGACCAATCATTCATTCCCATGGGCTCCATCAACAACCGATCCCGTCCTCGCATTGTGCCAACGCTCTTAGCAGGACATCAATGTCATCGACCGAATGCCCGGCTGTCAGGGTCAATCGCAGTCGGGCCATACCGGGCGGAACCGTCGGTGGGCGGATCGCCGTGACCCAACAGCCCAGCTCCCGCAAGCGGGTCGCCAGTGACAAGGCGCAAGCACTATCCCCCACCAATAGCGGCTGTATCGCCGTCGCCGATGGCATAAGCGTCAAACCCAATGCAGTGGCACCAGCACGAAAATGGGCGATCAGCCGCTGCAAATGCGCGCGTTCATCATCCGCCTTGATGACCCACTGCAAAGCCGCATGTGTGGCTAACGCCTGAGAGGCTGGCATATGGGTGCTATAGACGTAGTCTCGGGCAAAATTCAGCAGATAATCGATCAACTGGCGGGAACCTGCCACGAAGGCTCCGGCAGTACCAAATGCCTTGCCAAAGGTCCCCACTAAAACAGCGACCCGGGAATGAGCAAGCCCCTGCACATCCAGAGTGCCTCTGCCACCTCGGCCATGAGCACCCAAGCCATGGGCATCATCCAGCATCAGCCAGTTACCACTGGACTCTGCCAACTGGAGCAGTTCCTCGCAAGGAGCCTGATCACCATCCATGCTGAAGACCCCTTCACTGATGATAAGCCCAGCCTTCGGTCGCAACTGGCTCTCCAGGTGAGCCATATCGTTATGCCGGAAGCGGTGCATACGGGAAGGGATCAGGCTTCCTGCCTCCTGCAAAGAGGCATGATTGAGGCGATCCTGCCACTGTTGATGCGACGGTTTGAGTAACGCCTTTAACACGGCCTGGTTAGCCGCGAATCCTGACGAAAACAATAAAGCAGCCTCGACATTTAGCCAAGCTGCCAGGGCTTCTTCCAACTGCTGATGCGCCTCGGTATACCCGGTCACCAATGGCGAGGCTCCGGATCCGGCCCCCCAGGTTGCCAATCCCTGTTGCCAAGCTGCCGCGATGGCGGGCTGGCTGGCAGCCCCCAGATAATCATTGGAAGAGAAATTCAGGTATCGACGCCCTTCAATCAGCAGCGAAGCACCCTGCCCGGATTGCAAGATCTGGCGTTGACGCAACAGCCCTTGGCCGTGCCTGGCCTGAAGCTCTGACTCCAGTTGAAACGGCATCGCTCACGCCTCGGTTTTGCTGAGTTGTCGAACCACTCTGGGCTTGGAGGCATCGTAAAACAGCTCTTGTTCATCCTGCTGTTCCAGTACAGCTTCACGGAGCTCTTGCTCCTGCATCAGATCTGGCTTCTGCACACGCTGCTCAGGACGGATCCCCAACCGGTTGAATAACTGCATGTCCGCATTTTCATTAGGATTGGCCGTGGTCAGGAGCTTACAGCCATAGAAAATAGAGTTGGCACCCGCCATAAAACAAAGCGCCTGCATCTGATCATTCATTTTTTCCCGCCCTGCCGACAGTCGGACATGGGAGGCAGGCATCATGATCCGGGCTACGGCAATAATGCGCACAAAATCAAATGGATCGACCTCGGCTTCGTTTTCCAGCGGTGTACCCTTAACCTTCACCAACATGTTGATCGGTACACTTTCCGGCTGTGGCGACAGGTTCGCCAGTTGCACCAGCAGACCGGCGCGATCAGTCGCACTCTCGCCCATGCCGATAATGCCACCCGAGCAGATCTTCATCCCTGCGTTACGGACATGAGACAAGGTATCCAACCGATCCTGATAGCTACGGGTAGTGATGATATCGCCATAGAACTCGGGCGAGGTATCCAGATTGTGGTTGTAATAATCCAGTCCGGCATCGGCCAGTTGACTGGCCTGATCGGCGGTCAGCATGCCAAGGGTCATACAGGTTTCCATCCCCATATCCTTGACCTCCTGCACCATGCGCAACAGATAAGGCATATCCCGGTCCCGCGGATTACGCCAGGCTGCGCCCATACAAAACCGTGACGACCCCGCCGACTTAGCTTCTCGAGCCCGTTCCAGCACCTTTTCCACTTCCAGCAGACGTTCCGATTCCAGCCCGGTTTGATAGCGAGCACTCTGCGGGCAATATTTACAGTCTTCCGGACAAGCCCCAGTCTTGATCGACAACAGGGTACTGACCTGAACTTCGTTCGGATTAAAGTGCTGACGATGAATAGACTGAGCCTGAAACAACAAGTCGTTGAAGGGTAAGGCGAACAGGGTTTTGACCTGTTCCACGCTCCAGTTATGGCGGATTTCGGCTTCCATGACAGACTCTCAAAAATGGGATTAGACTTGGCTAGTCTATGGCGGGCCAGTATGCTGTCAATCAAAACATCAGCTAACGCATTGACAAGCGACCATTAGATGAACAATAGAGATTTTGATCAGCAACATGTCTGGCATCCCTACACCTCGTTGACCCACCCCTTGCCCACCTATGAAGTAGCCCGTGCCGACGGGGTTTACTTGCAGTTGGCCGATGGTCGTCGTTTGGTTGACGGGATGTCATCCTGGTGGGCCTGTGTGCATGGTTATAATGTGCCTGAGTTGAATGCGGCAGCGACAGAGCAGTTACAGCAGATGTCCCATGTCATGTTCGGGGGCATTCGTCATGAACCAGCCACCCGTCTGTGCCGTACCCTGGTCGAATTGACGCCTGCAGGGCTGGATCGGGTATTTCTCGCCGATTCCGGCTCGGTGGCAGTCGAGGTGGCACTAAAAATGGCGCTGCAGTATTGGCAGAGCCGCGGCCAGCCCCGTGCGCGTTTTATTGCCCTGCGGCAGGGCTACCATGGAGATACTTTTGGCGCCATGAGCGTCACCGATCCGGATGGCAGCATGCATCGGCTGTATAAAGGATTCTTACCGGAACACCAATTTATCCCAGCCCCGCAAAGCCGATTCGAGGGTGATTGGCAACCGGACGATATCCTGCCCTTACGAAAATTGTTGCAGCGAGATAGTCAGCAATTTGCTGCCGTGATCCTTGAACCCATAGTCCAAGGCGCAGGCGGCATGCGCTTATATCATCCGGAATATCTGCGTCAGGTCCGCAATCTGTGCGACGAGTTCGATGTACTGCTGATTGCCGACGAAATTGCGACCGGTTTTGGCCGCACCGGTAAACTATTTGCCTGCGAGTGGGCCGGGATCAGCCCGGACATCATGTGTCTGGGGAAAGCGTTGACTGGCGGTTACCTCACCCTGTCCGCCACACTCACCAGCGAGAAGATCATGCGCGGTATCTGCGACGGTGAGGCAGGCGTGCTGATGCATGGTCCGACATTTATGGCCAACCCGCTAGCCTGCGCCATCGCCAATGCCTCGATTGCGCTGTTACTCGACTCCGATTGGCAACAACGAGTCGAGACTATAGCCCGACAGCTGGCGACCGAGTTGGAAGTGTATCGTCAACATCCTGTCGTCAAGGATGTCCGGGTGTTGGGAGCCATTGGTGTCGTCGAGACCCGGACTCCGGTCGATATGGCGCGCTTGCAGCGTTTGTTTGTCGATTCAGGCGTCTGGATCCGGCCCTTTGGTCATCTGATCTATCTGATGCCCCCCTTCATCATTCAGGCCGAACAGTTACGGCAACTCACCCAAGCCGTCGGTCAAGCACTCGATCTCATGCGGCTGGATAGTTCAAGAGCGAAGTAACGGCAAAACCAGACTCGATCCCCACATAGAGGGTAGCCACCACATCGACGGGCGGCTCTGGTATAGTAGCCCCATCGTCGGCGGCGCAGGGCTGCCGACCCATGACAGGATCCCGCGATGCGCATCTCGATTGCAGGCAAGGTCTGTTTCGTCCTGCTGATCATCTTTTCATCAGTACTGATTGCCATCACCGCTTACCAAGCTCAACGAGAGCGCGACTTGGTATTACAGGTGGCTCACAGTCAAGCCAAGTTGCTGTTGCAATCCTATCTGGATGGCGCCGCCCTGTTACCGACAGCCGCCGCTCGCCAAGCACTGGGGCAACGACTCACCCAGCATTCAGAGCTGGTCTCACTGCAACTGCTACCTCATGACCCGGCCATCTCACCCGCCTCGCCCTCTCCCGCTCGCCATGGCTATCAGGTTGTGGAACAGGGGGCTGATACCCGCTTGGTGCTGATGCAATCACTGGCGCCGGGCTGGTTTGCCGCATGCCAGGAATGCAACCGCCAGCATCCCGGGCCGCAGCTCATACGCCTTGAGTATTCATTGAATGCCGCATTTGATGACATCGAAACCCATCTGCTGACGACAGCCTTGCTACTCTGCCTATTTTTTGGCGCAGGTCTGCTGCTGGCGCTTTATATCATCCGTCGCCAGATTGTTGGTCCCTTGCATCGCATTTCGCTAGCGATGGAGCGGGCCAGTGATCTGGGTGATCACAGCATCCGCCTGCCTGTCGAGCGCAACGATGAGCTGGGTCGTCTGAGTGAAAACTTCAATCAGCTGATGGAGAGCCTGGCCTCGTCCCCACAAAGTCCTCCGGCATCGGGCGTATCCCAAAGCTGAGCAGCCAGAGCGACAGACCATCTTTTGCTTGAGTCCTGATTCGGCGCAGGTAAGATGATGCGATCAAAAAACCGGACCAGAAGCCCGGTACGACAATAAGTTGGAGAGATAAATCAGATGACCCATGCATCCGTAGATGATGTGCTCAAGGGCAAGTTTGCCGTTGGCAGCAGCCTGACCGTGAAAGGCTGGATCCGTACCCGCCGGGATTCCAAAGCCGGGATCTCTTTTTTGGCCATTCATGATGGCTCCTGTTTCCATCCGGTACAGGCCGTGGTACCCAACACCCTGAGCAATTACGAGGATGATGTGCTGCGTCTGACCACTGGCTGCTCCGTGGAGGTCACAGGCATCGTGGCCGCCTCGTTGGGAGCAGGTCAAGCATTCGAACTTCAAGCCACTGCAGTAACCGTGGTCGGTTGGGTCGATGATCCGGATACCTATCCGATGGCCGCCAAGCGCCACAGCATCGAATATTTGCGCGAACAAGCTCACCTGCGTCCACGCACCAACCTGATGGGTGCCGTGACTCGTGTCCGCAACTGTCTGGCTCAGGCCATTCATCGCTTTTTCCATGAACAAGGTTTTGTCTGGGTATCGACTCCGTTGATCACCGCCTCTGATTGCGAAGGCGCTGGCGAAATGTTCCGTGTCTCCACTCTGGATATGGAAAACCTGCCCCGCACCGATAAGGGTGGCGTCGATTACAGCCAGGACTTCTTTGGCAAAGAAGCCTTTCTGACCGTATCCGGCCAGTTGAATGCCGAAACTTATGCCTGTGCCCTGTCCAAAGTCTATACCTTTGGCCCGACCTTCCGCGCGGAAAACTCCAATACCAGCCGTCATTTGGCCGAATTCTGGATGATCGAGCCCGAGGTGGCCTTCAATGACCTGGAAGCCAACGCCAAGCTGGCAGAGCAACTACTGAAGTATGTATTCCAGGCGGTATTGGATGAACGCCGCGATGATCTGGAGTTTTTTACCCAGCACGTCGACAAGGAAGCCGTGAGCCGCCTGGAGCAATTCGTCAGCTCGGACTTCGCTCAGGTTGATTACACCGATGCCATCGAGATCCTGAAAAACTGCGACAAGCAATTCGACTTCGCCGTCGAATGGGGCATCGATCTGCAATCCGAGCATGAGCGTTATCTCGCCGAAGAGCACTTCAAGGCGCCGGTGGTTGTGAAGAACTATCCGAAGGATATCAAGGCGTTCTACATGCGCTTGAACGATGACGGAAAGACAGTGGCCGCGATGGACGTCCTAGCTCCCGGGATCGGTGAAATTATCGGTGGCTCGCAACGGGAGGAGCGTCTGGATGTACTAGATGCCCGACTGACCGAAATGGAGCTCAATAAAGAGGACTACTGGTGGTACCGGGATCTGCGCCGCTACGGTACTGTGCCACATGCCGGTTTCGGTCTGGGTTTTGAACGTCTGGTGGTATATGTGACCGGCATGGGTAACGTGCGTGATGTGATCCCCTTCCCGCGGACACCTCGCACAGCAGAGTTCTAATCTCTGTCCCAAGACTCCGATACGACAAGCCAGCTTTCGAGCTGGCTTGTTTCCTTTCAGGGTTCCCCAAACGACAACGCCGCCCGAAGGCGGCGTTGCATCACAGGTTGGCGACTCATGACCAACCGGTGATCTCTTTAAGCGCGGCACCAATATCGGCCAACGAACGGACCGTCTTCACGCCCGCAGCTTCCAGGGCTGCAAACTTCTCGGCAGCTGTTCCCTTACCGCCCGCGATAATGGCGCCTGCATGGCCCATTCGCTTTCCTGCCGGCGCGGTAACACCCGCAATGTAGGACACCACGGGTTTAGTGACATGGGCCTTGATAAAGGCAGCAGCCTCTTCCTCGGCCGTACCACCGATTTCACCGATCATCACAATCGCTTCCGTCTGTGGATCATCCTGGAACTCACGCAGAATGTCGATGAAATTGGAGCCCGGGATCGGATCGCCGCCAATCCCGACACAGGTGGACTGTCCAAAACCCGCATCCGTGGTTTGCTTCACCGCCTCATAGGTCAAAGTGCCAGAGCGCGAGACGATCCCCACCTTGCCTGGCAAATGGATATGCCCAGGCATGATACCAATCTTGCACTCACCCGGCGTAATCACGCCTGGACAGTTGGGGCCTATCATGCGCACACCGGTTTCTTCCAGTTTGCACTTCACCTGCAGCATATCCAGCGTCGGGATTCCTTCGGTAATACAGACAATCAGCTGAATGCCTGCATCAATGGCTTCAAGGATCGCATCCTTACAGAAGGGAGCAGGAACATAGATCACCGATGCGGTAGCTTGAGTCGCCAGAACGGCATCCCGAACTGTGTTAAAAACCGGCAACCCCAAATGGGTGCTGCCACCCTTACCAGGAGAAACACCACCGACCATCTGAGTGCCATAGGCAATCGCCTGTTCGGAGTGAAAGGTACCCTGTGCACCGGTAAATCCCTGACAGATCACCTTGGTATCTTTATTGATCAAGACGCTCATGCCACGGCCTCCGCTGCCTTCACTACCTGCACCGCTGCATCAGTCAGACTCTTGGCAGCGATAATATTCAACCCGCTCTGCGCCAGACGCTCAGAGCCCAAATCGGCATTGTTACCTTCCAGACGAACGACCACCGGGATCTTGACACCGACTTCTTCGACTGCGCCAATAATGCCATCGGCAATCAAATCGCAGCGCACGATACCACCGAAGATATTAACCAGCACCGCCTTCACCTTGTCGTCAGACAAAATGATCTTGAAAGCTTCCGTCACGCGCTCTTTGGTCGCACCACCCCCCACATCCAGGAAGTTGGCCGGGAAGCCGCCATGATGTTTGATAATATCCATGGTGCCCATCGCCAGACCGGCGCCATTCACCATGCAACCAATGTTGCCATCCAGCGCCACATAATTCAGCTCCCACTGTGCGGCATGAGCTTCGCGCTCATCTTCCTGACTGACATCATGCATTTCACGCAGCTTGGGCTGACGATACAGGGCATTGGAGTCGATGTTGATCTTGCCATCCAAACACAGGAGGTCGCCACTGGCGGTGATCACCAGCGGGTTGATTTCTAACAATGCCAGATCATGGGCCACAAACATCTTGCCCAAGCCCAAGAAGATGCTGGTGAATTGCTTGAGCTGTGCAGCATTCAGACCCAGTTTAAAACCCAGCTCCCGCGCCTGATACGCTTGTGGTCCAGTCAGTGGATCCAGAATTGCCTTGTGGATCAGTTCCGGGGTTTCGTGGGCGACCTTTTCAATCTCCATGCCCCCTTCCGTTGACGCCATGAACACCACGCGACGAGAGGCACGATCCACCACCGCTCCCAGATACAACTCCTTGGCGATCTGGGTACAGGTTTCAACCAGGATCTTGTTGACCGGCTGTCCTTTGGCATCGGTCTGGTAAGTCACCAGATTCTTGCCCAACCAGTGCTCGGCAAATGCCCGAACCTCTTCTTTATTGGTCGCGACCTTGACTCCGCCTGCCTTGCCTCGGCCACCGGCATGGACCTGACATTTAACGACCCACTTATCCTGACCCAAGGCGGTTGCCGCATCGACGGCTTCCTGAGCACTCTCGCAGGCCATGCCAGCTGGTACCGGCAGTCCAAATTCGGCAAATAGTTGTTTTGCCTGATATTCGTGCAAATTCATGACACTCAATCCCTGTTGTGAAATTCCGGCGCTCAAAGCGCCGGAGATGAATATTAGATGTCCAGTAGCAGGCGGGTCGGGTCTTCCAATAACTCTTTGACTGTCACCAAAAATCCAACCGAGTCTCTTCCATCAATGATGCGGTGATCATAAGAAAGCGCCAGATACATCATGGGCAGGATCACGACCTGGCCATCAACCGCCATAGGCCGATCCTGGATTTTATGCATTCCCAAGATGGCACTCTGTGGTGGATTGATGATAGGTGTTGACATCAGCGAGCCGAAAACACCGCCATTGGTGATGGTAAAATTACCACCGGAAAGGTCATCCACGGTCAACTTACCATCCCGAGCCTTATCCGCCAATGACTTAATCCCACGTTCAATATCAGCTAATGACATGCTGTCGCAATCACGCAAAACCGGAGTGACCAATCCACGCTCGGTGGAAACAGCAATGCTGATATCGAAATAGTTGTGGTACACGATGTCATTGCCATCAATCGAGGCATTCACGATGGGGTAACGCTTCAACGCCTCGGTCACCGCGCGTACATAGAAGGACATGAAGCCCAACTTGATGTCGTGACGCTTTTCGAACCGCTCCTGATAGCCCTTCCGGATATCCATGATCGGTTTCATATTGACTTCATTGAAGGTGGTCAACATGGCGGTGGTGTTCTTGGCATCCAGCAAGCGCTCGGCAACCCGCTGGCGTAATCGGGTCATCGGCACCCGTTTTTCTTCACGCATACCGGTTTGAACATCGGCAGTCACGGGTGCAGAGACAGAAGGTGGCGCCAGTGTCGTTGCGACGGGTATGGGAGCAGATGCCGCCTGCTGTACCAGATGGCGATTCACATCCTGCCGGGTAATGCGGCCACCCTTGCCGGTTCCGGTGATGCCAGCCGCATCAACGCCTTGTTCTGCCAGCAAGCGGCGTACCGAAGGGGTCAGAATATCCGCATCCTTGGCTGAATCCTCCAGGGATCCTGCGACCGGAGGTGCTGAAGTTGCAACACCAGGCTGTAACTGTGCCAAAGGTTGGCGAGATGTCACAGTACTGCCCCGCTCGAACAGGATGTGGGTCAACACACCATCTTCCGGTGCTGGAACCTCGAGCACGACCTTATCGGTCTCGATGTCGACCAGTAGTTCACCGGCTTTAACAAATTCGCCGACATTCTTGTGCCAGTCGCCAACTGTGGCATCGGCAACCGATTCGGGTAGGTCAGGAACTCGGATCTCAACACTCATGCTACTTATCCTTGTCAATTTTGGGGCTGACGATATGGGGTTTCGCGGGCCAAGCCGTTCAAATCAGCCCTAATGCCTCTTCTACCAAAGCTTTTTGTTGTTTCAAGTGTAATGAAATATAGCCCACCGCCGGAGAAGCCGATGCCGGTCGACCGGCATAACGGACTCTTGCCCCTGCGGGCAATGCCTCATTGAAATGGTGCTGACTGCAATACCAGGCCCCCTGATTCTGCGGCTCCTCCTGACACCAGACAAACTCTTTAACATGGGCATAGGGCGCCAGAATATCGGTCAGTTCGGCATGCGGGAACGGATAAAGTTGTTCAATCCGCACTAGGGCAACCTGTTTAAGCTCGGCCTTACGCCGGGCATCAAGCAGGTCATAATAAACCTTGCCTGAACACATCACGACCCGGGTGACAGCCTCAGGTTGGTGTTCATCCTGCTCGCCTATCACATTCTGGAAGCGGCCATGGGCCAATTCATCCAGGGTGGATACCGCCAACGGGTGACGCAACAGAGATTTCGGCGTGAAGACAATGAGTGGACGCCGCATCGGACGAACCATCTGTCGCCGCAACATATGGAACACTTGCGCCGGTGTCGTTGGCATACAGATTTGCATGTTGTGCTGCGCGCACAGTTGCAGATAACGTTCCGGCCGAGCCGAGGAGTGTTCAGGGCCCTGGCCTTCATAACCATGGGGCAGGAACAGAGTCAGACCACACAAACGCCCCCATTTTTGCTCACCAGAAGAGACAAACTGATCGATTACCACCTGGGCTCCATTGGCGAAATCACCAAATTGCGCTTCCCAAATCGTCAGGCCAGCGGGTGCGGCAGTCGCATAACCGTATTCAAAAGCCAGTACCGCCTCTTCCGAGAGTACCGAATCGAACACCTCGAACGGTCCCTGATCCGGACTGATATGCATCAGGGGCGTATGAGTCGCCGCGTCCCGTTGATTATGCAGCACAGCATGACGATGAAAGAAGGTACCGCGACCAGAGTCCTGCCCCGTCAACCGGACACGGAATCCAGCCTTCACCAGGGTGGCGTAAGCCAGATTTTCAGCAAAGCCCCAATCCACCAGCTTTTCCCCACGGCTCATCAACAACCGGTCGTCATAAACTTTCTGTACCTGACGCTGTAACTCGTGGTCTTCGGGATAGCGACAGAGCAGCTCGCCCAAGGCACTCAGCTCCTCCCGGGCACACGACGAGTCATAGGCGATGTCCCAGTCATGACCCAAGTACTGGGTCCAGTTCTGATACTGCTGTCCCATCGGGCGCCATTCCGGAACCACACACTCCCCTTTGTCGAGAGCCGCGCGGTAATCGGTAACCAACTGCTCCACATCTGCATCGGTGAAAATACCGCTATAGGCCAGACGCTCCCCATAGAGTTGACGGGTGGTCGGATGTTGCTTGATTTTCTGATACATCAGCGGTTGCGTCGCAGTTGGCTCATCGGCTTCGTTGTGGCCATTACGGCGGTAGCACACCAGATCGATGACCACATCCCGATGGAAGGTATTGCGAAACTCCAGCGCCAGTTTGGTGACGAAGATGACCGCATCTGGATCGTCGCCATTCACATGTAAAATCGGCGCCTGCACCATCTTGGCTATATCGGTGCAATACAGAGTAGAACGGGTATCTTGCGGATTCGAGGTGGTAAAACCGATCTGGTTATTGATCACAATCCGTACGGTTCCGCCCACGCCAAAAGCCCGGGTCTGAGACATATTGAAGGTTTCTGCAACAACCCCTTGCCCGGCCATCGCCGAATCACCGTGGATCGTGATGGGTAATACCTTGAGTCCAGAGGGATCACCTAAACGATCCAGGCGCGCTCGAACTGAACCTATGACCACCGGATTGACGATCTCCAGATGGGACGGGTTGAACGCCAGCGCCAGATGGACATTCCCACCTTCGGTCGCAAAATCTGACGAGAATCCCTGGTGATATTTCACATCGCCGGTACCCCAGGACTCGCCGTGTTTGCCGGCAAACTCGTCAAACAGCTCCTGCGAGCGTTTACCCAATACGTTGATCAGCATATTCAGCCGTCCACGATGGGCCATCCCGATCACTGCTTCCTGAGTTCCAACTTTGCCCGCTTCACGCAACAAGGTCTTGATCATGGGGATCAGCATGTCACCCCCTTCCAGGGAGAAACGCTTGGCGCCAGGGAACTTGGCACCCAAGTAACGCTCCAGCCCCTCGGCCGCAGTCAGATCACGCAGGATTTGTTGTCGTTCTTCACGGGAAAAATTAGGTTGCCCTTCGGCAGATTCCAGCCGGGACTGGATCCAGCGCTTCTCTTCGATGGAGTTCATATGCATGTACTCGGCACCTATGGTCGCGCAATAGGTCTTGTGCAAAGAAGAGAGCAGGTCCCGCAGGCTCATAGTGGGCAAGCCACCCATGTAAGAGCCAACGTTAAAGCGAGTGTCCATATCGCCATCGCTGAACTCATAGAATTGAGGATCTAGCTCAATCACGGGTTCGCGTTGCCACAGGCCGAGAGGATCCAGATTGGCGATCTGGTGGGCACAACTGCGATAGGCATTGATGAGCTGCAATACCCGGATCTGACGGATATCCGTTTTTACCTCGACCATGGACTGCCGAGAATGACCCGCCATTGCCAAGCGGCGAAAATAGTCACGCACCGGTGTATGGATCTGCTCGCTGGTACCCGCATTCAGGGCATGAAAACGAAGCTGCCATTCCTCGCTGACGGAGGACGGATTCTGCAAAAAAGATTCGTACAGATCTTCGATGTAACTTGCATTCGCTCCCGCCAGGTGGGAGGACTCAATCCAGGCGGTCATTTGGCCGTTTTGCATGCTGTTCCCTTAATTCAGATACTGCCTTGCAGCTTCACTTGGGTAATTCTTCTCAAGTGGCAGCAACTAGCTCCATGATGAGAGAAGTAACCACAAAGGAGACGGTAAGAAGCCGGAACGGACCGATCAGGGTAAAATTTTATTATTGGCTCATGCCGTACTGCTGGCAAACCGCAGATAATCCAGAAAACCTGTTTGATTATCAATAGTTACCTCAGTCACACCACAATACATTTACTATAATGCAGCAACAGGAACCACTACAAAAACCTGATTGCAAACGCTGTCATCTGGCCTTAAATGCCATTTGCACCATCATCCGCCCGATTCACGGTATAAAACCGTTATTTCACAAAAAGAGCTTCGTCGCCATATACCTTGTCATCGAGTATATCCACCCACCCAGTTTCATTACAAACCAACAACATTCATGAAACATCAATTATCCAAGCCAGATCTCAGTCTATGATGAGTTATTAACCAGACAGGGTCAGTTAAATTGACAAGGCCCCCTCATCTGATACAAATACTCCACATCTGGACCCTGTCTTTTTGCATCTGGTGATGTACGAAGGTTTTTAAGGACAAGGGCTCGCTGCAATTTTAAGCAAAGGAGACGTGCTATGGCTGACAAGATAGCCACCCTACATATTCCGGGCCGAGACCCTATCGAACTGCCAATTTTGGTCGGCACCGAAGGCCCCGAAGTTATCGATGTGCGTGCTCTGGGCGCCCATGGCTATTTCACCTACGACCCGGGATTTCTCTCCACCGCCTCCTGCGAATCCAAGATCACCTATATCGATGGTGATAATGGCATTCTGTTGCATCGTGGCTACCCGATTGCCGATTTGGCATTGCATGCCGATTACTTGCAGGTCTGTTATCTGCTGCTTTCCGGTGAATTACCCAACCAGGAGCAGTATCAGCAATTCTGTGCCCATGTAACCCGCCATACCATGGTGCATGAGCAGATGACCTCGTTGTTCAAGGCATTCCGCCGCGACTCTCACCCCATGGCTGTTATGTGTGGTGTCGCTGGTGCGCTGTCCGCCTTCTATCACGACTCACTGGATATCAATAACCCCAAGCATCGCGAAATCGCGGCTTTCCGTCTGATCTCCAAGATGCCAACCCTGGCAGCCATGTCATTCAAGTACTCGATTGGCCAGCCGTTCATGTACCCGCGCAACGATCTCAGCTACGCGGGTAACTTCTTGCATATGATGTTCTCGGTACCCTGCGAGGAGTACAAGGTCAACCCGGTGATCGAACGGGCCATGGATCGGATCTTTATCCTGCATGCCGATCATGAACAGAACGCCTCTACCTCCAGCGTGCGTCTGGCTGGCTCTTCCGGTGCCAATCCATTTGCCTGTATTGCGGCGGGGATTGCTTCCCTGTGGGGACCTGCGCACGGTGGCGCCAATGAAGCTTGTTTAAAAATGTTGCAAGAAATTGGCTCTGTCGAGCGCATCCCGCACTTTGTCACCCGTGCCAAGGATAAGAATGATCCATTCCGTTTGATGGGCTTCGGTCATCGGGTATATAAAAACTACGATCCTCGGGCTACCGTCATGCGGGATACCTGCCATGAGGTATTGCGTGAATTGAATGTCACCGACCATCCGCTGCTGGATGTCGCCATGGAGCTGGAGCGGATTGCCCTCTCTGACCCCTATTTCGTCGATAAGAAGCTCTATCCAAATGTGGACTTCTATTCCGGCATTATTCTCAATGCCATCGGCATTCCCACCTCGATGTTTACCGTTATCTTCGCCCTGGCGCGGACCATTGGCTGGATCTCGCACTGGATGGAAATGCAATCTGACCCGGCCAGTAAAATCGGCCGCCCACGTCAGTTGTACACAGGGGCACCAACACGGCATGTGGGTCCAATCAGCGAGCGCTAATTGGCCTGAAGAGCACCCGATAACAATTCGGAAAGACAACACAAGGGCAGTCCATGACTGCCCTTACTTATTGGTATTTCCGAACCTGCGGCTCATCATCCGTTATCAGGGTTGGTCAGGTTCCAAGTCAGGAGAGAATTGCGCCATCAGCTGCTGCAGTTGTTCAACCATACGCGGAGACCCAACAAAAAACGGCGAGCGCTGGTGCAAGGTCGTCGGCTCCAGTTCAAGGATCCGGCGAAAGCCATCACTGGCGATCCCCCCGGCTTGTTCCACCAAAAACGCCAGTGGATTGCATTCGTAGAGAAGTCTGAGCTTGCCCTGCGGCGAGCTGGTTCCGGAGGGGTACATATAGATTCCCCCTTTGAGTAAGTTACGATGAAAATCCGACACTAAAGAACCAATATACCGCGAGGTATAGGGCCGCGAACTCGCCTCGTCCTCGGCCTGGCAATACTTCAGATACTGCTTCACGCCAGCCGGGAACTTCAGGTAATTGCCCTCATTCACCGAATAGGTGCGCCCGTTGGCCGGGATCCGGATCTCTGGATGCGAAAGGTAAAAACAACCGATGGAAGGGTCCAGTGTAAACCCATTCACCCCTTGTCCCGTGCTGTACACCAGCATGGTTGAGGAGCCGTAGATGATATAACCAGCCGCCACTTGGCGATGTCCGGGCTGTAAAAAATCCGCCAGTTGCACCGGGGTGCCCACCGGCGTCACTCGTCGGTAGATGGAAAAGATGGTGCCGACAGAGACATTGACATCAATGTTGGACGAGCCATCCAGGGGATCCATCAGCACCACATATTTCGATCTCTGCTCGGGTAAGGGCTCGAAGCTGACAAAGTGCTCTTCCTCTTCCGAAGCCAGCCCACACACTTCACCCCGGGCAGCCAGAGCTGCCTTGAAGCGCTCGTTGGCAAACCAATCCAGCTTTTGCTGCTCTTCACCCTGAATATTATCCTGCCCTGTGCTACCGAGAATATCGCTAATCCCGGCCTGATTGATTTCCCGATTGACGATCTTGGCCGCCAGGCGAATAGAGGCCAGCAACGAACTCAACTCCCCGGTAGCATGGGGAAAATCTGCCTGCTGCCGAATGATAAATTCCCCAAGTGTGATCCCTTTTTGGCTCTGCATATGCTCACTCCATGAATCCATTGAAATCGCTTTCATCATAGAGCTAAGTCCGGGATACAGATCAAGAAGAATCGTTTCAGCAAGTCAAATTTTGCGCAGAAAGGTAGATATTCACGATAACGACTAGTCGTAAACGACAGAGGGTATGCGGGCTGGATGTCGAGGCCACGACAACCAGCCACCACGGCATGAGGGAAAAAATAACGGCTTAGCGGGCTAGAAAGGCCTGAACTCGCGCCAGATCCTCCGGTGTATCGACTCCGGCAGGTGGCGTCTCTAGGGCAATAGCAACATGGATCCGCTCGCCGTGCCACAGGACTCGCAATTGTTCCAGCGCCTCGATCTGTTCCAGTTCACTGGCTTGCCAGCCGACATATTGACGAATAAACCCGGCACGATACGCATAGATACCCAGATGGCGAGCATGAGCATGGCGCACCACGGGAGGCGTCTGGGAGAAACCATCCCGCTCCCAGGCAATCGGAGCTCGGCTGAAATAGAGCGCATACCCTTGGCGGTCCATCACCACCTTGACCGCATTGGGATTAAACAGCTCCTCCTCGCTCATCGGCACAGCAAGTGTTGCCATCGGCGCCGCCGCTTGCGCCAGATTTTCCGCCACCTGACGAATAATGACTGGCGGGATCAGGGGCTCATCCCCCTGAACATTGACGATGATGGTCTCCGGCGGGAAGGCATACTGCTCGCATACCTCGGCCAGACGCTCGGTACCGGACTGATGATGGGGCGAAGTCATACACACCTCGACTCCACTCAACGCCACAGCATTTGCAACCCGCTGATCGTCCGTGGCGACGATGACCCGTTCGGCCCCCGCCTGCAAGGCACGTTCAGCAACCCACTGGATCATGGGTTTGCCGTGAATGTCGGCTAATGGTTTTCCTGGCAGGCGCGTTGATTGATAGCGAGCCGGGATCACAACAACAAAACTCATGATGGCAGCTCTTCCAGACTCAAGGTACGCGCCCGGCTTTCCAGTAACACCGGAATATCATCCTGGATGGGATAGGCCAGACGATCGGCCCGACACACCAGCTCCGCTTTTTCCTTGTCGTAGTTCAGCTTGCCCTTGCACACAGGGCAGGCAACGATTTCCAACAACTTATAATCGAGCGCCATAGGGATGGTCCTTCAGTTTGTTCAGGATGAGATCGCGAAACGAGCGTGGCAACTCGGCGGAAACCGGCAGGTACCACCAGTTGTCTCGGGCAAAACTCCGGCACTTGACCGCATCTTTTTCAGTCATCAGCAGGGGGAGCTCCGAAAATTGCTGCTGCAATTCGGTTGCCGAATAGTCTTGATGATCGGCATAGCTTACGGCTTGGCGCAGACGATACCCCGCTAACTGCAACGTTTTAAAAAAACGGGGGGGGTAGCCTATCCCCGCCAAGGCGTCAATCTCGCCCTGTGGCGGCAACGCCTGGATATCCGGATCCAGAGGACGCGGCGCTTCGGGTTTAAGCTGCATCGGATACTCCCCGACAGCGGCCAGGCCCCCATTGCAGATCACCGCATCCACGCGTTTCAAGCGCCAGAGTCCTTCCCGCAGCGGCCCCATGGGTAGCAAGCGACCATTGCCATGACGACGCTCACCGTCCAGGACCACCAGTTCAATATCCCGAGCCAGCGCGTAGTGCTGCAGGCCATCATCGCAGACGATAATATTAACCTCACCACTGGAGAGCAGCAGTTTGACGGCCGACCGCCGATCTGGATCCACCGCCACTGGGCACTGACAGCGTTCAAACATCAGCTTGGGTTCATCCCCGCACTCCCGTGCCGTCACATCCGGGGTGACCCTTAGCGGATACCGCTTGGCCTGTCCACCATAACCCCGACTGACGATCCCGGGCCGATAACCGGCCTCCCGCAGCATTTCCACCAACCAGATCACCAGTGGTGTCTTACCATTGCCACCCACAGAGATATTTCCCACCACGATGACAGGTACATCGGGTCGATATCGGGGCAGCAGGCCATTGCTATACAAGGCACGACGACCATGACTAACCAGCCAAAACAGAAGGCTCAACGGACTCAACAACCAGATCCAAGGATTAGCGCGATACCACAATTGCTGCAACTTCATGCCGACTCCCCGAACTGGGTATTGCGCAGCATGGCATAGGCACCATTGAGCTGCATCAGTTCGCTATGGGTACCGCGCTCGATGATCCGTCCCTCGTCCACCACCAGGATCTCGTCCGCCTGCTCGATGGTCGAGAGCCGATGGGCAATCACCAGAGTGGTTCTATCTTTAGACAGTGCATCCAGCGCGCTTTGAATATGGCGCTCTGATTCGGTATCCAGGGCTGAAGTCGCCTCATCCAGCAGCAGGATAGGCGCATCCCGCAGCAGGGCCCGCGCAATCGCCAGACGCTGACGCTGACCACCGGAGAGATTGGAGCCATTCTCGCCAATCACGGTATCGTAACCGGCTGGCATCTGGCGAATGAATCCATCCGCATTGGCAACACGCGCCGCCTGCTCAATCTGCTCACGACTGAAATCATCAGCGGCCGCATAAGCGATATTATTGGCGACGGTATCGTTGAACAGATGCACGTTCTGGGAAACCAGGGCGAACTGACGCCGTAGAGCCATGAGGCGATAATCGCGAATATTGACCCCATCGAGCAGGATTTCCCCCTCACTGATGTCGTAAAAGCGGGTCAACAGGCTGGCAATCGTGCTCTTGCCCGACCCTGAGCGGCCGACCAACGCCACGGTTTTACCCGGCTCTATCACCAGCGAGACATCCTTCAGAGCCGGTTGCTCTTTAGTCGGATAAGTAAAGGTGACATGGCGTAACTCAATGCGTCCCTGAGCGCGAGTAAGTTCTCGCGTGCCATGATCTTGCTCCAGAGGTTGATCCATCAACTCAAACAGACTCTGGCTGGCGGTGATGCCACGCTGGAACTGGTTGTTGATCTGGGTCAGGCTCTTGAGTGGCTTGAGCAGCATCATCATGGAGGTGAGGATCAAGGAGAAAGCACCGGCGGTCAGACTACTCAGCACCCCGGGCATAGATGCTACCACCAGCAGCACCGTCAAGGCGCTGGAAGCAATCACCTGCACCATGGAGGATCCCAGCGCATCCACCACCACCATTTTCATGTTCTGTTGCCGCATGTGATTACTGACGTTGGCAAAACGTTCGGACTCCACCTCCTGGCCCCCGAACATCAGCACTTCCTTATGGCCGCGTAGCATCTGTTCGGTCGAGGTAGTGATATTGCCCATCGCCTGCTGAATTTGCCGGCTCAAGCGACGGAAGCGGCGACTGATAACAGAGAGTAAAACACCGACAATAGGTCCCACCAGAAAGAAAATCAGTGATAACTGCCACGAGTGATAGAACATCATCCCGAGCAGGCCAATCACAGTGACCCCCTCACGGATCAGGGAAACCAGAGTCGAGCTGGCCGCCGAAGAGACTTGCCCCGCGTCATAGGTCACCTTGGAGAGCAGATTGCCGGTGTTGTGTTTGTCAAAGAAGGCCATGGGCATGCCCATCATGTGGGTAAAGACCTGCCGTTGCAGCTTCATCACCACATGACTGCCGACCCAGCTCATGAAGTAATCCGATAAGAAGGCACTGATGCCGCGGACACAAACCAAGCCCATGACGACAAAGGCCATCCAGAACAAGACCGACGGATTCTTGCCACTCAGGCCGTCATCAATCAGCGGTTGGATCGAGTAGACTAGCGAGGTATCCACCACCCCGTACCCGGCCATGCCGACAATCGCCAGCGCCAGACCACCTTTACGATCCTTGATATAACCCAGCAAGCGCTTCAGGGTGGTCATGCTAGAGGGGTGCTGTTCTGTAGAGGCAAGCTGTCGCATCGAAATTCCGATCGGGTCAAGATAAGCTGGCTATTCTACCGACTAGTCTCCGCGCAACCAAGCGTCCAGATGTCGGTACCAAGCCCCCTGGGAGCGAAAGCCGCTTATTTGCGCAGTTCCATCCCGCACCGTGATGCGGATCAACCCCTGCTCGGCGGTATTCCATTGCCGAACGCCTCGGGCATCAAATCGCGCCACCACCGCCGGGTCCGGGAAATGCCAGCGATTAGCATAACCGCTGCTGTGGATCACCGCTTGCGGTTGCAAACGCCGGATCCAGGCCGAGCTCGAAGAGTGACGGCTACCGTGATGGCCGGAAACCAGCCAAGTGACCGATTGCACCAGTTCAGGAATGGCTAGCAGCTGACGCTCACCATCGCCGGGTAAATCACCAACCAGTAACAAGCTATGACGGCCATCGGTAATTCTCAGCACGCAAGAATCCTGATTTTCTTGTCCGCTACCCACCCGAGATGGAGCCAGGATCTCTAGTCGCAACCGCAACCAGTACCAGTTTCTCCCTCGGAGACAATGCTGAGTTACCGGATTCAGTGGAACCGACGACAGCAGGTGTCGTACCGGCAGCGCCTGATAGATCCGCAGCCAGTTACTGGCATGATCCCGATCGGCATGACTGATGACCAAATACTCCAGTTGCCGGATCCCTTCGGCCCGTAGCACGGGCAAAATGGCCGCATCCGCCATGTTATAGCCGCTGGGAAACGCATCTCCCGTGTCATATAGCAGGCCTCTCTCTCCTTGCCGAACCAGGACGCTTAGACCTTGACCGACATCAATCACCAAAACTTCCCACTCCGCTGCCGGTTGTCCGTAAATCAGAGCCGCGACGCCACAAGCACATAGACTCAAGGCGCGACCATGTGGCAGCAGCCAGAACAGACACGCGAACCAGCACAACAGGAGAGTTTGGCTTCCTTGAGCAGAAAACCAGACCCAGGAATCAACATGTATCTGCAACCAGTCCAGCCCGGTCATGAGATATCCAAGCAACCTGTCGCAGAGCCAGAACCCTGTCCAAGCCGCTGATGGCCAGAACGGCACCAGGAGGCCACTGACCAGCCCCAACGGAATGAGGATCAGACTAAACACGGGAACGGCGATCAAATTCACCGGTATGGCTAGCCAACCCAAGCCCGCAAACATCGCTAATTGTAGCGGCAAGAGGCCCAACGTCATCAGCCACTGCAACCGCCATAAGGAGGCTTTGCGCCACAGCAATGCGGCAACGCCTAACAGGGCCACCGCAAGGTAGGAGAGCCAGAAGCTGGCGCTGAACAAAGACCAGGGGTCGAACAAAATCAACAACACCAGGCTCAACCACCAGATCCGCCATAGCGACCAGTGGCGTCGCCAGATCCGGACGCCGAACCATAGTAGCAACATCAGCAAAGCCCTCTGGGTTGGCAAGGAAAAGCCAGCCAAGGCGGAATAAAGTACCGCCATCAGAATAGAAACCATCACCGGTAAGCCAACGACGCGCGAACCCAACCCCGGACACAACTGCAACACACGTCCTACCCAGAACCCAAGCCAGGCGGCCAGACCTATGTGCAAACCCGATACCGCAATTAAGTGAATAATGCCGCCATCACGAAGTAACAACCACTCGGCCGCACTGACATCCTGTTGCTCACCAAAAACCAGGGCTGACAGCAATGCCGAATGGGTGAAGGATTGAAGTAGAAAGCGGCTCTGTTCCAGCCAGGTTTGCCGCCATCCTGGATTGGACAATTGGCCAAGCTCCCGCCACTGCCGCACGCTACCCGTGGCGGTTATACCCATCCCCAGCAGCCAACGCTCTTGATTAAAACTGGGCGGATTGCCCAGGCCATGAACCGGTTTGAGTGTGGCGTCCAGTGCCACCTGCTGACCCATGCCAAGCGGTGACCCCGGTTGTGGTGAAAACAGGCGCACCATGGGGCGAGGCCAGAGCGTTTGTCCATCCAACTGGTGCAGACGCAAACTCACGCTACCGCCCTCACCCTGCGGCTGCCATGCCATCACCTCGCCTTTTATGCTATGTTTGCCGCCGGCAACGCCCAGTTGGTGCAACCAATCCAACTGAAGATTGAAAAACAGCAGAAAAAAAATCAGCCCGCACAAGCCACCAATGACGCAGCCCCATCGCCGATACCAAGCCAGCAGTAGCATGCTGATAAGCGGTAATGACCAGCCCATTGTGGGCAGTTCGGGCCAGAGCAAGGTGGTGAGGGCCATCAGGGTAAATCCTTGCAAAACACCACGGCCATTGAATGAGCGAGACTGGATGCCAAAAGAGATGATCAAACGCTGGATGCCGGATCCCAACAGACTCCGCCAGCATAAGCAGTTGCGAATTTTTGCCCGTTGGCTCGGCGAGCCCAATCTCTGGCATCTGAACCGTCGTTCTGCCGCCGGAGCATTTGCCATCGGTCTTTTCATGGCCTGGGTTCCTGTTCCATTCCAGATGGTACTGGCTGCGGGTATGGCCATCCTGTGCCGGGTAAATCTACCCATTTCAGTCGCCCTGGTCTGGATCACCAATCCGTTAACCATGCCCCCAATGTTCTATGCTGCGTACTATCTTGGTGCTCATCTGCTGGGGCTGCCAGCTGTCGATTTTGAGCTACCGGTCAACTGGGATGGATTACGCTCGGTGATGGCGACGATTGGCGAACCTTTTTTACTCGGTTGTGCCCTGATGGCACTCAGCTCATCGTTGATCGGGTATTTATCGATCCGCTTGCTATGGCGCTATTCGGTGGTTCGAAAAATGGCGACTCGCCGTCAGCGTACAATTCCTCGCCAACCCTGAGCATCCCTGGGAAATGGCGATGAATTTTGCTAGGCGTGAATCGGCCGCTCGGGTAGAGTGTGCGTCGATGAGCCCAGAGCCCCTGTCGCAGATCTGTCAATAACAGGGGTTATGCTGATGATACCCAAGCAACGTTGAAGTCATCGTCGGCACCACTCGAGGTAACAAGAGTACGATGGATATTCTGATCGCGATTTTTACCGACTACGGCTATTTTGCCGTGTTTTTTATTCTGCTGATCTGTGGTTTTGGCGTTCCCATCCCTGAAGATATAACGCTGGTTGCTGGCGGCATCATTGCCGGTTTGGGCTTTGCCGATGTGCATACCATGTTTGCAGTCGGTATGCTCGGTGTGTTGATCGGCGATGGCACCATGTTTACGCTGGGCTGGATATTCGGTGAGCGGATCCTGCAATATCGACCTATCCGCCGCATCTTGCCCCCCCATCGATTCGCCCATGTGCAGGATAAATTCGCCAAATATGGCAACTGGGTACTATTTGTCGCCCGCTTCCTGCCTGGTTTGCGCTCACCGATTTTTGTCACCGCCGGTATGAGCCGCCAGATCAGCTATTGGCGCTTTTTGATGATGGATGGTTTTGCGGCGTTCATTTCCGTGCCCATCTGGGTTTATCTGGGATACTTCGGCGCCTATAACCGCGACTGGCTGATGAAGTGGGTCGAGCGCGGTCAGTTTGGTTTATTGAGCCTCACCGGTCTGCTCTTTTTGTTTCTGGCTGGTTGGTATGTTCTGCATTGCTGGAAGAAACGTCAGCGCCAAGAAGGCAATGACTGAACTGTTACGACTCGATAACAAAGGCGCCCAGGCGCCTTTTGTTTTACTCCTGCGGCGCTATCCGTTACTCATGAATGGATCTGAATGTCCGCCCCGCAGCTAACATCCATCAACACGCCCCCCATTTGCTGACGAGGACGCCGCAGCACAACAAAGCAACGGCACCGACTTACCCCGGCACCGAACCGGCTGAACTCCACCCAATAAAAAGACGCCCGCAGGCGCCTTGATGACGATATGACGAAGTCGATGTCAGCGCCCCAGCTCCCGTGCCGGTTGCAGGCTGCTGGCATGCCATGCCGGATAGAGGGTCGCCAACAAACTCATCAAGATGGCCGCCCCCGTGACAATCGCCACATCCACACCGTGCAGCTCGGAGGGCAAAAAGTCGATGAAGTAGATCTCGGGATTGAGGAACCTATGTCCCAACAGAGACTCCACACCACGGATGGCCGGTGTGAGATACCGGGATAACCCGGCTCCCAACAGACCACCAAACAGAGCCCCTAATAGCCCGTTCATCATCCCCTGCACCATGAAGGTAATGCGGATCTGCCAGGGACCGGCACCCATGGTCTTGAGAATGGCGATATCGCTGCGTTTTTCATTTACCGCCATCACGAGTGTGGAAACAATGTTGAAGCAAGCCACCGCGACGACCATCAGCATCACCACATACATCACGGTACGCACCAGCTGGATATCTTGATACAAGTAGCCCTGACTGTTCTTCCAGCTACGCACATACATGCGCTCCGGCAACTTGCTGGCCGCTTCGAAGGCAACATCCTGAGCCTGCATCAGATCCTGGACGCGAAAGCTGAACCCTTGAACCCGGTCCCCCAGACCCAAAGCTTGCTGGGCATCCTGCAAGTGGATGAAGCCCAGCACGCCATCGAGTTGACCGCCAATCTCCATAAAGCCCACCACCTTGAAACGGCGCTGCAGTGGCGACTTGAGGCTCGCCTCGGCCTGCGCCGCCACATCCGGCAGCAACAGGGTGATGTTTTCGCCCAATGCCACGCCCAACTTATTGGCGATAGCTTTACCCAGGATGACACCATTTTCACCGGGTTTGAGCTCATCCAACCCCTGGCCCGTCATATAGTGACCCGCATCGGAGATACGCTTTTCCGAGGCAGGCAAGATGGCACGCAGTTGCACCGCCTTGAGTTTGTCACCTCGCTCGAGCAAACCATTCAGGCGGACAATCGGCGAGACAGCCACCATGCCTGGAGTATCCAGCAACATGGCTTCGGCACTGCGCCAGTCACTGATCTCGCCACGTACCATTTCAGTTTCGGCATGAGGCACCACCGCCAGGACCCGAACCCGCAATTCACGCTCGAAACCATTCATTGCCGACAGCCCCAGGATCAGCGCCATCACCCCGAGGCTAATGCCGATGATCGAGGAGGCCGAGATGAAAGAGACAAACCCGCTGGAGCGGCGAGCACGGCTGTAACGTAAGCCAAGAAACAGAGCCAGTGGACGATACATCAACTCTCCTCCGTCACCAGGCCATCCACCAGCGAAATGCGGCGGTGCAACTTGGCCGCCAACGCCCGGTCATGGGTCACCACCACGAAGGCGGTTCCCAGTTGGGCATTGAGCTCGCACATCAGGCTATAAATGCTATCTGCACTCTTGTGATCCAGGTTGCCCGTCGGCTCATCGGCCAACACCAGCTTGGGTTCATTGACCAGAGCCCGGGCAATGGCGACCCGTTGCCGTTCCCCTCCCGAGAGCTCCGAAGGCTTGTGATCCAGACGATGGCCAAGCCCGACCCGCTCCAGCATAGCCGCAGCCTTGGCGCTGGCAGCCTTGACCGGCGCCCCGCCAATCAACAACGGCATAGCGGCGTTTTCAAGGGCCGAGAACTCCCCCAGCAGGTGGTGGAACTGGTACACAAAACCCAGCTCCCGATTACGAAATTGTGCCTGAACCCGATTGGACCAGGCATGAATGTTCTGACCATTAAATTGAACCGAGCCATCGCTGGGGGTATCCAGAGCTCCCAGCAGATGCAACAAGGTACTCTTGCCAGAGCCGGAACTGCCCACCACCGCCAGCATTTCACCTGCGTGCAGCGTTAAATCCACGCCCCGCAACACCGGGGTTTCCAGCTTGCCTTCGCGGTAAATCTTGGTCAGCCCCTGACAGGACAACAGGAGATTGTTATTCATAGCGTAATGCCTCGGCAGGACGGATCTGTGCGGCGCGATAGGCCGGGTAAAGGGTAGCCAGGAAACTGATGGCCAAAGCACCCAGGGTAATAGTGACGATTTGCAACGGTGCAACACTGACCGGGATCCCGAGTCCACCAGCGGCCATATACAAATTCAGGCCCATCAGTTGCAGCAGAGGATTGATAAACCAGGCCAATCCCAATCCCAACAAGGTACCAAACAGTGCGCCCCAGAAACCGCTCCAGGCCCCCTGAACCATGAAGATGCGCAAAATGGCGCTGTCTTGCATGCCCATGGTGCGCAAGATGGCGACTTCGCCCTGCTTATCCAGCACCACCATGACCAGTGCCGAAAGGATATTGAACGCAGCTACCATGATGATCAGCACCAGCATCAGGGCCATGATGTGTTTTTCCATAGCCACGGCGCGAAATAGCTCACCGCGCTCCTGCCGCCAGTCGGTCACTTGTAATCCCTGCTGCGGCAACTGCTGTGTCAGACCATCGACGGCGAACGCATCATCCAGCCAGAGTCGCAGGCCGGAAATAGTTCCGGCCGGATAACGCATCAAGCGACGAGCATCCTCCAGATTGACAAAGACCACCTGATCATCGACATCCGCACCTACCTCGAAGGTACCGGACACGGTAAACAAGCGCTGACTGGGTGTCCGCCCCATCGGCGTGTAACGACTGCCCTCACTGGCCAGAATTCGAACCTGATCACCCGGCAATACATCCAGTTTTCGCGCCAGAGAAACGCCAAGAATGACGTTGAACTCACCCGCCTGCAGCGTACCGAGTCGGTCTTCCCCCATGCTGTTGCGCAGCAGATCATGTGCCGGGTAGCTCGCCGGATCGACGCCTTGTAAAACCACGGAAGCCAACTGCCCGCGACCTTGCACCATAGCCTCGGCACGCACCAGTGGCGCAACCGCCTGCACATGGGGTAACTGCGCCAAAGGGGCCTGTAATGCCTGCCAATCGGCCAGGCGCCCGTTGCTGTCGCTGACGATGGCATGGGGTACCACGCCGAGGATGCGGTTTTTCAGCTGACCTTCGAAACCGTTCATCACCGAACTGACCAGGATCAGCGCCATGACGCCAATCGCAATGCCAAAGGTGGAAAACAGAGAAATAAAGGAAGCAAAACGGTTGTCACCGCGCGCTCCGGCGTAACGCAGGCCAATAGCCAAGCTGACCGGTTGAAAGATAGTGGATTTCACGCCAATCCTGAGCGTTGCTATTAAAGAGGGATAGCGGATAATAAATGTAAAGGTGTTACCGCAACAAGGGATCTCTTCAGTCGTGAGCGAGCAGTTTTTCAGTGTTGTCCATAGTTTAGCCATCAATGTCGAACCGCTGACCGACGGATTTGTGCTGCCCAGCCTCGACGAGCTGGAGCAAGAACTACCGGAGCCCTTTCGTATCGCGGGAGCCATCAGCCATATCGACATGAGCACGGCCCGACAACTCCGTAATCTGGGTGAAGAGTTCAGCCTGCTGGTGGATGTCATCAACCAGCAATCGGGCAAGATCAATATGCTGCTCAGTTTCTTGCTGTCACAATTGGACGAACCCAGCCGACGATTCCAAACGGTCAGCATTGGCGGCAGTCAATTGAGTTTTTTATGTCATCAACCATTACATCTGCATCAACAGTTGCGACTGAAATTGTTCCTGCATGAAGAAGCATCAGCCATTTATTGCTACGGCAAGATCACCGAGCTGGAACAAAAACTGGGCGGCACTTTGGTGCATGTCAGCTACAGCCGGATCCGGCCCGAGGATCAGGAAGTTCTGGTTCGAGCCAGTCTGCATATCCAGTCTCGTCAACTCAAGCAACGCGCCGAGCAGCGTGCCAATCAACCCAAATAAGTTTTTGCCATGACCCCATTGTTTTCTCTGGCTTCACTCATCAAGCCGGGCGCCCGGCAGACCCTCGGTCAACTCGAAGGCAGTGGCCTGGCGTTGGCCGTTGCCGAACTGGTTGCTGGCCATGATCATCCCGTCGTACTGCTAGTCGCCGATACACCCAGCGCCTTGCGTCTGGAGCAGGAGGTGCAGTTTTTACTGCGCAACCAGCCTAAACCGCGGCCGGTGTTGCTGTTTCCGGATTGGGAAACCTTGCCCTACGACAGCTTTTCGCCTCATCAGGACATCATCTCCCAGCGTCTGGAGACCCTCTATCATTTGCCGCGCATGCAGCATGGCTTGTTGATCATTCCAGTCGCCACCCTGATGCTACGCACCCCGCCCCAGAGTTTTATCGATCGGTTCAGCCTACTGGTGAAACCCGGCGACAAGTTGGATTTGCATGGTTTGCGCCGCCGGTTGGAACAGGCCGGCTATAACGCCGTGGAGCAGGTACTGGAACATGGCGAATTCGCGGCTCGTGGCTCCTTGTTAGATCTGTTCCCAATGGGCTCGAAAGAACCTTACCGCATCGACTTCTTCGATGATGAAGTCGATACCATTCGTGCTTTCGATCCGGACAGCCAGCGCTCCAGTGAGCCGGTAAATGCCGTCCGGCTATTGCCCGCCCATGAATTTCCGACGGACAAGGAAGCCATCGAGCTATTCCGTCAACGCTACCGGGAGCGATTCGAGATCAGTCGAGCACCGGAGTGCGTCTATCAACAAGTCAGCAAGGGATTATGGCCTGCCGGCATCGAGTACTACTTACCGCTGTTTTTCGAACACAGCAGTACCCTGCTCGACTATCTGCCCACCGAGAGCCTGCTGCTGACCCTCGGCGACATTCACGGCGCGGGTCAGCAATTCTGGCAGGATGTGGAACGCCGCTATGAAGATCGCCGCTACGATCTGAATCGTCCATTGCTGCCACCGCCGACGCTTTATCAGCCCGTCGATGAACTGTTTGCCGCCCTTAAGGGATACTCGCAGTTCACGCTGCAACCCCTGCCGGCCGAAGAAAAAGCCGGGCGCTACAACCTCAGCATCCATCGTCTCCCCGAGCTGACGGTGGATGCGCAGCGCAGTGATCCACTGAGCTTATTGCGGGATTTCCTCGGCAATTATCAGGGCCGAGTGCTGTTTTGTACCGAGTCGGAAGGTCGTCGTGAATCCCTGCGTGAATTGCTGGCGCCATTGGATCTGCGCCTGGCGGAGTTTTCCAGCCTGGATGATTTCCTCACCGCCAAACCCCGCTGTGGCATTCTGGTCGCGCCACTGGAAAAGGGCTGTTTGCTGAATGATCTGGGATTGGCACTCGTCTGCGAAGGTGAATTGCTGGGCCAGCGCATCGTGCAACGCCGACGTCGCGATAAACAAAAAGCCAGCGCCAATAGCGATGCTATCATCCGCAATCTGGCGGAATTAACCCTGGGCCAGCCCGTGGTGCATCTGGATCACGGGGTGGGGCGCTATCTGGGCTTGCAGACCATAGATGCTGGCGGCATCGCCACCGAATATCTGACGCTGGAATATGCCGGAAACGACAAGCTCTATGTGCCGGTGACTTCCCTGCATCTCATCAGTCGTTACAGCGGCAGCGAGAATCCGCCGCTACATAAGTTAGGCAGTGAAAGCTGGCTCAAGAGCCGCCGTAAAGCAGCGGAAAAAGTCCGTGATGTGGCCGCTGAGTTGCTGGATGTCTACGCCAAACGCGCCGCCCGCCCCGGTCTGGCATTCCGTCACGACAAACAGGCTTATGCCAGTTTTGCCGCCGGATTCCCCTTCGAGGAGACCCCGGATCAGCTCAATGCCATCAACGCGGTACTCGGCGATATGTGCCAGGCCAAGGCCATGGACCGACTGGTGTGTGGCGATGTCGGCTTTGGCAAAACGGAAGTCGCCATGCGCGCCGCCTTTGTCGCCGTACATGGTGGCAAACAGGTCGCCGTGCTGGTGCCGACCACACTGCTGGCCCAACAACACTACGATAATTTCCGTGACCGCTTTGCCAACTGGCCGGTCACTATCGAAGTCATGAGCCGCTTCAAGAGTGCCAAGGAACAAAAAGCAGCTCTGGGCCAACTGACCGAGGGCAAAATTGACATCATCATCGGCACCCACAAGCTGCTCTCTGAAGAGGTGAAGTTCAAGGATCTCGGCCTGCTGGTGGTGGATGAAGAGCACCGATTTGGGGTGCGGCAAAAAGAAAAGATCAAGGCCCTACGCGCCGATGTCGACATCCTGACGCTGACCGCGACGCCGATCCCTCGCACCCTGAATATGGCCATGTCCGGCATGCGCGATCTGTCGATTATTGCCACACCGCCGGCCAAGCGCCTGGCTATCAAAACCTTCGTCCGCGAGCATGACAAGGCGGTGGTCCGTGAGGCCGTGTTGCGGGAGCTCAAACGGGGTGGCCAGGTCTACTATTTGCACAATAATGTCGAAAGCATCGAAAAGTGTGCTGCCGAACTCGAAGCGCTGCTCCCCGAGGCTCGTTTGTGCATTGCTCATGGCCAGATGCGTGAGCGGGAGCTGGAAAAGGTGATGAGCGATTTCTATCACCAACGGTATAACCTGCTGGTCTGCACCACGATTATCGAAACCGGGATCGATGTGCCCAGCGCCAACACCATCATCATGGATCGCGCCGATCATCTTGGTCTCGCGCAGCTGCACCAGCTGCGAGGTCGTGTCGGCCGCTCCCACCACCAGGCCTACGCTTACCTGCTGACCCCTCATCCCAAGCAGATGACCAAGGATGCCATCAAACGCCTGGAAGCCATCGAATCCCTGGAAGATCTGGGTGCCGGTTTTGTCTTGGCCACTCATGATCTGGAGATCCGCGGTGCCGGTGAGTTGCTAGGTGATGAGCAAAGCGGACAGATTGAATCCATCGGTTTCACCCTGTACATGGAAATGCTGGAACAGGCGGTCAAAGCGCTGCGCGAAGGCAAGGAGCCGTCGTTGGATCAGCTACTCGGTGAACATACCGATATCGAACTGCGGCTACCGACGCTGTTGCCCGAGGATTACATCCCGGACGTCAACATGCGGCTGTCGATCTACAAGCGGATTGCCAGTACCGTCAACGCCGATGAACTGGAGGATCTGCGCATCGAGCTCATCGACCGCTTCGGTCTACTGCCCGCCGCAGCGCAAAACCTGATGCTGGTAGCCGAATATCGACAACAGGCCACTCACCTCGGCATCAAGCGCATTGAGGTCACCGAGCGGGGCGGCTATATTGATTTCGCCGAGCAGACCCGGGTCAGCCCGGCTTATCTGGTTTCGCTGTTACAGAGCCAACCACGGATCTATCGGATGGAGGGGCCAACCCGGTTGCGCTTCCAGATCCCGAGCCCGGATGCGGCCGCACGGTTGCAGCTGGTTGCCAATTTACTCAACGAATTGACGGCGCACCAACTCTAAGGAGCATATGTTGAAACACCTGTTTTCTCTGCTACTGGCCCTGACGATGAGCCTGTCGGTTCAAGCCGCAGATCCCGTTTATGAAGTCGAGATCATTGCTTTTTCCCGTACCGCGGACCCAGCCCTGTCCGGTGGTGAAGATGCCAGCTTGTCGGCCCATAGACCCGATCTGGACAGTGGTTTTAGTCTGGACATGCTGGGTGGTTTGCCGCTGGATAATCTGCAACTGGGCAACGTGGTCGCCCGTCTGAAAGCCGATGGCAACTATCAGGTTTTGCTGCATCAAGCCTGGCGTCAACCAGTCGGTACCTCGGCTACAGCCCCCTGGTTGCATCTGAGTGCCGGGAGTGTAACCGATGCATCGGGTAGCCAACCCGAGTTTGATGGCTTGGTGAAACTGTATCGCAATCCCCATCTGTTCATGGATGCCGACTTGCTGCTACGCCGCCTCGGCATGAAAAAAACATCGGCTCCCTCAACAACCCAATATGCCGGCAGCAGTGAAACCACGGCCAGCGCCCCTGCGCCCGTTGAAGCCGTACCTGAGCTCAAGGAGTATCCGTTAGTCAGCAGCAATCGGGTCATGGAGGGACAAATCACCTACTTCGACGGCCCCATGCTGGGCTTGCTGGTTCAGGCCCGTCCCGCCAAGTGATGCGGATCAGAGGATGACCGCTTCGCCATTTAAGAATCTGGATCTGGAGGGGCACAGACCGCTGCCCTTTTCCTTACAACTGTGTTTATGGGCACTGATGCGTGGCTATATCCTGTTGCTGCTGGCGCTGGCCAGTCAGCAACAGAGTCAAACTCTGCTGGCGCTGTTTTACCCGGATCCACAGCAACTCTATCTGGCGTTGGCGCTGGGACTACCCGCGGCGATCACCTGGCTGGCTTCTGGTTATCGGCATCGCGCCGGGCATCCGCTCTATCACCGCATCTGGCGGCTGGGGCGTGGATTGTGCCTTGCCTCGGCGGCCGGTGAATTGCTGCTGCAATTGTGGCTGCTGCAATGTCATGGTTGGTACTTCAGTTGGCCGCAAGCCGCTGCGCTGGCCATCGGTATCTGGTGCCTGAGCTATCTGCTGCTCGCCAAGGGACTGACACAAGCCTTTACCCCGCAGCCACCCGAAATCAATGTGGCAAGATAAGCAGGCCGCGACTCTTCAGACACAAAAAAACCGCCGTTGAAACCGGCGGTTTTTTTATTCCAGGCACAAGCCAGTGATTAATGCAGTTTCAGACGCGGGCGCAAAATCCGGTTGATTTGCCCCACTAACATCATCAAACCCGTCTTGATATAACCATGCAGTGCCACTTGATGCATGCGATACAAGGAGATATAGACGAAACGGGCAATGCGCCCTTCCACCATCATGGAGCCACGCATCAGGTTACCCATCAGACTGCCGACGGTGCTAAAGCGGCTCATGGAGACCAGCGAGCCATAATCCATGTAGGAATAAGCTTTCAGCTCCTTGCCTTGCATCATGGCCAGGATATTGGCCAGAGCACGATCTGCCATCTGGTGCGCTGACTGAGCGCGCGGCGGTACCATTTTACCGTCTTCCATGGCGCAAGCTGCGCAATCACCGATCACGAAAATGTGTTCGTCACGGGTCGTCTGCAGGGTGTTTTTAACCACCAGCTGATTGATGCGATTGGTCTCCAGGCCACCGATGTCCTTCATGAAATCCGGAGCCTTGATACCCGCCGCCCATACCATCAGGTTGGCCTCAATCAATTCGCCATCCTTGGTCTTGAGACCTTCCGGTGTGGCTTCACTGACAAAGGTAGCGGTGCGCACATCCACCCCCAGATTACTCAGCTCCTGATGGGCAGCCGCCGAGATACGCTCTGGCAGAGCCGGCAGAATGCGCGGGCCCGCCTCGACGACCGTCACCTTCAGGCTGTCACGGGACAGATTCTTGTAGCCGTATGAGGCAAGCTCTTCGACCGCATTGTACAGTTCAGCAGAGAGTTCAACGCCCGTTGCACCGGCACCGACGATGGCAATCTTCACCTTTTCACTCGGCTTGCAGCTTTCATCACCCGGCTTGCAATCGGATGCAAACTGCAGGAACTGGTTCATCAGCAGCCCGTGGAAACGGAATGCCTGATCCGGGCTATCGAGGAAGATGCAGTTGTCGCGCACGCCTGGCGTGTTGAAGTCGTTGGACACAGAGCCAATCGCCATCACCAGATAGTCATAAGCTACTTCGCGTTCACCCAGCACCACTTCGCCTTTCTCGCCCAGGATCGGCGCCAGAACGATACGCTTCGCCTCGCGGTTGATATTGGTGAGAGTACCCAGCTGAAATTCAAAGCCATGATTACGAGCATGGGACTGATAGCTCAGTGCATCGATCCCCGCATCCAGTGAGCCGGCAGCAACTTCGTGCAACAACGGCTTCCACAGGTGAGTACGGTTCCGATCCACCAGCGTGATCTGGGCCTTGCCAGAACGCCCCAGCTTACGCCCTAATTTAGTGGCCAGCTCCAGGCCACCGGCACCACCGCCGACTACAACAATCTTGGTCATCAGTACCTTCCGTCCATAAAACAAAGGGAGCTCGACGGAGCTCCCTGAAATCGCAATTCAAAACCGATCAGGCAAGCTTGAAAGCTTTGATCGTCTGAAGGTGTGCGGAGATATTCTTGAACTTGTGGCTCTCGCGCTCATCCCAGACAATGTTGTAATAATCCTTCAGCTCACGCTCTGTGGACCTATTATCTATCACTTCATCGTTAACAGAAAGGATACAAATACAATTACCTGCATTTTTTTTACGAAATTCAGTTACACATTTGGTCGAGATATCCGCGTATTCTTCCGGTCGCTCGATACGCCCCACCATGGTGACTTCCGGATGCAGATTCGGGTTGAAGATGACCTGTTTGATCCCGCACAAAAAACCGATCCGCTCGCTCCAATAACCGCCCAAGCCCACACCACAGATCAGAGGCTGGGTGTCATTGCTCATTGCCAATTGCTTGTGCACTTCCTTGAGCAGGTGGCTCATGTCATGACGCGGATGCACTGTGCTGTAGTGAACAAAGCGCACATCATCATCAATAAACTGCAGCTGCAGAATTTTTTCATGATTTCCCGAGCTGGTAGCGTCAAAACCGTGCAAATAGATAATCATATCTGTTCCCTCATCCCATGCGGATTACGATGACCATATCAGGATTACGCGCCTCGACCAAACGCAACCGATTGAAGCTTGTGACGGATCAAATTCTACCCCTTCCGACATGATGCCAGCGGTCGGGAAATCACGAACTGCGACTTAACTCCTCGAGATCGGCCGCCAGTTCACTGAGCTTACGCCGTAAATATTGTCGTTGCTCAGGGCTCAGGCTTGCCGACAACGCGGTAAACCACTGGATGGAACGTTGACGGGAATCCGCCACATACTGCTTGAAACGTCCATCACCCAGTTCATCCCCTTTGACTACCACGGCAACCAATCCCGCGCCGAAACCAGGCTGACCACGCTGTGCCAGGGTCTGCTCGAGGGCCTTGAGCCAGACTTCCTGATAGTCCAGCCAGGTTGCATAGTACTGACGCTGCCATTCGGACGATTGGTCAATCAGCGGCTGTTGTGCCGGCTCTACATCACCTAGCCATTGGTCCAGATTCTTTTCCAGCTTGCGTTGAAAACTGGCGTAAACCTTCTTGCCATGTTCCTGAGCAAACTCTTTGCGTTGCTCTTGCTGTTTTTTCCAGCGCTCGGCCATAAACCGACGCACCTGCTCATCACTCAGCGTCACTGCAAAGCGATTAGCGGGCTCCTGAACTCCTTCCGCCAGCTGACGCATCAACTGTTCAAAGGTTTGCAGATGGATGGCCACTTCGGCCTCGGTCAGTGGGCGACGTAAGTCAAAGCTCAAACTGCGTAACGCCCGGACATAACCGGGCAGGGCCTCATGGCGGTGCCACTGCAAGATCTGCGCGACCTGGCGATCCAGCTCCGAGGATTGTTGACTGCTGAGCTCAAAATAATCATCCAGCTTCCAGGCAATGGCCCAGTCCAGCCAGTTATAGAGCATGCGTACCGCACAGCCGGTCAGTAGTAACGGAACCAGCAACAGCACAATGACAACGTGGCGCGGGATCATGATGACAATCCCTCTGCCAGACATAGCTGGTTCAGTTGCAACTCAAACATCTCCCGATACCGGACATCGTGGCTGTGCTCCCAGAACACATTGGCCCACAACAGGGCCACAAAATCTGCCACCGTCAGCATCTCGGCAACTCGTGACCAGGGGCAGCCTCCACCCGCTTGCTGATAAAGCTGCAACAGCTGTCGAGCTTCATCGTCATTCAGGGCAAAAGACCGGATGAGGCACGCCAGATCAAACGCCGGATCACCAATACCGGCATATTCCCAATCGACCAGGAGCATCGACTCCCCCAACACATTGGCCGGGCTGATATCGTTGTGACAGAACACAGGCGCAATCGAAGGCAATCTCTGCAGCAGGGCAATCATGCGGTGGAAGAGCCGGGTGACGCGTGGATCGCGATGACAGATCCGCGCCAGATAAAAGCGTAAGTGTGCTTCCAGATCCAGCGTCAGGGCTGGTGCAGGGGTAGCATGCACCCGCGCAACTAATCCAGCCAATCGCGTCATCGCCTCTGGCGTGTGCCAATCGGGCGGCGATATTGCCGGCTCAACCCAATCGGTAATCATCAATCCCAATTCGGCATCGACATACTGCAACCGCGGAGCCAGTCCCTGCTCGGCGGCCAGTTTATGCAACACCAATTCACGCCCGCGCTGGATACCCAGCCGGGACGCAAAAGGGGTGCTGACTCGCAAGAAGTAATCACCTCGAGGTAAGGTCAAGCGGTAACTGGTATTGGTCAGCCCACCTAACAGCAGCGTGTGTTGGCCTCCCCTGAACGGCCCCGGGAGCTCGATTACCATCCCAATGTTTTCTTCTTGCTCTGCTTACGGATTTCTTGTTGGTCGGCCCAAACCAACTCACCACTCTTGAGGTCCATCAGATTCATGGTCAATTGATAGAACACGTCCTTCACCTTGCCGTTATCTTTTACAATGCTGGCCAGGTTGCCATATAACATGTACTGGGCTCCGGTTTGTTTGCCCATACGCACCATGGAAGCCGGATCCACCATGCCCGCCGCCTGTTGATACTCGAGTTGCTCCTTCACGGCCGCGACCTTGCTCATATCGACGAAGCGAACCTTGCCGGAGCGCAATAACTGGGTTCGCATGGTATCGGTCAGCGCTTCGGTATCGATATGCTCGGAGGTTTTGTTGCGGATGCTATCCACAAACAGGACTGGACGACCGGCGCTACTGATCTCGGTCATCACCGGGTTATCGATCAGTGACTGCACCATCTTGCCGGACATGGATTGTAAATCGGTTGAGCCATAGTCCACCGTCACGGTTTCTGTGGCCTTGGCATCGCCATAAGAAACTTCGGTCGAACAACCGGAAACCAGTGCTGCGGCCAGCAAGCCGAGCACAAGGGCTTGATTCGTCATCTTCATCATTAATCCTTCACTACATCACGGACAGAAAAATAGAAAGCTGCAGCCTGTGGCAGCAGAGCGGAGGCCTGAATAACCCGCTGCTCCCCCCCATGCAGGGTCAGCGGTTGCCAACTGGTGCTATCCGGCTCAACCGGCATGCCCGCCGCATCGAACCAGGTCACACGGTATTGCAGGCTCTGGTCATAGGCAATATGGCTCTTGAGACGAACCGCTATCTGTAACCGACCATCACCAGCACTTCTCTGCTGCTGGGCCAGAACCAATTCCAGTCGCTGTTTCATGCCTGCGTTGTCCACTTGTAGGCGCGACTCCTGCCCCTCGGCACCACTCAAGGCAATTCCGTTGGTGGAGGAACAAGCCACCAAACCACAGAATAACAGTGCTAACACTATTGATTTCATCACGGTATCTCGTTGTTTCATCGACCTTCAGGATATCATTTTTACCATGCTGACTATATTGGCACCCAGCCGGTTTACCCAAACCAGAGTGACCCTACTTTTGACCACGGGAACCGATAATTGTTGCATCGCGGTGCCCTGCCCGACCGCTATGGCGTGATTGCCAGCAGGAACCGAGCGGCGCCAGATGCTGACTCCCGCAGGCAGGGTTGACCAGGAGCGAGTGTCAGCATGTTCAGAGAAGGTGTTGTAGAGCCCGACCAGAATATTGCCTAAATCCCCTCCTTGCGCACTGGCCTGATGACGTAAGGCTTCTTTGCTAGCCAAACGGAGCAGCTGGCGCATCATCAAACCCGGTAACCGCTCCTGCAGCGATTGACTCGCCAACCCCTGCAGCGAGACTAGCGGTTCGGTTTGAGTATTTTGACCATCCAGCAGAAATTGACCCGCCGCAACCGGGAGCTGAGTTGACCCATACCAGGGAAACGCCACGGTAAAGGTACGAAAATCCCCGGCAGAGGTTGCTATCGGCAACGGCAGGAAAAATTCCTGTAATGGCTCCAGCATCCCTTCTTCATACAGCACCAGGATCTGGCCCTGATCGGTAGAGCTCGATTCGTCGGTTGTAGCTGCTGCCGATGGACGACCAAAACGTTGTTGATAGGCGGCATGCTCACTCTTTAACCCCAGCCGGGTGGTGATGCGCAACAGATCGGCCTGCAACACCCGGTTGCTCGGCGCAACTTCAAGTGCCCGTTGGTAGTCGATGTAGGCGTCATTCAGCGCTCCGGTCGCCTCGTACAGGAGCGCCGACACATAAAAGGTATAGCCGCTCTGGATCCGCCCCTTGAGGCCATCCGGGGTAACCGGTAAGTCCGGCAATCCCTGTTGCGCCAACGCAAGCTCCTGACTCAGACCAGCCTGTTGGATCTCCTCCTTTGCCGCCTGGATCTCTCGCTCCCGTGTCGCCAGGGCTCGTTCCTGGGCCTGGTTGGCTTTGCGCACTTCCACCAAGGCATCCTGGGTCTGCCCCAGAAACAGGTAATTTAAGGCCTGATAATGATGAAGCAGGGTCTGTTCATAATCGGCAGCCTGGTAGGCAATCGCCTGATCATTACTCAGCAGAGAGCCAGCCTGCTGCAAGCCATGGCTGATACGGTATTCTGCCTGCTGATCTAGCCACGCCAGTTGGCTTGCTGCGGCATCCAGTTGCTGTTTGCTGGCATGCCAGTCTCGAAGCAAAAACGCAATTCGCCCCTGCTGCAGCCGATCCAGCACAAAGTTATTATCATTCGGCTCAGATGCCGGGATCGCCGCCATAGCTTCCGGCCATTGCCCCAACTGCAGTTGGGTCCGTACTGGTTGCATGACACTGCTATAACTGAGAAATAAGTCACTCAGCCCCATAGTGGCACATCCGGACAGCAAAACACCGGCTACCAGCAAGGAGGCTTGTCGCCAGCGCCGGATCGTTACGTTCGGCATGAAATCACTCAGCCAGTAGTGGGCCGAGAGGCTTACCACCCACCAGATGCATATGCAGGTGATACACCTCTTGCCCGCCATGCCGATTACAATTGACGATCAACCGATAGCCATTCTCGGCAATCCCTTCTTCTTCCGCTAACTGCCGCGCCACAGTAAATAGTCGTCCCAGCGCTTGCTCATCCTCGCGGGTGACCTGATTCACAGTCGGAATTAATTTATTCGGTACAATCAGGATGTGAGTAGGCGCCTTGGGTCCGATATCACGAAATGCGGTTACCAGTTCGTCTTGGTATAACAATTTGGCCGGGATCTCCTGACGGATGATCTTGCTGAAAATAGTCTCTTCTGACATGACAAAATCCTTAAAAACAACGGTATGCAAGAAAATGGAGCGAACAGATAAATCTGGACATCATTGAGTCTGCGGCCAGGAGGGTGAGTGTGATTCAGCTCCGGCTTTACCTGCACCAGCTCGAAAAAGAGTTAAATATTTGACAGCTTTTACAGAAGATATACAAGTTCGGACGCTTAAAGACGTCTAGCGAACTGCAGTCAACTTGGCGGGTGTTAATACAATGAAAATTAAAATAGCGGATCTATCCATTTTGCATCGAGTCTATCTCAGCTTTGCCGTGCTCATTGGCGTGCTGATTGCCGGCTCCATGCTCAATTATTCCAGTCAAAACCAGCTCAACTCTGCCTTGGTCTCCGTGACCGAAGAAGCAGCGCCGATTGTCTTGCTGGCCAATAAGCTGGAAGTAAGCCTTCTGTCCACCAACAAGCGTCTGACCGACGTTTTATCGGAAAAAGATCCTCAGCAATTGCTCGAGCTGACCAAGGAACTGGAGACGTCGCGGAAATTGTTCACCCAGTCGCTGGATAACTTCAAACAGCAAGCGGACAAGCTGCCGTTGGTGAAGACCTATATTCCCACACTGGAAAAAGCATCCAAAAGTTATCTGGGAGAGACCGCTGATCTGGCTGCTCAACGGGCGCAACTGCTGACCCTGCTGCGTCAGACCAACAAGGCCAAGAGTGAATTCCAGGCCATCATGCCGTTGTTCAAACAAGAACTCTCCGACATGCTGGCGAAGATCGATGACAGCTATGTGCAAGGCGTGTTTCGTTCCATGCAGGCCAAGCAGTCACCGATTGAAGTGACTACCTTTGATGCTCTGAACCAGAGTAGCCCGACCCTGGTTGCTGCGGCGTTGGAGCGCAACCGCAAACAAATTGCCGATTACGACAAGGCCGTAGCCGATCTCAAGCTGGAGATGCCTAGCTTGGAGAACGATATCGGTCTGTATATCAAAGGCTTCATCCTCAACACCACCCAGGACAAGGGTCTGTTGGCTCGTTATCTGGAGCTGGTCAAGACCCAGGTTGCAATGGAGAAGAAAGCCAAGGACGCCAGTTTACAAGTGGTCGCAGTCCAGGCTGAGCTTGGCCGTCTGCAACAAGTGGCGCAAGGAGTGATGAACCAGAGTATCGAGAACGCCAACAGCACCTTGGCCACAGGTCGTATGCAGCTACTCGGTACCGTCATCCTGGCAGTTGCCTTTGCCTTCGGCGTGGCCATGCAATTGGCCAAGAGCATCCGGAATCCGGTTCGCCAATTGATCGATGTACTTCACGCTGCCACGCAGGGCGATATGACCCGGCGAGTTGGTTATCGCAATCAGAACGAATTTGGCCGTTTGGGCACCCAGGTTAATACCCTGGTGGAACAGATGGGTGATGTGCTGAAGAAGCTGTCCCTGGCCTCCAGCCAACTGAACCGGGCTGCACACGACAACCGCACCACCGCCGAACGCTCTAGCCGGGAGCTGAATCTGCAGCGTCAGGAAACCGCCAGCGTCGCCGCTGCCATGACAGAGATGGAAGCCTCGGTCCGTGAAGTGGCCCAAGCCGCCAATCAGACCCTGGATCAGGTCATGGCCGTCGAAAAAGCATCCGAAGCCGGACGCAGCATCATGGCCACCAATATCTCGACCACTCACCAGTTGGCCAACAAGTTGACCGAAACCGGAAAAGTGATTGGTGACGTCAATAACATGAGCAGCAACATCGGCAACATCCTCGATGTGATCCGCAGCATTGCCGAACAGACCAACTTGCTGGCCCTGAATGCGGCGATTGAAGCCGCCCGAGCAGGTGAACATGGTCGTGGTTTTGCCGTTGTCGCCGATGAAGTCCGGACACTGGCTCGCCGCACCGCTGACTCCACCTCGGAAATCCGCGCCATGATTGAGGGGCTGCAACAGGCTGTGCAACGCGCGGTGCGGGTGATGAACGAGTGCAGTGGAGAAATGGAGTCCAGTGTCCAACAGAGCTCCAACGCCAACAGCTCGATGGAAGAGATCCAGGCCATCATCACCATGATCAGCGACATGTCGAGCCAGATCGCCTCGGCCGCCGAGCAACAACAGGCAACCAGTGCTGAAATTTCGTCCAACATCAACCGGATTTCCGAGATCTCCGACTCCAACTATGAAGGCATTCAAGAGGTAGCCAAGACCAGCTTGATCCTTGATGAATTGGCAGAGCAGCAGCAAGAGCTGGTTCACCGATTCCAGCTGTAACCTCGCGATAAAAATCAAAGGGGAGCCATGAGCTCCCCTTTTGTTTTTCTAGTCCTGGCGCATTTCCCCCGCTTACAACTCGGCGATCGCGCCCTTCCCCACCCCCTCATACGCCACAACACGCACCAGGTGCTGAGCAAATCGGGGTTTGAGCTGCCGGGCAATGTAGTGGGCAAGCAACTCGACTGTGGTATCCGTGTCCACCAATTCGGTTTCTGCCGCCGCAATCGCCAATTGGAAATCCCCTTGCGGCGCTTGATAGCGAAAACCCAGATGCTGGACACCCAGATGTTCGGTTGCAAGTGGGCTCAGTTGTAACTGTTGCAACGGCACTACATCTTCCTGGGAGCCCAGATAGATATCCGCCCAGCGTGCGGCCCACTCTTGTTCCAGCGCCAGATCCCGGCGTTCATCTACCCACAGCTCGATCATGGAACGATGACCATGGGCAATGCGCTGACAATTGCCGTCATGCTTTTTCAGGCCATGACTGTAATGATAAAAAGCGGTCGGGATAGCTTCTGGACGTAACCGGATGGTCAAGCCATCAATATTGCTGGGCAACCGAGCCTGGATCAGCTGATGCAAATAGCGGGTCACACTCTCCTGAGTGATGTGCTCTTCAGGAATAAACGCAAAAGCTTCCGAAGGAGCATTCAGATGCAGACTTCGACCTGCGCGGAGGAAGTCCACGAAGTGGTAGCCACTTTCGGCCGTGGCCACTTGGCAGCAAGATGCAGCAACCGGCACTAGCAGCCGATGATCTACTTCGGCATCGATGATGGCCTTGAGCTGTTTCTTTACCCGCGCGAAATCCAGCAGCATGCTCATTTCATTGAGGGTGCCGGTTAACTCGATATCTACCAACCAGCTCTCGCCCACCATGCCACGCTCAGCGCTCAAATAGGAGGCATCAATCACCGTCAAATCACGGACAAACAACTTCATTCTGCTTCAACACCTCAACGGGATGGGATTGACCATTATAACCAGCAACTCGAGCCACAGCAGTGTTGTTTCATCATGCCCCAGAAGAGATCTGACCTCAGGTGATGAACACCCGGATGATGTGAGCGAGAGCGCCCATCCATCAGCCACCAAGTTCATCTACATGTACACCTTCTGGCCCGGAATAGCCGGTAAATTGGCCTGACCAGTAAGCTTCACCTATTGATTGCACAGATATTCAGCGAATAAACAGCCGGGCTGGCTGAAGTGGTTGACAGCCAAGGAGCAGATCCCTAGACTCTGCCTCCGTTGCCCCGCTTGTTCAGCGGTACAACTCTCGGCGCGTAGCGCAGCCAGGTAGCGCACTGTCATGGGGTGTCAGGGGTCGGAGGTTCAAATCCTCTCGCGCCGACCATACAACCCTCGGAAAAGCCTCACTTTTTAGTGAGGCTTTTTTGTTTCCGGATCCGGATGTTGCCGTGGGTAAAACATGGGTAAAACTCGGGTAAAACCATCCCCCTTGCCTGCCGCCACCCGGGCAATATGAAGAAACAGATCCGCTAAAAATCAAAAACCGCCTGAACAGGCGGTTTTCTCTCGCTTATTGGTTCAAGCCCAGATAGCCATCAAGGATAGCGGCGGCCCGAGAACTCAATCCAGCCAGTTACCCACTCTCCTTGCGGATCTTGATAGCGATCATGCAACTCGCCACCACTCGGATTCCAGACATAGAAACCAGCAACCGTGGCTTGACTGCCATAGGCCAGATCAGGGATGACACCCGCCACCTTACTGTCATGCACCACCTGCAACGTCATGCCATTACCAATCTCGATGGTAAAACGTTGGTGTCCATCATCAGGAGCGTTCGCGGGCGACACCTGAATGATGCGGCCGGAAACCGTAACCGGCACATCCCCTTTTCCTTGCTGATAAGCCTTGGCCACAATGGACTCGTCCCGCTTTGCCGCCTGGCGCCATGATTCTTCGGCCGACACCTGCACCATCTGGGCTCGCAGCGACTTGATGCCAACATAGCCCAAGAGAGCGATGACCAGAATACCCAATACCACTATAGAGCTACGTCGCATGGCTCCCCTTACTCCAAAACGGCAATACCACTTCGGCATCATACACAGCCAGCCACAAATTTCATCGGGTTGCAGCTGCGGCTCGGCCTCTGAATGGCAAAAGGTCAAGATGTGACCGTCACCACTTTCGAGACATTCTTCGGCTCTCTGCGTGCGAATTTTGTGACAACCGCGCTTTTTGCATCAAAGGCGAACTCATACGATGCCCTGGTACCGGTTTCATGTCTAATTATTGCACGGGGTGGTTATGTCGTTGTTCAAACCTGCGTTAGCGGCCTATTTTGAAACATGTGGAGTGGGCGCTGCAGACGCCAAGCGAGTACAAGCTCGGTTTGGTCAAAACTACACCGCCATGGTGCAGCAGATGGAAGTCATGGGCTCCAAGGGAGATAGCAAAGCGCTGGCGGCGGTCCAGATCGCCGACGACGCATTTTTCACGCCGAGCCATTATCCTGATGGTCCGCATTGGGGCTATATCGAGTCAGAAGAGGATATTTATCAGCTGATCGACACCATCCGTGCCGCGGGAGTTTGCAGCATTGCTATTTATCGTCATGCCTTTGGTCAGGATGTAGTCCATGACTATGCCGACGTGTTCAACCGTTTCCTGCTCGAGGCCCAACAGCAGGCACAACGCCGCTCCATGCGAATTGACATTGCGCCCTTGCTTGCCCGGTTCCTGCAGGACGCCCAACAACTCAAAGCACCACGCACCAGCAAGGGGCTCACCGCACTCTTCAGTTGACAGGACACCCCGTCATGCCGGCTGATCGGTGGTGAAACACAGGGCTCGTTCCGGACAGACATCGCAGCTGGGAGCCCGACAGACATAGCTCCCCGCTTGCTCACACAACTGGCGATAGAAGAATTTTTTCCAGCGCATATCCTGCTGATTCAATGCCACCAGCTGCGGAAAACAATCCAGCATCAGGTTTCGCAACTGAGCGCGGGAATCCAGACCCAGATCTTCCCACAGATGCTTAAAACCCATGCTGGCCGTGGCCAGGATGAGACTCAACTCAGCGAATGGCGCCGCCAGATAGCCGCTGAGCCAGGTGGCCAGATCATCACGCTCCTGATATCGCGACTGCAATAACTCCGACACCAGGAGCTGGCGCCTCAGCACTTCACCGGCCACAGGCACCGGCCCTCCGAACGCCTCGCTCAAACGGGAAAACTGCTGCTCTCCTAACCCCATAGCCGGTGGTAACAGGGCTTGTCCTGCCATGAAACGTTGGTATAGCTGACCCAACCAGTAATGACAGGCCACATAGCGCTGATAGGCCTGGCTGACCCGGGCAGCCTGTTGCTGGCAAGAACAAACACTCGGCTCCAGCGTTACTTCTCCGCCTTGCATAATTTCACCACTTTGCATATGGCCCCCTCCACCGGACAGATGAGTTGACAGCGAGGACCGGGTTTGTTTTCCCGACACTCATTACAGCGCTTCACCCGAATAGCAAAGTGGCCCGCCTCTTCGACAATGGCGCCCCGCGGACACACCTCCAGGCAGTTGTAGCAGCCGATGCACGATGCCGTGATCTGGCAACTCATCAGGCAACCCCTTGTTGACGCCGACCCTGAATTTTCCGGACCAAGCCCTCGGCTTGTCCTCGGGTTTCCCACCATTGTTGCAACGCCTCGCGGATCGGCTGCCAGGCATAGTCAACAACCGGAGTAATCCCGGACTCTTCCAACTGCTGCCAGGGAGCCATTCCGACTCGGGCACAAAACACAGCATCAACATCAGTCAGCAGATCCAGCATGGTATTAAAAGTGTCCATCTGGGTATCGGTGTCACAATCACTCTCACCCTGGCAATAGAGCGGCACATGACGCTCACCGACCCGGACAGCACCCTCACTGGAAACTGCATAGATTTGGAAACGTCGGGCGTGACCAAAATGCTGATCGATCACTTCGCCATTCTGGCTGGCAACCGCCACCAGGCAGGCATCATCATCTTCTGATGCCCCCTGAGTCGATAGAGCAGCCTGGATCCGCGTCCGTCGCTGCATCACGTTGGCATAAGGCTCGGACTCGACCGCTAATTGCTCGAGAGTAAACTCCTGACTGCGGTCTTCACCCAACATGCCGACCGCATCGGCACGACACTGCTGACAGTGGCTCATCTGGGGCATGGCTCCGCCACACAGCTCACGCACCTGATCGACCTCGTAGGGCAAGGGCTCACGCTGGCCATTCAGGCCAAAGTAGGTACCGTGCTCCGGCTTGGAAATCAGTGGCATGATGTTGTGTAAGAAGGCACCCATGTCGCGGATTACCTCGCTCACCTCGGGCAGATGCACATCATTAACCCCCGGGATCAGTACCGAATTGACCTTCACCAGCACACCGCGCTCGATGAGCTTTTGCATCCCCTCCAGTTGACGGTCGATCAGCGCCTGGGCACCGTCTCGTCCGCGCAACCGCTGCCCATCCAGATAGACCCAGTCGTAGATACCGGCACTGACATGGGCATCGATGGCGTTCATGGTGATGGTGACATGATCCACCCCCAGCTCAACCAGTTGGTCAACCGCATTCGGCAACGCCAAGCCATTGGTGGAGATACACAGCTTCACATCCGGCAGAGCGCTACGCAGCCCCTCGAGGGTGTCAAAGGTGCGTGTGGCATTGGCCAGGGGATCGCCGGGACCGGCAATGCCGATCACCGAGAGCTGCGGGATAGCCGCCGCCACCGCTTTGGCTTTACGGATCGCCTGTTGCGGGGTCAACAGCTCGGAAACCACGCCCGGCCGCGACTCATTGGCGCAGTCGTACTTACGATTGCAATAATTGCACTGCACATTACAAGCGGGCGCGACGGCTAGATGCATCCGGGCATAGCGATGGTGCGCGGTCGGAGAGTAACAAGGATGTTGAGCGACCTTATCGATGACCGAGCGGGAGAGGCCCCCGCGGGAGACGGAAGTGGTCTTGCTGCCACATCCACCGGCAGATGCATTACCACTGCCACAGCGCTGTTGAGAAGAAGATGATGTATTCATATCTGGCTATCCTTGCACGGTAAGAGCGAGTCCAGGCGACGGTATTCCTGTAGTGCAAAGAGCAAGCCGTTCTTGGCAGCCTGCATATCCAGTTGAATTTTAAAGAATTATATAAATTGAAGAGGGCGCGTCATGGCAAAGTTGTGACGCCAGAATCCGACATTGTGGCAAAACACACAGAAAAAACGGGTCGTGACATGACGACGAACCGTCTCCTCCGGCCGTGAACTGGATCAGAGCGCTTCTCGAGTATGCTCCGCCCCCCAGGATCAAGGAGCCTTCGCCGGAGAGAGGTAAACGTTTTTGCAAAGATCGAGTCTGAAGCCCCGAAAAAGTGATGTCGCTTAAATTTCTGTTGAAAAAACACCCAGCAGCGTGGCGCAGGTCGCAGCAAAATCGTTCAGATAATGAACTTTTCCGTCTTAACCCTGAGCTAGCGCAAGAAAAATGAAGAAATTACATAATGAAACGCTTTTCCTGCCTCACCACTTTTCAGCAATCCCTGTAGAATGCGCCCAAGAAAATTTTGAAATCATAAAATCACTATTAATCGGAGACCCTGTCGATGAAAAAGACCAAAATCGTCTGCACCATCGGTCCTAAGACCGAATCCAAGGAAATGCTGGCCAAGATGCTGGATGCCGGCATGAACGTCATGCGCCTGAACTTCTCCCACGGTGACTATGCCGAACACGGCAACCGCATCAAGAACGTGCGTGAAGTGTGTGCAGAAACTGGCAAGCAATGTGCCATCCTGCTGGACACCAAGGGTCCGGAAATCCGTACCATCAAGCTGGAAGGCGGCAATGATGTGGATCTGGTTGCAGGTCAAACCTTCACCTTCACCACTGACAAGAGTGTTGTCGGTAACAAGGATCGCGTAGCCGTGACCTACCCAGGTTTTGCGACCGACCTGAAAGCTGGCAACATCGTTCTGGTTGACGATGGCCTGATCGGTCTGGAAGTGACCTCTGTTACTGCTACCGAAGTCATCTGTAAGGTTCTGAACAACGGCGCCCTGGGCGAGAACAAGGGTGTGAACCTGCCGAACGTCAAGACCTCCCTGCCAGCCCTGGCTGAAAAGGACAAGGCTGACCTGATCTTCGGTTGCGAGCAAGGCGTTGATTTCGTTGCTGCTTCTTTCATCCGTAAGAAGGAAGACGTGATCTCCATGCGTGAGCATCTGAACGCTCACGGCGGTCAGAACATCCAGATCATCTCCAAGATTGAAAACCAGGAAGGCCTGGACAACTTCGACGAAATCCTCGAAGTGTCTGACGGTATCATGGTTGCCCGTGGTGACCTGGGCGTGGAAATCCCGGTTGAAGAAGTTATCTTCGCCCAGAAGATGATGATCGAGAAGTGTAACAAGGCTCGCAAGGTAGTTATCACTGCTACCCAGATGCTGGACTCCATGATCAAGAACCCGCGTCCGACCCGCGCCGAAGCCGGTGACGTTGCCAACGCCGTTCTGGATGGTACCGATGCAGTCATGCTGTCTGGCGAATCCGCCAAGGGTAAGTATCCGCTGGAAGCTGTGACCATCATGGCTACCATCTGTAACCGTACCGATGGCGTTATGTCTTCCCGTCTGGACATTGTCGAAGGCACCAAGCGCAGCATCACCGAAGCCGTATGTAAGGGTGCTGTTGAAACCACCGAGAAGCTGGACGCCCCGCTGATCGTGGTGGCTACCGAAGGCGGCAAGTCTGCCAAGGCCATTCGCAAGTACTTCCCGAAGGCTTTCATCCTGGCTCTGACCACCAACGCCAAGACTGCCCAACAGCTGATGCTGTCCAAGGGTGTGGTTCCGGTTGTGGTTGACAAGATCGCCTCTACCGATGACTTCTACCACCTGGGTAAGGAACTGGCTCTGAAGTCAGGTCTGGCTGCCAAGGGTGATACCGTGGTCATGGTTTCTGGCGCTCTGGTTCCGAGCGGCACTACCAACACCGCTTCCGTACACGTACTGTAAGCCTGCCCGCGAGCCTGGTGCTCGCCCGGGTAATCAAGAAGACGGCTCTTTTGAGTCGTCTTTTTTTATGCGCATCGTCAAATTCTGGTGCTAGAATTCCGCCAAATTGTGAGATGGCTTACATTCGTGGCCACTCTAGGTGCTAATCCACGGGATGATCCATGCTGAACCGAAACAGACCCCATAGTTCTGCAACGACAGGTTTCCGCGCTTGTCTGTTGCTACTGGCTACACTGCTGCTGCCAAGTCTGGCCGCGGCATCGATCAACAATCTGCCAGACTTGCCCAGTCGCTCGACAGTGGAGGCGCAACTCGCCACCTTGAGTAAGCGGGACACGCTGACCGTCAACGAGAAAAAACAGCAGGAAGATCTGGAAAAGACCCTGACATTGCTCGACGCCATCGATAAAGAAAACGAAAAGAGCAAAGCTCAGCAGAAGCGCCTGGCCGCAGCACCGCAAAAACTCCAGCAATACAGCAGCCAGCTGGAAAATATGAAGGCGGTGCCTGAAGATGCGAAGCTCTCCAAACAGCTGGATGCACTGAGCCTGACCCAGCTGGAAAAGCGCATGACCGAGACCATGGGCGAGCTGCAGCAGGCTCAGGAAGAGCTGGCCACCGCCAGCAGTCAGCTGACCAACCTGCAAACCCTGCCGGAGCGGGCCCAGCTGGCCATGAGCCAAGCTTATCAGCGTAGCCAGGACATCCGTAACCAGCTCAATCAGTCGGGCAGCAAGGACGAGGTCAGCAGCAGCCAGCGCCTGGCGCTGAATGCTGAGTTAAATCTATTAGCCCTGCAACTGGATCAACAGCAAAAGGATCTGGACAACAACACCAAGCTGCAAGATTTGGCGCTCAAACGCCAAACCCTGGCTGGTTCCCAGATCGCGCGTCTAGAACATCTGGTCCAACTGCTGCAAAACAGTATCAATGCCAAGCGGATGGACAACACAGAGCAGACTGCAGGCGATATCAATGCTGAATCACAGGATGTCAGTAAATTAAACCCCTTGTTGCAAAAAGAGCTCAAAACCAACCAGCAACTGAGTCAGCGTCTGGTCAGCACCACGGAACAGATCAACCAGATGGTGCAGGAAAACATCAAGATCAAGACTTGGCTGGACCGGGTCACCCAGACCGAACGCAACCTGAACGAACAGATCTCGGTGCTCAAGGGCAGTTTGCTGTTGTCACGCATCCTCTATCAACAACGCCAGATGCTGCCCGATCCCAAAATCACCATGAATCTGGACGAACAGATTGCCGATCTGCGTCTGGCACAGTTTGATCTCAACCAGCAACGTGACCAGTTGTTTCAGCGCAATCAGTATCTCGACAAGCTATTGGCTGAGGCCACCAATCCAGTGACACCGGAAGAGCGCGATCAGCTCGCCGAATTGCTCGACAGCCGTAAGAATTTACTGGATCAACTCAACACCCAGCTGGGTAGCCAGCTCAATCTGGCCATCAACATCAAGCTCAACCAGCAGCAACTAGAACGCGTCAATAAATCCCTGCAATTAACCCTGCAACAGCAGATCTTCTGGGTCAGCAGTAACAAGCCGCTGGATTGGGCCTGGTTAGTCGGTCTTCCCAGCGCCATGCTGTCGCAGCTACAAGCAGCCAGTATCAGTGTCAACATCAAAGAATGGAGTCAAAAGACCCTGCCACTGCTGCTTTTGGTGATCCCGATGATCATCCTGGGCATCGCCCTGCGCTGGAAGCGGCAACTGCTGCGGGACAAGGTCAAACAACTGAGCAAGGATATTGGCCGTCTGAATCGGGACAGTCACCTGCATACTCCCAAGGCCCTGCTGTTTACCGGACTGGAAGTACTACCCGGGGCCTTGCTCATCATGGCGCTGGGCTTTTTGTTCCTGTTCAGTGGTCTGAGCGAACCCAAGATTATCTGGTTCCTGTCGTTGCGCCTGACCGCCGCCTACATGGCGTTTGCCATGTTGCTGAAGATCCTGCGTCCGGGCGGCATGGCCGAAACGCACTTTGGCCAGAGCCCGACCGAGGTCGCCCACAAGTATCGATCCTTGAAATACGTGTGGCGTTCCCTGATCCCGCTGATCGTCATCGCCACCCTGGGTGAGCTGGACCCTTCCCGTCTGGCGGATGATGCCATCGGCCAAGTCATCGCGCTGACCATGCTGCTGGTGACGCTGTTTCTGGTCTACCCGCTGTTCCGCAACCGTGCCCACCACGGTGAGCAGGGCGACTGGTTGCACTGGTTCAATGTGGCGGCACTGACCCTGGCTCCCATCGCCCTGATCGTGCTGATGGTGCTGGGCTACTACTACACGGCGCTGAAACTGACCAACCGCTTCATCGACACCTTCTACCTGTTTATGGCCTGGAGCATAGTGCAGCAGACGGCGATCCGCGGCCTGGCCGTTGCTGCCCGCCGTCTGGCCCATCGCCGTGCCGTGGCACGACGCGAGCAGCTTAAGCAGCAGGAGGATGTCGATACCACGGAGCTCATCGAAGATAAGGTGATGGCTCTGGAGGAGATCAACCATCAGTCGCTGCGTCTGACCAAGATAGTGCTGTTCATGGTCTTTGCCGGCTGCTTCTACTGGCTGTGGTCCGATCTGGTCGCCGTGCTCTCCTATCTGGACAGTATTGCCCTCTGGCACCAGAGCGTAGGCACGGCTGGCAATGAGGTATTGCAACCGATCAGCCTGCGGGATGTGCTGATGGCCGGCACCTTCGCCGTGGTCGCCTGGGTATTGACCAAGAACTTGCCCGGCTTGCTGGAAGTGCTGGTGCTGTCGCGACTGCAACTGGGTCAGGGTACCAACTACACCATCACCACCATGCTCTCCTACGCCATCACCAGCATCGGGGTGCTGGCCACCCTGTCGACCCTGGGCATGTCCTGGGACAAGCTGCAGTGGCTGGTCGCCGCCTTGTCCTTGGGGATCGGTTTTGGCCTGCAGGAAATCTTCGCCAACTTTGTCTCCGGCCTTATCATATTGTTCGAACGTCCGGTACGGATTGGCGATGTCATCACCCTGGGCACCTTCTCGGGCTCGGTGAGCAAGATCCGCATCCGCGCCACCACGGTCACCGACTTTGACCGCAAGGAGATCATTGTTCCGAACAAGATGTTCATCACCACCCAGCTCACCAACTGGTCACTGTCCGACACCACGACCCGGGTGATCCTGCGCATCGGTGTGGCCTATGGCTCGGATCTGGACAAGACCAGAGCCCTGCTGTTGCAAGCTGCCCGCGAAAACAGCCGGGTGATGAAAGATCCGGAGCCCGTGGTCTACTTCCTCAATTTCGGCGCCAGCACCCTGGATCACGAGATGCGGATGTTTGTCAAAGAGCTCGGCGATCGCAATCCGGCCATTGACGAAATCAACCGTCGTATCGACCAGCTGTTCCGCGAGAATGGCATCGAGATCGCCTTCAACCAGGTGGATGTCTATGTCAAGAACGTGGCCACGGATCAGGAGCTCAAACTCGAGTCCAATCCGACGGTGATTGCTGCCGCCGCGGCTGCTGGTAAGCCGGCTGCACCGCTGCCGCCTGCGGTCTGATACCGCAGCGAGTGATCGAGCGACCGGCATGACCGGTTCACCATAAACCAAAGAGGACGCCAGGCGTCCTCTTTGTTTTTCTATTGCCGTGAATGAATGGCGCTCAATAACCATTCCTCATAGCCGAGACTCACCATAAGCGACCGGGTAGCGCTAAGCTGACCCTCCGCGCCAGGGACGGCGCGGTGGAGCCCCCATGGAAGGGTTTACGGCGTGTCAGCGTGCGCTTCCCTGTCGATACAGCATGATTCGGATCGACTCATTAGATACGGCGCATATTGATATTCATGATCTGGATGCGATAGGCAATTTGCCGTGGCGTCATGCCCAACATGCGGGCCGCTTTGGCCTGCACCCAGCCACATTTCTCCAACGCAGCGATCAGCCGCTGACGCTCATCCAGATCCGACTCTTCCCCTTCCGGCAGGATAGGCAGGGCCGAGGGCAATAGCCCGGGCTTCTGGTGTTCCTGATTATTGAACAGCACCACATCCCGATCGATGAGTCCGGTCTCTGACATGATGGCGGCCCGCTCCAGACAGTTTTCCAGCTCGCGGACGTTACCCGGCCAGCTATGGCCCACCAGCATGCGAATGGCACCATCGCTGATCTTCAACTCGCGCCCCTGTTTTTGCGACAGCTTCTGCAACAAGAAGCGCGCCAGATCCGGAATATCTTCCAAGCGCTCACGCAAGGCTGGCAACTGGATGGGCATCACATTCAAGCGGTAGTAGAGATCCTCGCGGAAGCTGCCTTTACGCACCTCCTCTTCCAGATTGCGGTTAGTGGCCGCCACGATCCGCACATCCACCGAGATGGTCTCACTGCCGCCGACCCGCTCCATCTCCCCCTCTTGCAGGATCCGCAGCAATTTGGCCTGGAACGAAGCGCTGACCTCGCCGATTTCATCCAGAAACAGGGTGCCACCATCGGCCAGTTCGAAACGCCCCTTGCGTAGTTTCACCGCTCCGGTGAAAGCGCCCTTCTCATGACCGAACAGTTCGCTTTCCAGCAGGGTATCCGGCAGCGCCGCACAGTTGAGTTTGACGAAGGGGCCACTGGCCCGTGGCGAGTTGTAGTGAATGGCATTGGCGATGAGCTCCTTACCGGTACCACTCTCGCCACGGACCAGTACGGTAGTATCCCACTTGGCCACCTGGCGGATCGAATCGAAGATCTGCCGCATCGAAGGAGTCTGCCCCACCATGTTGTCGAAGCCATACTGATGGCGCACCTTGCGGCGCAAACTATCCCGCTCACTGCGCAGTGCCTCGCTCTCCCGATGGGCTTGGCCGACCAGGCGTACCGTCTGGGCGATGAGGTTGGCCAGCATCTCCATGAAACGGGTGCGTGCCGGCAGACTCTCTTCATCCGGGCTCAGTGGTTGGGCCGCCAGTACACCGATCGGGCTGCTATCCACCCCGGGGATCGGCACACAGATAAAAGGCAGGCCGTATTCGAATACATTGAGCCGATCCAGAAATCGCGGGTCATCCGCCACCTTCGGGATCACGAGCGAGTGCCCCTGATGCATCACGGTACCGAGAATGCCCTCACCCATCCGGTAGCGCACGCTTTTCACATCCTTGATCACCTCCGGGTCGACGCCATGCATCGCCTGGATGAACAGGGCGCTCCGGTTGTGATCGAACAAGGAGACCAACCCATGTTGCATCTGCGCCTGCTCATGCAGGCTTTGCAACATAGCCGCCAGCGTCTGTTCCAGATCCAGCGAGCGGCTCAACACCACGCTGATCTGGTGCAGGGCATTGAGTTGCTGCTGCATGCTCAGGCCGCGTACCGGTGTCGAGGTGGAAGGATGGGTGCTCATGATGACCTCCTGTCGTCGAGCGTTAAGGGGAATTCCAACAACACCAGGCAGCCACCCAGTTCACTCGCCGTTACCGACAGCACGCCACTGTGATCATTGACGATGCCCTGCACCAGGGACAGGGCGATACCGGTGCCACTTTCTTCCTGGACCAGGCAGTTAAAAGGCAACACCCGGCCCGGGAGCAGCTCCTCCGGCAGGGAGCCGTTATCTTCCAGTTGCAGTTGTACGCTCTGCTCCGCCTGGCGAACACTCAGCCGGATGATGCCATCGCTATCCGGTAACCGCTGGCGAGCCAGGGTGATGAGTTGCTGCAACGCCATCATCAGGCGCAGCCGCTGCCCTTCCACCTGCATGGGCTGAGCCGGGACATTGATCTGACACTCGGCCTCTTCATGCTGGGAATTCAGTGCCTGCAGATCACTGAGCAACTGGCCTAATTCGAAACGGCTGGGGGTTTCCTTGAACTGACTGGGCCGAGCATCCTGCAGCCACATCAAGGCACGATCCCCTTCGGTCAAGGCCGCCGTGATGGCGCGATGACCACTCCCCTCCGGCTCCAGGCGCTGGGCGGCCTGCAGCAGATTCAGCGGCCCTTGCAGTTGCAAGGACGCAGCATCCAGCGCCTCGTGGATCGCGGCAATCAACCGCTGTTCTTCCAGCTGCAAGCGCAACTGCTCGAGCCGATCCAGCTCCTGCTGCTGATGGCGCTCGGTCTGATCCTGGATCACCAGCAAGGTATAGGAGCGCTTGCCCTGGCCAAAGTAGTTGGCAGCCTCTTCGTTCAAACTCTCCATCGGCTGACGGCTGCGGCTGAACCAGCGCGTCTGGCCGCGGATTGTCAACGCCACCAGCGGCGGCGCCATAGACTCCTGGGCCTCGGCCTGCTCCAGCACGCTCAGCGGCTCGGCACCTTGCAAATCGCTGCGCAAGGTCTTGTACGCCAGGTTATCCAGCAAGATATGGTGCTGATCATCCAGCACCGCCACCGCCATGGGCGCGGCATTGAGCACCGCTTCCAGCAGTGCCTTCTGGTTCTTCAGGCGCTGCTCGAGGGCATAGTGATCACTGATATCCCGGTGCATCCCCAGGTAATAGACCACCTGGTGCTGCTCGTTCAGCACCGGGGTCACCGTCACCTCGGCCAGATACAAGGAGCCGTCCTTGCGGCGATTGATCAACCGGCCATTCCAGTTGCGCTTGCTGCTCAATGCGCCCCACATCGCCTGATAACGGCTCTTCGGCGTTTGCTGGCTGGCCAGCAGATTGTGATTGCTGCCCTTGAGCTCGCCACGGCCATAGCCGGTCAATGCCGAGAAGGCCGGGTTGCTATAGATAATATGGGCATCCAGATCGGTGACCGAGATGGCCACCGGAGCCTGTTCGACCACTTGCAAGAACAAGGCTGGAGGCAACTGAGCCAAGACCCCCTCCAGCATCTGGCTTTCCAGTGGCAGCTCGCGTCGGGTGACGACTCCCACCTCCACCCCGATGATCGAGGGGAACGACATCCAATTCATAGGGCTCCTCCCTGTTACAGCTGTGTACGCAATGCCACAAATTGTCGGACTAGGTCGCGGCAATGGCATATCTCTGCGCGCTATGCCACGGAGAATGCAATTCCCAAGCCGAAAACGATACGTTTCGAGTCTCATGCCGCAGACTGTCATTTTTGCAACAAAACCATAGCCTTGATGGGGCTATTTTGTGGCACCTCCGCCAGCCCAGGGGGGAAAGCCGACAGTTTTCGGCCTGCGATGGTGCAGCATCATCCCTGATTTGGTGCGCATCGCGCTCATGGGTGCGAGCTGGCACAGCTTTCGCAGAACAGCCTGCAAGCAACAATTCACCACGCATGAGGCGACCAGGTATGAAGGAGCTGTTTTTGATGGTGCTGGCCAACGGGCTGGTCAATAACGTAGTGCTCTCGCGCTTTTTGGGACTCTGCTCCTTTATGGGGGTATCCAACAAGATTGAGTCGGCGATGGGGATGGCCATGGCCACCACCTTTGTACTGACCATGTCCACCTGCGTGGGCTGGTTGATTGAACATCTGATCCTGCAGCCCCTGGGGCTGGAATATCTGCGACTGCTGGCGTTCATCATGGTGATCGCCTCGCTGGTGCAGTTAACCGAACTGTTTATCGCCAAACAGAGCCCCGAGTTACATCGCACCCTGGGGATCTTCCTGCCGCTCATCACCACCAACTGTGCGGTGCTGGGGATCGCCCTGTTGACCGTGCAGGAGAAACTCACCTTTCTGGAAACCCTGGTCTACGGCCTGAGTTCGGCCCTGGGCTACTCGCTGGTGATCGTGCTGTTTGCCGGTATGCGAGTGCGCATGGAGCAAACCAGCCAACCGGCCCTGTTTCGCGGTGCACCTATCAGTTTTATCACGGCCGGTATCCTGGCCATGGCCTTTGCCGGTTTTGCCGGTCTGGCGGGTTAAGACAAGGAGTCCATGATGCTGACACTCATCTCACTGCTGGCTATTCCACTGCTAGCCGCCGCTACCGGTTACGCCCTTGGACTTGCGGCAATACGCCTGCAGGTTGAGGGCAATCCTCTGGTCGAACAGATCAGTGAATTGCTGCCTAATGGCCAATGTGGCCAATGTGGCTTTCCCGGTTGCGGACAGGCGGCGCAAGCCATCGCCGAAGGTAAGGCGGGTCCCGACTGCTGCCCGCCGGGTGGCAATAGTCTGGCGCAAAAGATCGCCGCCCTCTTGGGCGTGTCCCTGGAAGCCTCGGTGGGCAAGGGGCCACTGCTGGCCGCCATCGATATGAGCGAATGCGACGGGTGTGGCCGTTGCTTCAAGAAATGTCCGTTTGACGCCATTGTCGGTGCGCCGCGCCAGCTGCATGGCGTGATCGCCGATGCCTGTACCGGCTGTGGTCTGTGCAGCAATGTCTGTCCCCATGGCGGTATCAATCTTTATCCGGATCCGCTGTTTGCGGCGCCACTCATCAAACCCGTAAGCGGAGGGGCTCACCATGCTTAAGGCTCGCCTCAAACCCCATGGTGGCATCCATCCGGACAGCCACAAGCAGCTGACCAGCGACAAACCGATCAAGACCCTGGACACCCCTTGGCGTCTGCTTTTACCCCTCAAGCAACATGCCGGAGCCCCGGCATTGCCGGTGGTCGCCGTCGGTGAGCAGGTGCTGGCCAACCAGTTACTGGCCAAGGGCAACGGCCGCTTCTCGATGCCGATCCATAGCCCGCTGGCGGCAACCGTCACCGCCATTGATGGCCAGCAGATCACCTTGCGGGTTGCCAGCGAAGCACAACGCAGCGTACCGCCGCTGGCCCGGGATGGCGAACTATCCGAGCGGGAGCAGATGATTGCTCTGGTCGAGCAGGCCGGAATTGTCGGCATGGGCGGAGCCATGTTCCCGACCGCCGATAAACTACGCCTCTCCCTACGCCATTCCATCGATACCCTGATCATCAATGGCAGTGAATGTGAGCCCTATTTGACCTGCGATGATCGCCTGATGCAGGAGCAAGGGGTACAGATCCTGGGCGGGATCCGCTATCTGATGCAGATGACCCAAGCCAGTCGCTGCTTTATCGGCATCGAATCCAACAAGCCGGATGCCATTGAAGCCATGGAGAGTGTCTGTCGGGATGAGGCCGGGATCGATATCGTCGCCCTGCCCGCCCTCTACCCCATGGGCTCGGAAAAACAGTTGATCGAAGCGGTAACCGGCATCCAGGTCCCCAGCGGCAAACTCTCCGCCGATGTGGGAGTCCTGGTGCAGAACGTTGCCACCTGCATCGCCGTGTTCCATGCCTTGCGCTTTGGTCGGCCGCTGACCCACCGCGTCATCACCCTGAGCGGCGATGCACTGGAAGAGCCAACTAATGTCTACGCCCCCATCGGCATGCCGATCAGCGAGATCATCAGCCAGTGTGGCGGCCTGAAAAGCACCCCGGAACGCATCGTGCTCGGTGGCCCCATGATGGGCAAGGCGATCCACAATATCCATGCCCCGGTCACCAAGGGCACCAGCGGCATCCTGCTGCTGACCCGCCAGGAAGTACCCCATCCCAAGGCCAGTGCCTGCGTCCGCTGTGGCCGTTGTGTGGCCGCTTGCCCGATGAGCCTGACCCCGCTGGACTTGGTCGGTGCCCTCAAGCAGGACAAGCTGGATGAAGCCAGTTCGCTAGGACTCTCCGACTGCCTGCTGTGTGGCTCCTGTGCCTATGTCTGCCCGGCCGCGATCCCGCTGACCGAGTTCTTTGACTGGGGCAAACAGACCCTGCAACGGCAACGACTGAGTGAACAAAAATCGGAGCGCACCCGCGCCAACGGCGATGCACGCCGGGAACGACTCAGCCGCGAAGCCGCCGAGAAAGAGGCTGCCAAAGCTGCCAAGGCAGCGGCCTCGCCACGCCGACCACGCCGCCAGACTACGGAGGAAGCATCATGAATCTGCGCGCACCCCATGCCCACGAAGGGATCACGATCCCGACATTGATGTTCAAGGTCAATCTGGCGCTGCTGCCGGCGGCCCTGCTTGGCATCCTGCAGTTTGGTGTCCCGGCGCTGTTTTTAACCTTGACCTGCTTGATCACGGCCCTGTTATGCGAGTCAGCTTGCCAGCGCCTGAATCCCCAGGCTGCGGGCCGCCTGAATGATGGTTCGGCTCTGCTTACCGCGCTGCTGCTGGCCATGAGCCTGCCCCCCCATGCCCCAATGTGGCTGGGAGCCCTGGGTACCGGCTTTGCCATTCTGTTTGGCAAGCAGATCTATGGTGGACTGGGACAGAATCTGTTCAACCCGGCCATGCTGGCCCGGGTCGTACTGCTGATCGCCTTTCCGGTGGAGATGACTCACTGGATCAGCCCCAGCGATCTGTTTGCCGGTCACTGGTACGGTTTGAACATCGATGGTATTTCCGGCGCCACCACCCTGGGCCTGCACAAGGAGGGCAAGGAGCAGTTTGACCTGATGGCCCACCTGACCGGGCTTTCCAGCGGCAGTCTGGGCGAGACGGCCTCGATCCTGCTGGTTCTGGGAGGATTGTGGCTGATGCAACAACAGGTCTTCACTTGGCATGTGCCGGTCGCCACCCTGGTGTGCTGCCTGCTGCCTGGTAGCCTGTTGTGGTGGTTTGATGCCAGCGCCATTCCCAATCCCCTGGCGCAATTAACCAGTGGCGGTCTGTTACTGGGCGCCTTCTTTATCGCCACGGATCCCGTGACCAGCCCCACCAGCGCCAAGGGCAAACTCTGGTTCGGCGCAGGGCTGGGACTGCTGGTCTTCGTGATCCGCGCCTTTGGCAACTTCCCCGAAGGAGTGGCATTCGCCGTGCTCATCATGAACGCCGCCACCCCGCTCATCGACAACTTTACTCGTCAAACCATCTACGGCAGCACGGTAGCGGAGGACAAAGCATGACCACCATCCAACTCCCGTTTCGTCAGCAACCACGGTTTATGGCGCTATTGCTGGGCGGTTTTGCCTTGCTGGTGTGCGGCTCGGTGGCCATCAGCAGCCGACTGACGGCACCACAAATCCTGCTCCGGCAACAGGAGGATACCCAACGTCTGCTGACCCAGGTTCTTCCCAGCTCCCTGTACGACAACATGCCAAGCCAGGATGAAGTGACCCTCACTCTGGATGGCCAACCGGTTCATTTCTTCCGCGCCCGGCAAGGGGGCAAGGTCACCGCTATCGCCCTGTTTGCCAGCTCCCGGGGTTACGGCGGAGATATCCAGATGCTGCTGGGGATCGATGCCCAGGGCACGCTCACCGGCGTGCGGGTCATCAGCCATACCGAAACCCCGGGCCTGGGCGACAAGATTGAAACCGCCAAGGGGGACTGGATCCTCGGCTTCGATGGCCTCTCCTTGCACAAGCCCGATGACCAAGGCTGGCATGTGAAAAAGGATGGCGGCCAGTTCGACAGCTTTACCGGCGCGACCATTACCCCCCGCGCCGTGGTCAAGGGGGTGCATGAGAGCCTGCAGCTATTTGCCCGTCACAGCGCCCAAATACTCGACCTGAGCCCCGCCGGTTCCACCAGCACAGACAAGGAGTAAGTCATGAACAAGAATCCCTATTGGGAGCTGATGGCCGATGGCCTGTGGCGTAACAATGTCATCTTTACCCAGTTGCTGGCGCTGTGTCCGCTGATGGCGGTAACCACCACCGCCACCAATGGCCTAGGCATGGGACTGGTCACCTTGCTGGTGCTGGTGGCCTCGAATGTATTGGTATCGCTGATCCGCAACCAGGTGCCCAGCCAGATCCGCATCCCGATCTTTACCCTGCTGATTGCAGCTCTAGTCACCCTAGTGGATCAGGCGATGAATGCCTGGCTGCATGACTTGCACCGGGTATTGGGGCTGTTTATCGCCCTCATCGTAGTGAACTGCGCCATTCTCGGTCGCGCCGAAGCCTTCGCGGTGAAGAATCGTCCGCTGGCCTCGGCGGTCGATGGTCTGGCAACTGGACTGGGCTTTACCCTGGGTCTGGTCATCGTCGGCGGTTGTCGAGAAATTCTCGGCAGCGGCACCCTGTTTGCCGGTGCCAGCTTGCTGCTGGGTCCCCAGTTCCACTTTATGGAGTTAACCATTCTTCCCGGCTATCGCGGCTTCTTGCTGATGATGCTGCCACCGGGGGGCTTTATCATGATGGGTCTGCTGCTGGGCGGCATCCGCCTGGGGAAACGGCTGACCAGTAAGGAACATGCCATCGATTCCGTCGCACCTGCGGCCGAAGCTCAGGGAGGGTGTCATCCATGAAAATCAGTGTTGCTCATGCCCGAGGCGCCCAGGGACATTGGTATCCGCTGGAGTTACCGGAGCCCGTCACCGCCCTGCAGGCGCTGCAGGCCTCCCCGCTGTTGGGCCAGTATCCGGATCTGGATCCGGCAGTGCACAAGATCGGGATCTTCGGTAAACCCTGCAGCCCCAATACCCAGCTACAAGCCGGAGACCGCGTCGAAATCTACCTGCCCCTGCAGCGCATTGCCGGGGATGAGGATGAGGATGAAGAAGAGTAAGCCTTGGCTGTATAATGGCTTTTTGGCCGCCCTGCGGCCTTTTTTATCGCCACAACACCCGGCATAACACCCGACACCGGTGCGGGGTGCAACATTCACAGGCGTCATATCTCAGCCCATTTGGGCCCGACGGCTGATGGACGATTTGACTATCAAGGAAGAGGAAGGAGTTATCTATGATCACCACACAGAGTCACCCCTGGCACCGCGGCCTGCTGCTGCTGGTTGGTCTGCTCGCCCCGGGCTTTGCTCTGGCCGCCGAGAGTCATATGCCGGCGCTGGGCGGCATCCGCCTGGAATTTATTCTGTTCGCGGCCACCTTGCTGGGGGTCGCTCTGTTCCATCACTACACCATGTGGATCTCCCTGGGCGGCCTGGCGGCTGTGCTGATCAGCAAATACTTGTTCGTCGATGATTTTTCCATGCTGCACCATCTACTGGGAGGAAGTGGAGAGGAAGGCGAATGGCGGGTATTGCTGAACCTCATCGGCTTGCTGTTCGGATTTGCCATCCTGGCCAAACATTTCGAAGAGTCCGAACTGCCAAAAATCCTGCCCAAGTACCTGCCGGATGACTGGAAGGGCGGCTTTGTGCTGCTGGTGATGATCTTCGTCATCAGCTCCTTTCTCGACAACATTGCTGCGGCCATGATCGGCGGCGCGATTGCCTTTGTGGTGTTCAACAAGCGGGTGCATATCGGCTATCTGGCCGCCATAGTCGCGGCCAGCAATGCCGGTGGCTCCGGCTCTGTGGTCGGCGACACCACCACCACCCTGATGTGGATCGATGGCGTCAACCCCTTGCATGTGCTGCATGCCTATGTGGCCGCCGGAATCGCACTGGTATTGTTCGGATTTGTCGCCTCACGCCAGCAGGATCAATACCAACGCATCGTCAAGGATGCCCCCACCGGAGTCGTGGTGGACTGGAAAAAGCTGGGCGTCGTCGGATTGATCCTGGCGCTGACCATAGTCACCAACTACTTGTTCGACTTTCCGGCCATCGGCGTCTGGGTGGCGATTCTGCTCGGTGCCCTGGTGGTGAAAACGCCTTGGCAGGAGCTGAAAAATGCCACCGGCGGCACCATCTTCCTGATGGGGCTGGTCACCTGTGCCTCCCTGATGCCGGTGGATGAGCTGCCACCGGCCAGCTGGCTGACCACCTTCTTCCTCGGCTTTGTCTCGGCGGTGTTCGACAATATTCCGCTCACCAAGCTCTGTCTGGAGCAAGGCGGTTACGACTGGGGCGTGCTGGCCTACGCGGTGGGCTTTGGCGGCTCCATGTTGTGGTTCGGCTCCTCGGCGGGCGTCGCCCTCTCCAACATGTATCCGGAGTCCCGCTCCGCGGTGCAGTGGGTCCGTCACGGCTGGCATGTCCCCGTCGCTTATGTGGTGAGCTTCTTTGTGATGCTGGCACTGGTCGGTTGGGAGCCTCATGCGCCGCACAAGGAAACCTTCGTGGAAGCGCCCGCGCCTGTGGTCGCAGCGCCCAGCGCGTCCTGAACCATCCCGATCCTTACTTCCCGGCCCTCCATCACTGGAGGGCTTTTTTGTTGTCGCCAGCCATGCGTCTGCAGCCATCGCACAGCTTGCAACAGGGGGGAGCCGACACTCCCGCCGCATTTGTCGGCTTTCTCACAGTCCACTGCCTGGCATAAACCATTAATATCGTTATAAATCATAGTGTTAAAAAAATGGCGTGCCGGCACCGTTGTTGCAACAGTGGATACAGCCCATCGAATAGCAAGGAGAACGCTCATGGCCAAAGTCGGCATTTTTTTTGGAAGTGACACCGGCAAGACCCGCAAGGTTGCCAAGATGATTCATGAAGCACTGGCCAGCGACGCCGTCGCCGCTCCGGTGAATATCAACAAGGCCAGCATCGACGATCTGCTGGCATTTGATGCCCTGATCCTGGGGACTCCGACCCTCGGCACCGGCCAACTGCCGGGGCTGGATGCCGACTGTCAGGGCGAAAGCTGGGGCGAGTTTGTCCCCGAGCTGGAGAGTGCCGATCTGGCTGGCAAGACAGTGGCGCTGTTTGGCCTCGGCGATCAGCAAAGCTACCCGGATGATTTCGTCAGCGCCATGGGCGAGCTGTATGACCTGGTGACCGGAGCCGGTGCCGAAGTGGTCGGCTTCTGGCCGAACAGTGGCTACGAGTTCAATGACTCCGCCGCCCTGGATGGCGATGACTTTGTTGGTCTGGCCCTGGATCAGGACAACCAATCCGACCTGACCGCCGATCGGGTGGCCACCTGGGTTGCCAGCATCAAACCCGCGTTGGGGCTCTAAATCCCTGTAGCGTCCCCACGCTCCCCTGCAACAACCTCGTTTGCCCGGCAGATTGACCCTCCGCCGGGCTTTTTTGTGAGCGCGGCTCACAGTCGGCGGTTCGCGGAACCGGCGGACCGATAGTCTCCCGCAGCATTCCTAATCGGCCAAGCCGATGATGTAGCTGCAGTCGCTTGATCCGGTTCCGCCTGGTAGACGCTAGCGTTCTGCCCACCTGCGGTGAGCGGCGGCGGTAAGGGGGCATAAGGCCCTGCCCCCTTAACCCCTGGCCTTGGTTTATACCGACTGCCGGGAAAGCCCCGCGCTACGGACGGATCTCCATCGGCCGGGAGCCACACGCCATCCATGGCGTGACGCTCCCTTTTGCGGTCATCCTGACCGCGCACCGATTCCGTTCCCCCTTTCACGCGGCCCGGCAGACGGCTTGAAGTTTAGGTTAACAGGGCAGAGGCAGAGCCTATCGGGTCGACGATCAGAGTCGAATGTATTGCCCCTATCCGTTAGACCATTCGCGATCCAGCATCCAGATAGACTTGTTCGCGCTCCCGTTTTCCTACCGCGACCACAAATACCACGACTCGTTCATCCTGCACCTGGTACACCAAACGATATCCCGATGCCCGCAGCTTGATCTTGTAGCAGTCCGGTAACCCATGCAGGCGATTGGCTTCAATTCTGGGTTGTTCCAACACCTTTGCCAGCTTCTTTTTGAACTGTTGGCGCGGCGTATCCCCCAGCTTCTTCCACTCCTTCAGCGCTCGCGGATCAAACTCCAGCTCAAAGGTCATCGAGCGAAACTCTTATGCCCTTTTGCGGATTCGCCAGACGCTCGCGGACAAGGGCCAACAATGCTTCCTCATCCTCCGTCACCACGGCGGTACGAAATGGCAATCGCTCTTGGGTGGCAACATATTCCAGCGTTTGCCGCAGTAAATCGGAGGGCGTTACCCCCAACTTTTCCAACACAGCATAGGAGCGAGTTTTCAGATCATCATCGATGCGAAGATTGATAGTACCCATTGCCACACCTCTTGCCATTACATTTGTAATTACAAAATAGCACCGGGGATACCATACTGCAAATCCAGTCCGATGGTGGTGATCGGCCCGGCAGACGGCTGCATGTATGGGCGAACAAGGGCAAAGACAAAAGCAGAGGCAACTACAGGATGTATGTACGGTGCGAAACCGATGACGATGAGTCGGGATATGAACCTTCCCCTGGGCAGGGGAAGGTCAGGAGTTAGTGGCCGGAGAGTTGACGGTCCAGGGTGCGCTGCAGGGATTTGAGCCAGCGGCGCTGGTGGTGTTGTCGGGCTTGCAACAGGTGCTGCTCGATGATTTTCGGCAATGCCTCGTCCATCGGGATGGGCGCGGCCTCCTGGATATCCAGACACTGGATCAGATGCAAACCCATAGGGCTGCGCAGCACCGGGCTCAAGGCCCCCAGCGGCAGGGCAAACAGGCAGCGATCCAGCTCGGGGTAAAGCTGGCCCGGGGTGACCACGCCGATGCGGCCACGCTCCATGGCGGTCGGACACTCGGAGTGGCGCAGTGCCAGCTCGCCAAACTGGTGGGGCTCGGCCAGCAGGATCTCGCGCAGCCCCAGCATGCGGGCCTGAACTTCCGGCTCGCTATCCGGATTGTCATCCTCGGTGGTGATCAGGATATGGCGCACCTCGCGGCGCTCCGGGCGCAGGAAGCGGCGCGGATGATCCAGATAGTAGCGGCGTGCCTCGCTGTCACTCATCGCCGGGACATCGGCACTGCACAGCGTCAGCACCTCGTTGACCCTGAGCTCATGGCTCAGGGCCTGCAGCAATTCGGCATCGCTGATGGCCGCTTGCTGCTGGATCTGCAACAGAGTGGCTTCCGAGCCGTACTGGCTCACCAGCTGGCTGCGCGCCTGATTCACCATCTGCGGCGTCACCTGTACCTGGCTGGCCAACTCGCTGGCCAACACCAGATCTTCCAGCGCCAGTTTGCGGGCCAGTTGCCGCTCCAACTCCGGAAGCTGCTCGGCGGACAGATCCCAGGGCAAGGCGGAAAAATTTGCCAGCGCCAGTTGCCAGCGCGGATAGGCGTGCCAGCTCATAGGGTCACCTCCTCGCCACTGCTCGAACGCAGGGTGTTGCGGCCCAGCGGGCGTTGGCCTTCAAGCGGCATCTCACCCAGGGGTTTGAGCGGCCAGCGGATGGCCGAACGCGGCACCTGTAGCAGACGCGCGCCAAACAGCACCTCGTAGACCAGCGGTTGCTGATCCCGGCGCACCGACATCACCTGGCCCCGATCCCCGGCCAGCGCCAGCAGCTTGCCCTCCATCGCCAGCGCGCTGGCCGCCTCCACCCAGTCGCCGAACTCGAAGTCGCTGTCAATCCAGGGCGCATCCCCCGGGATCAGCTCCTGCTCGCGGCAGCCGACTGTGTAGCCGAGCTCGACGAAGTGGACCTGATAAATCACCTGATCCTGCAAGATGGTGCCGACATCGCGCACATAGCCCAGCGTGCCCTTGCGCACCAGCAGATCGCCGCGCTGCTTGCCCGGAAAGCTGCCATCGTCCCGCACCGCCCGCACCAGACGTACCGGCGCGCCGTAGTCAAATTGCGCATCCCTCATAACAGCACCTCCTGCAATTGACTCAGCGGAATAAAAAACGGCTCCAGACGCTGGTAGACCTTGAGGCTGGAATTGCCACGCACCGGCTGATGGTGGAAGGTCTGATAGGCCTCGGCCAATAACTGTTGCGCCAGGGCGAAGCGACCCGCCTCGTCCAACGTCGAGCCGTCGGCGGCACTGAGCGCCTGATGGAAGCGGTGCATGATATGCAGGCGGCTGATGCGTACCTGCTCTGTCTCAAAGGGGAGCTGGAAATGGCTCAGAAACTCTTCGGCAGTCTCCAGCTCATCCACACCCGGCAGGGTTAAAAACCACTCCATAACACCTCCTCGTTCATCCGATTGACTGCATGTGACCGGCAGAGCAAGGTGCGGTACAAGGCCCGCAGCTCGCCCTCGTCAGGATTTCGTTTGCGGTTTTCCGCAAATTGGCGGATCGCCTGTAACACCGGCTCGGCATCTCCGTCGGCCAGTGGCAAGCCGAGCGCGGAAAAGATGGCCATCACCCCGTGACGGCCCGAATGCTTACCCAACACCAGACGATGCTCGCGGCCCAGCAGATGGGGATCGACCCCCTGATAGTTGCGACAGTCCTTGAGCAGACCATCCACATGCAGGCCGGACTCATGGGTAAAGGCCAGATCGCCGACCAGCGGTTTTTGCGCGGCAATCTGCCGCCCGGCCGCGGCCGCGACCTGCTGGCACAGACCGGGCAGCTGCAGTGGATCGATCCCGGTCTGGCGGCCATAACAGTGGCTGGCGGCCAGCACCACCTCCTCCAGCGGCGCATTCCCGGCTCGCTCGCCCAGTCCAATGACAGTCGTGTTGGCGTGGGTCGCACCGGCGCGTAGCGCGGCCAGGGTATTGGCGGTGGCCAGCCCCAGATCGTCATGGGCGTGGATCTCCAGTTGGCCGTGCCAGTGCTGCCGCAGCAGGCTGATGCGCTCGAAGGTGGCAAAGGGATCGAGAATGCCTAGTGTGTCGGCAAAGCGCAGTCGCTCGGCCCCCAGCTCATGAGCCAGGCGGGCAATCGCCGTCAGCTCGTCGGCCGTGGCCCGGGAGGCATCTTCACAGCCGATACAGACCCGCAACCCGAGCGCACGGGCCCGCTCCACGGCCAGCATCAGGCGTTCGTCGGCCTGCTGGCGGCTGATGCCCAGCTTGTGGGCCAGCATCTGCGCCGACAGCGGCATGGAGATATCCACCCACTCCACCGCCAAGCGTGCAGCCTGCTCGACTTCCGGCAGCGTAGCGCGGCACCAGACCATCAACTGACTGTGACGGATTTGCGCCCGGACCGCGGCGATGCGCGCACACTCCTCCGGGCCCATGGCTGGAATACCGACTTCCAGCTCGGGTACACCCGCCGCCTCCAGCGCCAGGGCAATGGCGATCTTCTCATCCCGGGTAAAAGCCACCCCGGCTGACTGTTCGCCATCCCGCAGGGTGGTGTCATTGATGATGATGGGTGCAGTCTGTTGCATACGCGCTCCCTTGGCCAATCCATAGCGAGATACAGCAAGAGCCGTTCCATGAAATAATCGTTGTTATTCAATGGATTGTGTTTCTATATCCGCCACAACACCACGCCAACGCCTCACATTGTGGGAATTACGACAACCCCATCCCGACTGACTAACAGTTAAGAGGTTCGGGAGAGACACCCTCTCTCGCCAACACGCCGTAAACCCTTCCATGGGGGCTCGATGGCGGCATCCCTGCCGCCAACGGTTGGCTCAACAGGCTATCTCTCCTTCGCTAGCTGACTGGCATTCCCTACTCCTCCCCCCTTTCTTTTCCAAGGAGGAGGCAGGGAGGGGGTTCTCTTTGAGCGCAAAAAAAGAGCCGCAGGGATGCGGCTCAAGGGTTGAACAGAGGAGGTTATTGTTAGCCGTAAGCCGGTGCAAACTCGCCATGGCTGGCCAGTTGCGGCTTGTTCTGTTGCCAGTAGGGCGACAAGGAGCGCAGGCGCTCGATGATCATCGGCAGTTGCAGGATCACCTGATCGATCTCCCGCTCGCGGCTAAAGCGCGACAAGGAGAAGCGGATACTGCCATGCGCCGCCGTGTAAGGAATGCCCATGGCGCGCATCACATGAGAAGGCTCCAGGGAGCCGGAGGTACAGGCGCTCCCGCTGGAGGCGGCAATTCCCAGCTGATTGAGCATCAGCAAGATGGCCTCCCCTTCGACAAACTCGAAGGCGATATTCAGGGTGTTCGGGGTACGGTTCTGCGGATCGCCGGTGACCATGGCGCAGGGTACCGCCGCCAGCAGCGCCTGCTCCAGCTTGTCACGCAAGGCGCGGATCGGCCCCTCGAGCATGGACATATGCAGCTCGGCCAGCTCGCACGCCATGCCTAACCCTATGATACCGGCGCTATTTTCGGTACCGGCGCGGCGTCCGCGCTCCTGATGGCCGCCACGCAACAGCGGCCGGAAGCGGGTGCCACGGCGCACATACAGGGCCCCGACCCCCTTGGGGCCATGCAATTTATGGCCGGAAAACGACAACAGATCGATGGCACTGCTGGCCAGATTGATGGGCATCTTGCCGACCACCTGCACCGCATCGGTATGAAACAGAATGCCTTTCTCCTTGGCCATCTGCGCCATCTCCAGCACCGGGAACAGGGTGCCGGTTTCATTGTTGGCCCACATCACCGACACCAGCGCCACCTGGTCACTCAGCAGGGCGGCGTAGGCGTCCAGATCCAGACGGCCCTGGCCATCCACCGCCAGACGATGGATCTGGTACCCCTGGCGCTCCAGGTGTTCGCACACTTCCAGAATGGCCGGATGCTCGACCGCGGTGGTGATGATCTGCTTGCGCTCCGGCAACGCCTCTACCGCCGAGAGCAGCGCCGTGCTATTGGCCTCGGTGGCGCAGGAGGTAAAGACGATTTCGCTGTCATGCTCGGCACCCAGCAGGGTCGCGACCTGATGGCGCGCGGCCTCCAGCGCCTTGCGCACCGGCTCGCCAAAGCCGTGGATGGACGAAGGATTGCCATAGTGCTCGGTCATAAACGGCATCATGGCTTCGAGCACCATGGGATCGAGCCGGGTCGTGGCGTTGTTATCCAGATAAATGGCTTTCATGGCATTACTCCTTGCTGGGACCTTAGGCAACGGCTTCGGTGACGCTGACGACCTGCACATAGCGGCCGAGGGCTTCCATCAGTTTTTGCTGGATCCAGGCCAGCGTCATGTCGGTCATCATGCAGCCCATGCAGGCACCGGAGAGGGCGACCTCGACCTTGTTCTCGCTGACGCCGATCAGCGCCACATCGCCACCATCGGCCTGCAGATGGGGACGCATGGATTCCAATACCGCCTCGACCTGTACCCAGACCGAGCTGCGTTCGGCCACCGGTTGGGGCGTTACCGGGATGGCCACACTGCCGGATTTGGCATAGGCACTACTCTTGACCTCGCCACAGGCACCGCTGGCCAGCACCTTGTCCAGCACCTGCTCAATCTTCTCGTGGCAGGTGCTGCAACCGCCGCCAGCCTTGGTGTAGTGGATGACTTCCATCAGGGTGGTCAGGCCGTTCTCTTTCACCGCCTTGACGATCTTGCCCTCATCGACGGCGAAGCATTTGCAGATCAGTGCACCCTCTTCATGGTCATCGCTCCACACCTCGCCCCGGTAGTTGGCAATCGCCGCTTCCAGCGCTTCGCTGCCCATCACCGAACAGTGCATTTTTTCCGGGGGCAGGCCGTCGAGGTACTCGGCGATATCCTGATTGGTCAACTCGGCGGCCTGGCTCAGCGTCTTGCCGATCACCAGCTCGGTCAATGCCGAGGAAGAAGCAATGGCGCTGCCGCAGCCGAAGGTCTGGAACCCGGCGTCGGTGATGATTTCAGTCACCGGATCCACTTTGAGCATCAGGCGCAGGGCATCCCCGCAACTGATGGAGCCGACATCGCCCACCGCATTGGCATCGGCCAGGATCTTGGCATTACGGGGGTTGAAGAAGTGATCCTTAACTTTCTCTGAATAATTCCACATATGCTGTTCTCCCGCCCTGAATTAACAACTGGAGCCGACCGCGGTTGGCTCGCAGCGACCCGTATCACACTGGCAACCGGCTGGTTGCAACTTGATTTCCAGACCCGTCTCACCCTGGCGCTCGGCCAGCGTGATGACGGCTCCCTTGAGTTGAGGCCATTGCCGACGATCCGCCACCAGGCTCAAACCCGGCAGATCCAGCCGCAGGTCGTCACCCAGCATCTGCGAACTCCAGCCCACCGCCAGCTTCCAGCCCTGACAGGCATCGCCGCTGACGACGAGGCGCAAGCCAAAGTGCGGCTGGGTCAGGGATTGTTGCAGCGCCTGCAGGGTCGCCAGGGCTTCGGGCTGAATGTCGATCATGATGGGAACTCCTCAAACAATGACCTCAGAACAGGAGCAAGGGCTGCGCCAAAAAAATAATTGTTATAAATCAGATAATTGGATAATTAAGAAGTAAAAAAGAGGCCACAAATGCCCGTCGATTGTCGACTTTGTCACACTAGCGACAGAAATAACGGCAGTGGCAATAGTGTCAGGTAGCACGAAGAGTGACGGCGCTCGAAGCTCCGATGAAAAACGGCATTAACGCTTGGAAATCAACTGCCTCCCGTGCGGTTTGCTCGCTATGATTAGGGAAGTATCCACTCACCCCCTGTCACTATGAGCAGTACGCCAACCCGTGGAACCGATGCCTGGGTCGAACGCATCAGCAATAAAGAGATGCCCGCCTTGTGTTCAACCGTGCGCATGCTGGAGCAGATGGCCAAGGACGACACCGCCTCCCTGGCCCACCTTGGCCAGTCGGTGCTGCATGATCATGGCCTCACCACCCGCATCCTGCGGGTCGCCAACAGCGTCACCTACAGTCGCAGCGGCAATCAGGTCACCACCATGAGTCGCGCCGCCGTGCTGCTCGGCTTCAATGCCCTCAAACACATCTGCATCACCGCCACCCTGGTCGATAGCCTGCTCAAGAACCGGGATATCAGCCAATCGGTGTATGACCGCCTGTTGCGGCTGATGGCGCAATCCTTCCATGCCGGCATGCTGAGCAAGATGTTGCTGGAGACCCATGATGAGGAAACCCGGGAAGAGGCGTTTATCGCCGCCTTGCTGCACAACCTGGGCGAGAGCGCCTTCTGGAGCATGGGTGGGCCGCTGGCCGAAGAGTTGGATGACAAGCTCAGGCTCAACCCCGATGCCGAGGAGGAGGTGGTGCGCGATATGCTCGGCACCAGTTTCAACAAGATGAGCATTGGTCTGGCCAGCTCGTGGAATATGGGCAAGCTGCTCATCGCCTCGCTCACGGATCCGGACCGCCGGACCCCCGAAGTGCAGGCCATCAATCTGGCAAACCGCTTTAGCGCCCTGATGATGAACCCGCACACCACCCAGGCCCAACTCCAGCAGGGGCTGAATGAATTGGGCAAGGTCATGGAGCTCGATGCAGCCCAGGTCAAGCAGAAGGTCAAACGCTGCAACTTCGATGCGGTGCGCCTGAGTACCACCTATGGTGCCCGCATGCTGACCCCCTATCTGGACAAGGGCGCCAATGCCCTGTTATTGCCGGAGCAGGAGCCAGAGCCAGCCCCGCAACCGGTTGAATCCAGCGAGGCGCTGCAACTGCGCATGCTGCGGGAGCTCACCTTCCTGACCCTGGAAAAGGCGGATATCAACCTCATCATCCACACCGCGCTGGAAGGCATCTATCGTGGCATCGGCATGGATCGGGTGCTGGTATTGATGCTCAACCGGGAGAAAAACCGGCTCACTCCGCGCTTTGTCACCGGCCAGCAGGGGGACTTGCTTAAACAGCGTTTCACTCTGGATGTCAGCGCCCGCAATAACCTGTTCAGTCAACTGCTGAGCAAGCAGGAGCCGCAATGGATCACCAGCCTCACGGATCCGAAGTGGAGCCCGCTGGTAAGCCCGGAGCTGCGTACCGCTGTCTATAGCAAGGGATTTTTCATCGCCCCCATCATAGTCGAGCAGCAATCCATCGGCCTGTTCTACGCCGATCGCGCCGATAGCAAACGCGTCCTCAGTCGCGACGACTTCTTCAGCTTTACCCACTTCGTGCAGCAGACCAATCTCTGTCTCGCCGCCGTGATCAAGCAAAAGGAGTAACCCGCCCGGCCGCCGGGAAATCGCGGCCTCACGCACATTTTTTAGATTAATGACTCCAAGTAATTCCCATATGGCCCCAAAGGCCGTAGCATGGATTTCCGAAAAAGATAGGGATATCAGAAAGAAATCCAACTTTATCCGCTTTGCCGCATGGACGCACAGGGCCCTTCCTGGCTGTTGAACGCCAGACCCGCCATCCATACGCCGCCGATCAAGTTCTATCCTCTGAGCCCATCCGCGCCACCGATCAGCAACTGGGAGCTGTAACCTAGTGGCGGTAGCTTGGCCCACGCGCAGCGGCTTGCACTGATCCTTGGCCTAAATAACCGCCCCATCGACCGGGAAGCACACGCTGGCACGCCGTGAACCCATCCATGGGGGCTCCGCCGCGCCATCCCTGGCGCGGAGGGTCAGCTTAGTGCTACCTAAGCCGCTGAGCTGAATGACCTACTATTCGGAACAGTTAGTTAGAGATCGATTAGTTAGAGATCGGAAAGCGGGCTACGCACCCCGTTCGCTCCTTGCTGCAATACATGGGTGTAGATTTGTGTGGTCCGGACATCGGAATGGCCCAATTGCTCCTGCACGGTGCGAATATCCGCGCCCCGGGCCAGCAAATGGGTGGCGAATGAGTGACGCAGGGTGTGGCAACTGACCGGCTTACCAAAGTTGAGTTGCCGCGCCGTGGCGCGCACTGCTTTTTGCAGGGTGGACGGGTCCAGATGATGGCGACGCAACGCCCCGTCCCGCGGATCCCGACTCAGCACCGCCGAGGGGAACAGATAGTGCCAGCCCAGCTCCTTGCAGGCCGACGGGTATTTTCGCGCCAGCGCGGTGGGCAAAGCCACACCGGCATATTGGTCGTTCAGACAATCGCTCAAGAAAAAGCGTTGGGCATAGGCAATCTGCTCACGCAGAGCCGGGATCAGCTCGGAGGCCAGGGTAACCCGCCTATGCTTGCCGCCTTTGCCGTTCCAGACCATGACACAGAGATAGTTGAAATCCAGATCCTGAATGCGCAGCCGCATCACCTCCATCAGCCGCAGGCCGCTGCCATACATGAGTTGCGCCAGCAGTCGCAGCTGCACCGGCATCGCCAGCAGCAAGGCGCGCACCTCGCTCTGGGTCAGCACCGTGGGCAACTTGGGGGCTCGCTGGCTACGGGTAAACTCCATCTGCAACTGCAGCGGCCGTAGAAGGATGGTCTTGTAAAGAAACACCAGCGCATTGAGCGCCTGAGCCTGGGTCTTGCTGGCAACCCGACGCTCGGTCGCCAAGTGGGTGAGAAAGCTCTGTACCTCGGCCTCCCCCAGGTTCGATGGATGTTGCATCTTATGAAAACGGATAAACGCGGTGATCCAGTGCAGATAGGCTTCAATCGTTGCCATGGCATAGCGCAACAACAGCATCTGCTCATAGATACTGGCCAAAAACGGCGAATGGGGTTTACGCATAATAGCCACCTCGGACATATGTATATATAACCAGTATATATCCGAGTGAGACAAGCAACAGACTAAGTGGAACTTTTCCGCATTGTTACAAGAACTATGCAACGCCACGCCCATAACCCCATGGGCCATATAGGGCTTTTAAACCCCGGCGTTGTTTCCATCCACAGACTATGTCGAACCTTTCCCCGTACTATGGAGGAATGGTTCCGGACAATAAGTTGTTGTGCGGTTTTCCAAGCAATTGAGTTGTAGTGGCAAGAGCGGTTATCGAATCGGGCAATTTTTGAATCCTGCTGGTCTTCGAGCTCGGTTGTTGGGGTTGGGTGAATCAACCAAACCAATGCGCTGTCAGCGGCATCTTGGCGGCCAATTGAGGTTCAGTTTGAATATCAGCAATGGCGCTGTTTTCTACTGTGGTGTTAGCAGGTCCAGGTTAAACATCGACATCAGCGCCTTGTTCTTCTTTGTTCCAAATAAATCCGAGAACCATGCCTGCATCAGCGGCGGTTCTTTGCTTTATCAGGTTTGGCTGGTACGGATATTTGAGCGTTCTATTCTTCGTGACGCTGTTCAGGCCAATCTGTTTCATCGGCTTTATCTCGTTGTTGCCCAAGCGGCTGGCGGCGCTAGCTTCATCGCAACGGCACAACAAAAGTTTAAACACCGGACTGGCTATACGCAGCCGCTCCTTATTCAACACCGGTTGCAGCCAGCCGGTTAAACAGACGTTAGGCATATAAATGTACGGAATCCCAGAAAATTTTGATCTTTCCATTATTCTAGGTTCTGACCTGAACATGATCAGTCAGGGGCGCTATGACATTCAATTTATTTTTGACGCAGGCACCAAAATCTGCCTTCAAGGAATTGCATCTGTTCTACAAAGCGGAACTGAAATAGCTATATGGAGTGAAGAAAAAAATTGGTCTTCTCTGGGGTTTCAAAAGCTACTCAACCAATCCGTTGAAAGTGTATTGGTTTCAAATAGAAGACTAATAGAAATTCATTTTAAAAATGGACTCGTATTACAGTTACATGATAGTTCAGATCAATATGAGTCTATGCAAATTTACTTTCCGAATGATTCATTGCCTTCGGTTATTATTTAAAAAGCCTAACAAAGTGCTCCAGCTCGCGCACTGCGTGCGCTGGACAGTTTGTAAGTCGCAGTTTTGTGGTTTTGCTGCTCAAAAATAACCCACAAAACTGCGACTTACAAACTGCCGCTGAGCACAGCGTTGTGCGGTTTTCCAAGCACTTGAGTTGTAGTGGCAAGAGCTGTTTTGATAGCTGGCAATATTGAATCCTGCAGGCCTTCGAGCTCGGTCGTTGGGGTTGAGTGAATCAACCAAACCAATGCGCTATCAGAAGCATCTTGGTGGACAATTAAAGTACAGTTGGAATGGCAGCAATAGCGCTGTTTTCTTCTGTGGTGTTAGCAGTCTAGGTTGAACATCAGCACCAATGCCCTGTTCTTCTTTGTTCCAAGTAAATCCAAGAACCATGTCCACATCTGCGGCGGTTCTTTGCTTTATCAGGTTAGGTAGTTTCGGATATTAAGGCGCTCTATTCTTCGTGACGCTGTTCAGGCCAATCAGTTTTGGCAGCTATATTTCGTTGTTGCCCAAGCGGCTGGCGTTGCTGGTTTTATCGCAACGGCACAACAAAAGTTTAAACACCGGACTGGCTATACGCAGCCGCTCTTTGTTCAACACCGGTTGCAGCCAGCCGGTTAAACAGACGTTATAACGTCTATGAAGCTGTCTCATATTTATCAAGGAATGAAATGGAAGAATATTGGAATCCAATGGTTCCTGAGCTATCGGTCTCGGACTTTAATAAATCACTGAGTTTTTATCGTGATCTGCTCGGTTTCAAAGTTAGAAATCAGCGGCAAAATCCAGATTTTGCTTATCTTGAGCTTGAGCGAGTTCAGATCATGATCGAGCAGATACATCAGAGTGCTTGGATTACTGGTAGCTTAGACTCGCCATTCGGTCGAGGCGTAAATTTTCAAATGGAGTTATCAGATATTGGCTCTGTATACAGCCAACTTAAGGCAGCGCAAGTTGAGCTGTATAGAGAACTATCTGAAGCATGGTATGACATTGGCGATAAACTCTCTGGTCAGCGTGAGTTTTTAGTTCAAGATCCAGACGGCTATTTGTTGAGATTTTCGCAGTATTTAGGTGAAAAAAGTAAGTTGTAAATCGTGTTATAACAAATAGTTTAAGTCGTTCGCTTCGCTCACTGGGACGCGCATAAAGCCGCGCGCCCCATAACTAAAATGTTAGATTTTATACTGAAATTAGACATTAACAATATCGAGGGTATCGATGAAAAAAGAAAATAAAACTCCAAATAAATATCTATTGTATCTTTTTGCTTTTGTCATTGGTTCTGGCGTCGGATATTTGATAGCTTATATTTCTTCAGTAAAACCATCTATTATTCCAATTACATCTGCACTTATTGGTTTTTTTGTCGCTCTGATCGTCCCATTCTGGCAAGCAAAATTTGTTAATGCACCTAAATTATCTGTTGAGATAAATGCTATCCGAAGAACAGTAAGTGATACAGCTTTAATATCTATTGACGAAGAACCAGAACTTAGAAGTCTAAAAAATAGACATGGGCAAGCACCTTATATTCTTGGAATGGATTATAATGAAATCGTTTTTGAAAAACCTAATAAGCGAGGAGGATATACTCTATCACAGACCGAAGAGTTGTTAGCAGATGCTAAGCAACGTCTTAGAGATTTACCAACACAAATTGAAGAGCGAAAAAAAGAACTTGATCGGGTAGCTTCCCTAACGCCACAAACTTTAACAAAATATGAATGTGATAAACTAAATGGGCCAATTGCACCCGAAGTTGAATATGAGCAGGATGAAAAAGATAAAATGATTGACTCATTTCGGGATGCATATCAAAAAAGATTAGATGGACTTGAAAAGCGCTATGCTGAGCTTCAAAGCAACCTTCCAGCGATGGAGCGAAAAATTGAAATATTAAAAAAAGAACTCGTGGATAACAGATCTTTTTTTACAGTATCAGCATCTCTCATAAATTCAGGTCGAACTAATACAGCAATAAAAGTCCCAGCTTTATTGCGAGTTTCTATTGGTGAGGGGAATTATATAGATCTAAAGTTATCCCTGAAAGATTTTGAAAACAAATCAGAAATATCTGCCAATGGCACCAGAATAATCACTTTCGAATCATCAGAAGTATCGTCCTTACCAGAAGAAGATAGAAAATTAATCAATACATACTGGGGGCAATCTGTAAGTTCAAGGCTACTATTAGAAGATATACATTCTAGCATATACTCATCCAACACTATTGCATTTGCAGAAGGGTTATATCAGAAAATAATATATGACAGATTAGCTAGAGCTGCCAGCACAGATTTCCACAGTAAATGAATCTGCCCAATCTAACAAAAACTTAATGTGGGACGGTTTTCAACCGCCCCATAAGTTGAAGTTAGGTAACACCCAGGTTATAGGTGAACATTTTGAACAAAAAAACAATTCTCCTCGGATTGAGTTATGGCCTACTTTGGTATGCCGTTGTATCTTTTATTTATCATTTCGAACTCACATTCCCAACATCATCGTGGGCCGCCTCAATCATAAAAAACGAGGAGTTGTCCGATTTTTTAAAAATTCTATCTATTAGGGCATTATGGGCAACGGAGTTTGATTTACACATTTTGTTGGCGGCCGCTCCAGCAGGTTTTTTGATAGCTAAATTTTATCCAGATCATTCACTCAAAGTCATCATGCGAATTTCGCTAGTCGCTATAGCTTTGTTATCAGTAATACTGCTTGCAGTTTTACCGAGGTATGTCCCACTATATTTCTCCATACCGTACATAACTATCAGTTTTGTGATTTTATTATTTATCTCTGTCAAATGCGCCCAGTATGTATATGCTAAATTCAGTGCTGATAATACCTAACAAATAGTTTAAGTCGTTCGCTTCGCTCACTGGGACGCGCATAAAGCCGCGCGCCCCATAACTAAAATGTTGTATGTAATCCAAGTTCAAAAGTTATAGCGGTGAACAGCGGCGGCAATAGCTGGTTTCATCTGGCACGGCGTGTATTAGAGCTCTGCTGTAACAGGTTTAGGGTCCATACCCTCGACTCCCCGCTCCGGCCAACCTGTCTGGTGTTTTGAGTCCGAGGTGAACAGCTGCAACTGAGGTTGTTTCTTCGTGCCCAATCGGCATAGCAATATCATCAGGGCCGAAGGTTGTTTCTTCTTTAGGCTCTCGGCCATGCAACAACGGCCAAGTCCCTGGTGGCCACAGAAGCGGCGTTTCAATGCGGCACAGTGGTTCATACAACAAAAGTTTCAACACCGGACTGGCCAGTAAGCCGCGGTTCATTATTTCGACATCGGCTGCTGGCCAGCCGGTTAAACAAATCGTTGTGCGGTTTGCCAAACAATTGAGTTGTAGTGGCAAGAGCGGTTGCAATAGCAGGCAATATTGAATCCTGCTGGCCTTCGAGCTCGGTCGTTAGGGTTGGGGGAATCATTAAAACCAATGCGCTGTCAGCAGCATCTTGGCGACCAATTGAGGTTCAGTTTGAATGGCAGCAATCGCGCTATTTTCTTCTGTGGCGTTAGCTGCCCAGGTTAAACATCAGCACCCGCGCCCTGCTCTTCTTTGTTCCAAATAAATCCGATAACCATGCCCACATCAGCGGCGGTTCTTTGCTTTAGCAGGTTGGTCAGATTCGGATATTGAAGCGTTCTGTTCTTCGTGACGCTGTTCAAACCAATCTGTTCATCAGCTCTATTTCGTTGCTACCCAAGCGGTTGGTGTCGCTAGCTTCATCGCAACGGCACAACAAAAGTTTAAACACCGGACTGGCTATACGCAGCCGCTCCTTATTCAACTCCGGTTGCAGCCAGCCGGTTAAACAGACGTTAAATGCCATCATGATAAGTCAAATCATCAGACAGCTCACCTGCTACTCAATATTGAATGAAGAACTCATATTTGAAACCAAAGTCAGCGATTTTAACCTTGAAGCATTTCAAATTGAATTTGGTGTAGACACATGCAACCCAATGTTTGACTCTTACAAAATAAACGCTGACAACTTAAAATTTATTCTTCAACAAATAAAAATAGCTAACACCATCGATTGGGATTTTGATCGTTTCTCATACTACATTGAAACACTCGGTGAGTAGGCATTTAACAAATAGTTTAAGTCGTTCGCTTCGCTCACTGGGACGCGCATAAAAGCCGCGCGCCCCATAACTAAAATGTTAGGCAGACAAGCAAGGAGGCGCCCATTGGCAACAGAAGGAACCTGGAGGCCGCACTCATTTGTTACTGGCACCAAGTATAAAGTGGTTAAGAATTACACCTACCGAAATTCCAAATTTATTGCGGGAACAATTGTTGAGTTTGATTGTTCCGGATACGAACGGTATGACTGCACTTCGCTATTTAGATTTTACTTTAAGAAGTCATTATTTCATAAGCGAATCGAGCTTGTATGGAACCTACATGATAATGAACCTGACAGCAAAATTTCTGAGTATTTTTTAGCAATTGAACCCTAATGCTTAGTGTAGCAGTCTAGCCACCGGGACATGTTTAAGTATGCCAGTTGTAGAGTAAGACGAAAATTGTTCCTTCGATATATGCATTATACGGCCTAACCAATAGTTTAAGTCGTTCGCTTCGCTCACTGGGACGCGCATAAAGCCGCGCGCCCCATAACTAAAATGTTGTGCGGCTTTCCAAGCAATTGAGTGAATAGTTGCAAGAGCGGTTTAAATAGCTGGCAATATTGAATCCTGCAGGCCTTCGAGCTCGGTCGTTGGAGTTGGGTGAATCATCCAAACCAATGCGTTGTCAGCGGCATCGTGGTGGTCGATTTAAGTTCAGTTTGAATACCAGCAATGGCGCTGTTTTCTTCTTTGATGTTAGCGGTCTTGGTTAAACATCGGCATCAGCGCTCTGCTCTTCTTTGTTCCAAATAAATCCGAGAACCATGCCTGTATCAGCGGCGGTTTTTTGTGTTATCAGGTTCGCTTGGCTCGGGTAAATCAGCGTTCTATTCTTCGTGACGCTGTTCAGGCCAATCCGTTTCGGCTGCTTTGTTTCGTTGTTGCCCAAGCGGCTGGCGTTGCTAGCTTCATCGCAACGGCACAACAAAAGTTTAAACACCGGACTGGCTATACGCAGCCGCTCTTTATTCAACACCGGTTGCAGCCAGCCGGTTAAACAGACGTTGTGCGGCTTTCCAAGCAATTGAGTTGTAGTGGCAAGAGCGGTTTTGATAGCGGGCAATATTGAATACTGCTGGTCTTCGAGCTCGGTCGTTGGGGTTGGGTGAATCAACCAAACCAATGTGTTGTCAGCAGCATCTTGGTGGGCAATAAAGTTCAGTTTGAATGGCAACAATGGCGCTGTTTTCTTCTGTGGTGTTAGCAGTCCAGGTTAAACATCGGCATCAGTGCCCTGTTCTTCTTTGTTCCAAATAAATCCGAGAACCATGCCCACATCAGCGACGGTTCTTTGCTTTATCAGGTTGAGCTGGTTCAGTTAATACAGCGTTTTATTCTTCGTGACGCTGTTCAGGCCAATCTGTTCATCGGCGATATTTCGTTGTTGCCCAAGCGGCTGGTGTTGTCAGCTTTATCGCAACGGCACAACAAAAGTTTAAACACCGGACTGGCTATACGCAGCCGCTCTTTATTCAACACCGGTTGCAGCCAGCCGGTTAAACAGACGTTGTGCGGTGTTCAAAGTAATACGGTTGTAGTGGCAAGAGCGGTTTAGATAGCTGGCAATTTTGAATCCTGCAGGTCTTCGAGCTCGGTCGTTGAGGTTGGGTTAATCATCCAAACCAATGAGCTGTCAGCAGCATCTTGGTGGCTGATTAAAGTTCAGTTTGAATGGCAGCAATGGCGCTGTTTTCTTCTTTGGTGTTAGCAATCCAGGTTGAACATCGGCATCAGCGCCCTGCTCTTCTTTGTTCCAAATAAATCCGTGAACCATGCCAATATTGGCGGCGGTTCTTTGCTTTATCAGGTTGGGCTGGCTCGGATATTGAAGCGTTCTTTTCTTCGTGACGCTGTTCATGCCAATCGTTTTATCGGCTCTATTTCGTTGTTGCCCAAGCGGCTGGCGTCGCCAGCTTCATCGCAACGGCACAACAAAAGTTTAAACACCGGACTGGCTATACGCAGCCGCTCCTTATTCAACACCGGTTGCAGCCAGCCGGTTAAACAGACGTTAGCTGATCACAATGAATACTGAACATCTGAGAGACATCTACCTTAAGCAGGTTAATGAAGCATTAAATAGATTAAATGCTTCTGAGGTTTACTATGAACGGTATAAGAACACTGAAGAGATTTATGAAATTGAATCATGCATTTTACAGCTTAGAAAAACATTAGAATGCATTGCATTTGCTGCCATCGCACCAAACAAGACAGCATATGAAAAATTTAGAGACAAAGACTTCACCAAAGACTTTAACGCCAAAAAAAATAACAACACAACTGAGTGCCATCAATAAGGATTTCTACCCAAAACCGTTGTTACCTGCTGTTCGCACCAAGGATCATGTTTGGAACTTCGCAAAAAAGGAAAGCGGATTTCTCACTCAAAGTCGATTTGAAAAATTATATGATCGATTAGGGAAATATCTTCACGCTGATAACCCCTGGGGTAACGACAAAGGATTGTTGAATTTTGCCAATGATTTTCCTTCGTTCGTCAAAGAAATTCAAAACCTCCTGGCCTTGCATGTAACATCAATTGTTACACCATATTTTAACGGTGTATGGGTTGTTGAATCGGACTCAAATTTATCAAGAGCAAGAATCATCACAGCTGAAGCAGCCAATGAATTTAAGCTCACCAGCTAACAAATAGTTTAAGTCGTTCGCTTCGCTCACTGGGACGCGCATAAAAGCCGCGCGCCCCATAACTAAAATGTTGTGCGGTTTTCCAAGCAATTGAGTTGTAGTGGCAAGAGCGGTTTAAAAATCAGGCAATTTTGAATCCAGCTGATCCTCGAGCTCGGCCGTTGGAGTTGGGTGAATCAACCAAACCAATACGCTATTAGCAACATCTTGGCGGCCGATTTAAGTTCAGTTTGAATGGCAGCAATGGCGCTGTTCTCTTCTGTGGTGTTAGCAGCCCAAGTTAAAAATCAGCATCGGCGCCCCGCTCTTCTTTGTTCCAAATAAATCCTAGAACCATGCCCACATCAGCGGCGGTTCTTTGCTTTATCAGGTTGGTCAGGTTCGGATATTGAAGCGTTCTATTCTTCGTGACGCTGCTCAGACCAATCTGTTTCATCAGCGATATTTCGTTGTTGCCCAAGCGGCTGGCGTCGCCAGCTTCATCGCAACGGCACAACAAAAGTTTAAACACCGGACTGGCTATACGCAGCCGCTCCTTATTCAACATCGGTTGCAGCCAGCCGGTTAAACAGACGTTGTGCGGTATTCAAGCAATAATGGTTGCAGTGGCAAGAGCGGTTGCGATAGCTGGCAATATTGAATCCTGTTGGCCTTCGAGCTCTGTAGTTGGAGTTGGGTGAGTCAGTCGAACCAATGCGCTGTCAGCAGCATCTTGGTGGTCAATTGAAGTTCACTTTGAATACCAGCAATGGCGCTGTTTTCTTCTCTGGTGTTAGCAGGCCCAGGTTAAATATCAGCATCAGCGCCTTGTTCTTCTTTGTTCCAAATAAATCCGATAACCATGCCTGCATCAGCGGCGGTTCTTTGCGTTATTAGGTTCGGCAGGCTCTGGTAAATCAGCGTTCTATTCTTCGTGACGTTGTTCAGGCCAATCGTTTCATCAGCTTTATTTCGTTGTGGCCCAAGCGGCTGGCATCGTTAGCTTCATCGCAACGGCACAACAAAAGTTTAAACACCGGACTGGCTATACGCAGCCGCTCCTTATTCAACACCGGTAGCAGCCAGCCGGTTAAACAGACGTTAGCGGTAAACCATGCGCATATTCACCACAACACTAGCGATTTTACTTGCATCACAATTACATGCCTCGCAGGGGGAAGAGATGAACTCATATCAACAAGGAATATATCAACGCAGAGTGGCTGAGGCGCATGAACTATGGGCAACAATGAAGGTGAATGGCTTCACTGAAAACACAAAGGCAGCGCTGGACTTTGTGTTCTTTTCAAATTCAGAAAATGAAGCACTTGAATTAATGAAATCACTTTCTGAAAACTATACCCTTGAGCTATCAACAGCGCATGAACCAGGCTACTTTTTAATTAAAGGTACAACACGTCCATACGGTTATGAGTTCACCCAAGAACAATGGTTGGGTTGGGTTGAGTACATGGTTTCAACCGGCTTCTCACATAACGCAGTTTTTTCAACATGGTCAATCTATGATCCAGCGTCGAAAAGCACTTGGTCATCCGAATCGATTGAAGTTGAGTAACACGTCCTACTCCACCGCTAACAAATAGTTTAAGTCGTTCGCTTCGCTCACTGGGACGCGCATAAAAGCCGCGCGCCCCATAACTAAAATGTTGTGCGGTTTGCCAAGCAATTGAGTTGTAGTGGCAAGAGCGGCTGCGATAGCAGGCAATATTGAATCCTGCTGGCCTTAGAGCTCGGTCGTTGGGTTGGGTGAATCAACCAAACCAATTTTGTTGTCATCAGCATCTTGGTGACCGTTTGAAGTTCAGTTTGAATAGCAGCAATAGCGCTGTTTTCTTCTTTGTTCCAAACAGGCCGGTGAACCATGCCAGCATCGGCGGCGGTTCTTTGCTCTATCAGGTTGGGCTGGTTCGGATATTAAGGCGTTCTATTCTTCGTGGCGCTGTTCAGGCCAATTGTTTCATCGGCTTGATTTCGTTGTTGCCCAAGAGGCTGGCGTTGCTGGTTCATCGCAACGGCACAACAAAAGTTTAAACACCGGACTGGCTATACGCAGCCGCTCTTTATTCAACACCGGTTGCAGCCAGCCGGTTAAACAGACGTTGTGCGGTTTTCCGAGCAAATGAGTTGTAGTGGCAAGAGCGGTTTCAATAGCAGGCAACATTGAATCCTACTGGCCTTCGAGCTCGGTCGTTGGGGTTGGGTGAACCAGTCAAACCAAGGCGTTGTCAGCGGCATCTTGGTTGGCAATTAGAGTTCAGTTTGAATGGCAGCAATGGCGCTGTTTTCTTCTATGGTGTTAGCAGCCCAGCTTAAACATCAGCATCAGCGCCCTGCTCTTCTTTGTTCCCATTTGGGCCGTGAACCATGCCCACATCGGCGGCGGTTCTTTGCTTTATCAGGTTGGTCTGGTTCTGGTAAATCAGCGTTCTATTCTTCGTGACGCTGTTCAGGCCAGTCTGTTTCAGCGGCTTAATTTCGTTGTTGCCCAAGCGGCTGGCGTTGCCAGCTTCATCGCAACGGCACAACAAAAGTTTAAACACCGGACTGGCTATACGCAGCCGCTCTTTATTCAACATCGGTTGCAGCCAGCCGGTTAAACAGACGTTGTGCGGTTTTCCAAGCAATTGAGTTGTAGTGGCAAGAGCGGTTGCGATAGCAGGCAATATTGAATCCTGTTGGCCTTCGAGCTCGGTCGTTGGGGTTGGGCGAATCAGCCAAACCAATTTTGTTGTCATCAGCATCTTGGTGGGCAATTAGGGTTCAGTTTGAATACCAGCATTGGCGCTGTTTTCTTCTGTGGTGTTAGCTGCCCAGGTTAAATATCAGCATCAGCGCCCTGCTCTTCTTTGTTCCAAGTAAATCCGAGAACCATGCCCACATCAGCGGCGGTTCTTTGCTTTATCAGGTTGGTCTGGTTCGGATATTAAGGTGTTCTATTCTTCGTGACGCTGTTCAGGCCAATCTGTTTCATCAGCTTTATTTCGTTATTGCCCAAGAGGCTGGCATAGCTGGTTTCATCGAGGCGCACAACAAAAGTTTAAACACCGGACTGGCTATACGCAGCCGCTCTTTATTCAACACCGGTTACAGCCAGCCGGTTAAACAGACGTTAAGTGATAAACCATCATGAGCAACAATGTAACTGATCGTGTAATTCTTAAAGAAATTTATGATGCGTACTACCGTGATTTTTCATCATTCGATATAGAAAATCCACCAAGAGAAAGTAAAATATATGTCCCAATTGACTGTCATTTAATTGCAAAAAAACTAAACATTGATGCTGACATAGTGTTTGGTCGTCTTTATTATCACCTGGACAAGAAGCATGGATATATACAAGCTGATGGCAAACATGTTCACTTATTCGCGCATTCAATAGGCAAAGATAAACATGCGGTTCACTTCCCTTTACTATCAGCCGTACTAGCCGAACATGACCAATCATTTTACAGATTCATTATCCCTCTATTAATATCTACTCTGGCGCTTGTTGTTTCCATTTTTGCAATATATCAAACAGCACTTAACAAATAGTTTAAGTCGTTCGCTTCGCTCACTGGGACGCGCATAAAGCCGCGCGCCCCATAACTAAAATGTTGTGCGGTTTTCCAAGCAGCGGTGGTAATAGGTACAAGAGCGGTTGCGATAGCAGGCAATATTGAATCCTGCGGGTCTTCGAGCTCGGTCGTTGAGGTTGAGTAAATCATCCAAACCAATGCGTTATTAGCAGCATCTTGATGGCCGATTGAAGTTCAGTTTGAATGGCGGTAATCGCGCTATTTTCTTCTTGGGTGTTAGCCGTTCAAGTTAAACATCGGCATCAACGCCCTGCTCTTCTTTGTTCCAAATAAATCCGAGAATCATGCCTGCATCAGCGGCGGTTCTTTGCTTTATCGGGTTGGTTAGGTTTGGATATTACAGCGTTCTATTCTTCGTGACGCTGTTCAGGCCAATCTGTTTCGGCGGCTTTATTTCGTTGTTGCCCAAGCGGCTGGTGTTGCTGGTTCATCGCAACGGCACAACAAAAGTTTAAACACCGGACTGGCTATACGCAGCCGCTCTTTATTCAACACCGGTTGCAGCCAGCCGGTTAAACAGACGTTGTGCGTGTTGCCAGTGATGAGTGGCTCCAGGGCAAGAGCAGCTTGTAGTTGGCCGCAGAGAAATGGCCAAGTGTTAGAGGACCGTCTTCCGCTCTGGCGTAAACTCCGGCCCGGCACGTTGTCAGCAAGCATCTTGGTTGCTTCGTTCTGGCCAACCTTAGGCATCGGCCTCGGCGCCCTCGCCTTCTCTGTTCCAACAGGTTGGCCAGCAACATCGGCTCCGGTGCCTGTTCTTAGTCCCAACTCGTGAGTTTGAACGCCAGCCTTAGCGTCTCTTTCTGCTTGGCGCTGTTCTGGTTCAACAAGTCATCAGACTGGTTTCGTTGTTGCCCAAGCGGCTGGCGTAGTTAGCAGCAGTTCTGGCACAACAAAAATTTCAATCGGACTGGCCGTAAGCAGCCGGTTTATCATTCACAGGTTGGCATCGGCCAGCCGGTTAAATAGACGTTAGGCATTTGAATCATGGAATCGAATTCAGCAGTCATCACTTTGTTGATTTTTTCTTCACTATTAGTGATCGCTTTCAGCTATTGGTTATGGCGCAAGGGGCGCATCGGTCGCTTTGCGGTTATCGGATTATTGACCTATATATCTATCAGCTCATACCTTGCCTTTTATCCATCCGATTCTTTTTACAAATCCGAGTTCGAAAGAATAACAGATATTAAATTCCCTAGTTCGGGAGTTTTCATTGAGAAACAATCTTCATACCCAGATATTCATGGTGACTATTCTTCTTGTGCCTTATTCACAGTATCACCAGAAGACTTTGAATATATAAAGTCAAAGATTGTGGCAACCCTTGAAGCCGAAATGAGCAGAGAGCCGAATCCATGTGTCGCCCACAACAAATGGCAGAATAGACTACCAAGTTATTTATACTCCTTAACGAAAGAATCAGAAGGTGAAAATCGTGAATGGGGGTTATTAAAAGGCAATAAAGTATATTTTTCTTTTGGTAGCCAATAGCTGCCTAACCAATAGTTTAAGTCGTTCGCTTCGCTCACTGGGACGCGCATAAAGCCGCGCGCCCCATAACTAAATTGTTAGGTGGCTCACATGAACCGCGAGAAAATATTCAAAGCTAGTCGTTTCAAAGCGCTGTTGCTTTTTGGTGTCGCAGGTCTTTTCGCATGGACTGGTCTCCATATGACTGCCAGCCAGCCTTTATTTGGGGGGGCCACTGCGTTGTTATTCGGGGCGATTGCACTCATAGGGGCACTAGTTTTGGTGAAAGGTGGCGTCACCCTTCGGCTAGACGAAGAGGGGGTCGAAATGGTTGGATTGTTCAAGACCAGCCACTTCCGTTGGAGCGACATTGAATCAATTCGCATGGCCAAAATCCGAGGAGCGACTGTGATCGCGCTGAACTACAAGAGTGGTGGCGCTCGGCGCAGCCAAGTCTCGCGCTCGCTTACCGGAATGGATGCGGCTGTTGGCAATATGTACAACATCTCACTTAAGGATCTTGCTGAAACGTTGATCGAGTGGCATGAGCGCTACGGAAACGCCACATAACCATTCCCTCTCGTCAAACGTTAGGCAAATCATGAACCAGCGCACGTTATATAATGGTATTCGTGGGAATAAAAACCCTAACAAATAGTTTAAATCGTTCGCTTCGCTCACTGGGACGCGCATAAAGCCGCGCGCCCCATAACTAAAATGTTAAATTACTCGAAGGTTCTTATGGATGATAAAATAAAAGCATCATGGGCAAGAGCACTTCACCCAGAAACACTAAAAACTAATATCATCACAGCATCAATTTTCTCAATGGCATTCGAAATGCTAAAAAATAGCATTATTGACAAAATTAAAGGCTTCTATGCGGATGGACTTAATGATGCTGGATTAACCATCAGTCAAGAATATAAAGACAATGTACTCTCTCTTAATAAAAACGTTTTATACGCATCATTGAAATGGCTACAAGAAATGGATGCCATAGATGAAAATGACATATCAAGATTCGAACACATAAAAAAGTGCCGAAACACTCTGACACATGAAATGTTAACTTTTGCTTCATCTGGTGTTGATTTTGATATTCCTACAGCATTTCAAGAAATGATTAATTTACTACGAAAAGTAGAACTATGGTGGTTTGCTAATTTTGAAATGGCTATAGATCCAGAAGCATACCCTGATGACCTAAATTTAGATGATGTTATTCCAGGTCCGGTCTGGAGTCTTCAGATGTTAATCGATGTTGCTTTAGGCCCAGAAGATGTAGCTAGGAAATACTATGATCACTTCATGAACAATGCGTAAGTAATTTAACAAATAGTTTAAGTCGTTCGCTTCGCTCACTGGGACGCGCATAAAGCCGCGCGCCCCATAACTAAAATGTTATGCATTCCTAACTCATGGCCGCGCTGGCAAACAAAGATATGATTTATGAAAATTAGTAACTATGGATTCATCGTTATGGGTCCAGAATACAATCCGGAAATACACACTGCCACAATAGAATCGCCATGCTTCCGAACTTGTGTTATCGCGGTTGAATCATTACAACAAGCATGCTTGGCCGCAGATAAAATGATATCTAACGGGGTTCAGGTAATTGAGCTATGTGGAGGATTCAACACGTTCGACTCAAAAGAAATCATAAAACACATCAATGGCATTGTTCCAGTTGGGCATGTCTGCTTCACTGATGAAGAAGAAATTAAAATTGCAGCGTTGCTTGATAGATAAACTTTGCATAACAAATAGTTTAAGTCGTTCGCTTCGCTCACTGGGACGCGCATAAAAGCCGCGCGCCCCATAACTAAAATGTTATGCATAGGGGTTATCGATGACAAATTTACTAGGTTTATTTATTCAAATTCTCCAACAGTTAAACGAAGCAAAGTTGGGATGGCTCGCAAATGCAATTTTGGTTTCAATAACACTGTTAAGTATTATTTGGTTTATCGCTCTTGTACTTTACAGCCCAAGAGTAGTAAAACTAAAACAGGGAATAATCAACACAGCGGTGGCGGTCAAACCAAAACTATCCGAGCTTTTTTCATCCCCGTACGACAAGACTTCCTCTAACAATAAGATTATTTGTGGTGTCACAATTGTTTTTAATTACATATACGCGATACTTTCTTTCTCCTATGCACTTATATTTCTATCAATCGCATTAGGTTTTGCTATTGACGGTGAACTACCATTACCAAAGACAGCGATTGCATATGGCTGCACAATTGCATTTTTTGTATTCACACGTTTTTTTAAATGTCAAGGCGACAAGTGGTTATATACTCTTCGCCAGAAGGCGGTGCATAACAAATAGTTTAAGCCGTTCGCTTCGCTCACTGGGACGCGCATAAAGCCGCGCGCCCCATAACTAAAATGTTGTGCGGTTTTCCAGGCAATTGAGTTGTAGTGGCAAGAGCGGTTGCGATAGCTGGCAATATTGAATCCTGATGGCCTTAGATCTCGGTCATTGTGGTTAGGTGAATCATCCAAACCAATACGTTGTCAGCAGCATCTTGGTGGCCGATTAAGGTTCAGTTTGAATACCAGCAATGGCGCTGTTTTCTTCTGTGGTGTTAGCAGTCCAGGTTAAACATCAGCATCAGCGCCCTGCTCTTCTTTGTTCCAAATAAATCCGAGAACCATGCTTGCATCAGCGGCGGTTCTTTGCGTTATCAGGTTGGTCTGGTTCGGATATTAAGGCGTTCTATTCTTCGTGACGCTGTTCAGGCCAATCCGTTTGATCGGCTTTATCTCGTTGTTGCCCAAGCGGCTGACGTTGCCTGCTTCATCGCAACGGCACAACAAAAGTTTAAACACCGGACTGGCTATACGCAGCCGCTCCTTATTCAGCACCGGTTGCAGCCAGCCGGTTAAACAGACGTTAGGCCATTTACTGTCACCACCATATTCAATAATCATTAAATCTCTTTACAACAACAAACGGGAGTCAAAAATGGAAATGTACGCTGATATCACTTTTGCACACAATAACAAAAGTGAGGAACTTGTTGATGCGATTACAAAGTGTATTAATGAAATCGACGAAGATGTTGACGTGACAGTAGAGGCCACCACAGACACTCAAACTTTAATATATTTCATGTCGGGCTCAGAAGGTCGTGACATTGTCAAATCAGTGATGGAATTACTGAAGAAATTAAAGTGTCAATTTGCCAGAGGATTCATAACTGGCGATGAAGATCCATATTGTTTATTGTCTGCACTTGATGGAAATAAAATCACAACTACCGAGTGCGACTTCGGAGACTATGAATACATCAATGAACTGGATGAAGATGAGATCCCCAAGAAACATATGAAACAATTCGAACTAGGCCCGGAAGCATATTATAACGAAGTATTTAGCACATGGTTGCAAGGCTTAGATAAAATTGACGGCCAGCAAGATTATAAAGAAGTAATTGACGGCGTTATCTCCATGTGTTGAAAAAAAGCCTAACAAAAAAATTAACATTGCTTCAGCCCTTCGGGCTTTCGCCGGACCCGCTACGCGGGCCGGTTATTTAAAATGTTGTGCGGTTTTCCAAGTAATAGAGTTGTAGTGGCAAGAGCGGTTTAAATATCAGGCAATATTGAATACTGCGGATCTTCGAGCTTGGTCGTTCGGTTTGGCTGAATCATCCAAACCGATGCGCTGTCAGCAGCATCTTGGTGGTCAATTAGAGTTCACCTTGAATACCAGCAATGGCGCTGTTTTCTTCTGTGGTGTTAGCGGGCCAGGTTAAACATCAGCATCAGCGCCCTGCTCTACTTTGTTCCAAATAAATCCGTGAACCATGTCCATATCAGCGGCGGTTCTTTGCGTCATCCAGTTCGGCTGGCTCAGGTAAATCAGCGCTCTATTCTTCGTGCCGCTGTTCAGGCCAATCCGTTTCATCGGCTTTATCTCGTTGTTGCCCAAGCGGCTGGCGTAGCTGGTTCCATCGCCACGGCACAACAAAAGTTTAAACACCGGACTGGCTATACGCAGCCGCTCCTTATTCAACACCGGTTGCAGCCTGCCGGTTAAACAGACGTTGTGCGGTTTTCCAAGCAATTGAGTTGTAGTGGCAAGAGCGGTTTAGATAGCAGGCAACATTGAATCCTGTTGGTCTTCGAGCTCGGTCGTTGGGGTTGGGCGAATCAGTCGAACCAATGCGCTGTCAGCAGCATCTTGGTGGCTAATTGAGGTTCAGATTGAATATCAGCAATGGCGCTGTTTTCTTCTGTGGTGTTAACAATCCAGGTTAAACATCAGCATCAGCGCTCTGCTCTTCTTTGTTCCAAGTAAATCCGTGAACCACTCCTGGTGCTGCGGCGGTTCTTTGCTTTATCAGGTTGGGCTGGTTCAGTTAATACAGCGTTCTATTCTTCGTGACGCTGTTCAGGCTAATCCGTTTCATCGGCTTGATTTCGTTGTTGCCCAAGCGGCTGGCATAGCCAGCTTCATCGCAACGGCACAACAAAAGTTTAAACACCGGACTGGCTATACGCGGCCGCTCCTTATTCAACACCGGTTGCAGCCAGCCGGTTAAACAGACGTTAGAACTAAAGTCAGCTCAGAGGTTCAATTCATGAAGAAAATCGTACTAATTCTTGCCTTCTTAGCTGCATGGCAATTTTTTCACACAAATACTTCTAGCACTCCTGCAACTGCTGATACATCACAACAGAATATCTCAACTGAAGTTCACGACGGGTTCAGCGATGAAGTTAATATGCAAGACGAACTCATATCTCCCCAACCAACGCCATCGAGCAATTTCAAATGCGATGGCCGAGTGTACTGCACACAAATGACGTCGCTAGAAGAAGCTGAATTTTTCATCAGAAATTGTCCTGGTACTAAAATGGATGGCAATAATGATGGTGAGCCTTGTGAAAGAGACAGCCGATTTCATTGACAAGTTGGTTCTAACAAATAGTTTAAGTCGTTCGCTTCGCTCACTGGGACGCGCAAAAAGCACGCGCGCCCCATAACTAAAATGTTAAGAGGCAAGAAGTAGGTGCAACAATCGTGGATTATGAAAGATAAAGTTATATCAGCAGTAAGGGAATTTGCTAACTCGATACATTCGAGAAGTAAAGTTGTAGCTGATATGTCTGCACTTATTGATGTGACGTCTCAGTTATCTCTCACTAGTTTTGATTATTGGGAGCGCTTAATTCGGTCAGAATTTTCCCTGGCACTAAGGGAGTCAACTCCCCCATGGTGGAAAGTTTGGTCTAAACCTAGCGAATTGCTGACTTGGCTAGATCTAATAAGCTGGGATGGTTACAAGCGCGAAAAAACCTTGAGTGCACTATCCGGTGCAGCGCCAAATACTTTCTTCTTTTCACTTATTGTCCGTAGGCTCAATGATTGGGTACCTCAAGTTCGAGAAGCCGCAAGGCAAAAGCTACCAGAGATTGCAAAAGCAACAAACCCTGAATTTGTTGTTGAAGCTCTTTGTATCGCACTTTCCAATTGGAATTCTTGGGGTAGGATTGAGGAAGCAGATAAAAAGGTTTTTTTGCAGATCATAGGCGAAGAGCAGATAGCAGATTTACTTAGGTCCAAGTTAATTTATTCATCATCTGGGCCGATGCCGTCTCTCTTTTCTCAGCTTGGACGTACACCGATTCTTGATGGAAAGATTGAAGAGATTGCTGGCCTCGCTATCCAACCTTCCGTTCGAGCCAAGGCTTTTCGAAGCCTATTCGAAGGCCGAATAGCATGGATAGAGGGTCGGAAGTGGGAATGGACTGACATCCGTTATTGTGAGGGAAGGTTAAAGCCGATCATTTCCGAACGAAAAGTAAATGTTCAAACTCCATTGCTCGACTTGTTAAAAATATCTTCTGAAGATCGTTCGTCTATTGTTCGGCGAGTTTCAGCAGAGTTTCTAATTCGGGAGCTAGAAAACCTAGGTACTGTCGCAAGGGAATTCGCTGAGAAGTTTGCATCGGATACGTCTGAAGCAGTATCCGAACGGGGTCGTTTTGCTGTGAAGCAACTGTATGAAGCGGAGCGCGCCAATGCCTCTTAACAAGCAACTACAACGGATCAAATTTCGCTGCGCTCAATTTGCCCGCTGAGTTGGGCGTTAAGGCTACTTTGATATCCATGAGGTTTTTTAATTGAATAAAAAGATAAATATTATCATTGGCATCATTGGAACTTTACTGCCTGTCTTTTTTGCTTGGATTCTTGGTGTAATAAAACTACCAGATGACGTTTACTACATTGATTATGTTGTTAATAGCGGTCTAGTATTAGATACTCAGCAAGAATTGACGTCCAACATAAAAGTCAATGTTGCAAATGAGCAGATTAGAAAATTAAGCACTTACAATATATTATTCGTCAACGACTCAGGAAGACATTTTGATAAAGTAAAAATAGAGTTCAAAGTCAATAAAAACCAGGATACAACTTTATTATCATCATCTATCAAAGGTCCGACTGATTATTCAGAGTCTTCTATGCGTTTAGTTGAAAAAAGAGACAATATTATTGTTTATGAATTTGATTATATCGATAGAGCCGATGATTCAGAACAGAACTATTATACATTAAGCCTATTATTTGCTGGTGACCCACCACAAAGCGTCAAACCTATAAGTACAGTAAAAGGGCTAAAGTTACGACCGAAATCCGACAACCCCAAAAATAGCATCTATGCAGGCCTCATAATTGTGTCATCGATTTTTTTATACATTCTACTAATTTATGTATCAGTTAAACTTGGTGATAGAAAGACGAAGAAGAAAGAAGAACTGTATAAATTAAAGCTTAAAGATAAACTTTTAACAATAAACTCTCTCAATGAAACACAAGCTGAAAGTTTAGTGAATGAAATTTTAGAGGTTCGCCGGGATGCATATCGAAATAGAGGCTTCATTGAGAATTATATAAAAAGGGTTTCTAAAGAGCCTTAACAAATAATTCAAACACGTTCACTTCGTTCACTGGACGGCACTACGTGCCGCCGTTTAATTAGAAGTTAAAAGCCTAAGAGACTCGCGGAGTACACATTGGAAAACGATATTATTGAACTGATGTCTAGAGGAGAAAGTCACAACGTTGAACTTCTTCATTCCGACGTATCACCACTCGTTCTCGCAAAAGTAATATCTGCATTTGCAAACGCAGATGGTGGAACAATTCTACTTGGTGTTAGCGATTCTTCTACCATAGATGGTGTAGACCCTAACTCTGCTAGAGCCAAGATCGAAAAAGCTCTTGGAATGCTCAGTTCATCTGACGTTGTAAGTTATGAAATACAGAAAACTCGTGTTGTTCTTAATGTCGCGGTTGTAAAAATCGAAAAATCAGATCATGTAGTCTTTTGTGACTCTGGGGCCTACATGAGAAGTGGCGGAAAGATCAGAGTGATGCACCAACAGGAAATCGCCTCATTAGTCGGGTCACCAAATGGTTCTATCGACGCTCTTTCCGGTGTGCTGGAAAAGCAAACCCTAATGATCGAATCACTTGAGAAGACCATTAGTGGCCTAAAGAGCGAGATTGCTGAGGGGAATAGTCTGATATCAAAAATTAAAGACCATTTGATAGGTGGTCTGGTTGGTATCTTGGTCGGTGTAGTTCTTGGGGGAATCGGCTTTTAACAAAAAGTTTAAGTCGTTCGCTTCGCTCACTGGGACGCGCATAAAGCCGCGCGCCCCATAACTAAAATGTTGTGCGGTTTGCCAAGCAATTGAGTGAATAGGTACAAGAGCGGTTTAGATAGCTGGCAACATTGAATCCTGCTGGTCTTCGAGCTCGGTTGTTGGGGTTGGGTGAATAATTAAAACCAATGCGTTGTCAGCAGCATCTTGGTGGCCAATTAGAGAGCGGCTTGAATACAAGCAATGGCGCTATTTTCTTCTGTGGTGTTAGCAGTCCAGATTGAACATCAGCATCGGCGCCCAGCTCTTCTTTGTTCCAAGTAAATCTGTGAACCACTCCAGCAGCGGCGGTTCTTTGCTTTATCAGGTTGGGCTGGTTCGGGTAAATCAACGTTCTATTCTTCGTGACGCTGTTCAGGCCAATCTGTTTGGCGGCTTTATTTCGTTGTTGCCCAAGCGGCTGGCGTTGCTAGCTTCATCGCAACGGCACAACAAAAGTTTAAACACCGGACTGGCTATACGCAGCCGTTCCTTATTCAGCACCGGTTGCAGCCAGCCGGTTAAACAGACGTTGTGCGGTTTTCCAAGCAATTGAGTTGTAGTGGCAAGAGCGGCTGCAATAGCTGGCAATATTGAATCCTGATGACCTTAGAGCTCGGTCATTGTGGTTGGGTGAATCATCCAAACCAATACGCTGTCAGCAGCATCTTGGCGGCCAATTGAGGTCCAGTTTGAATACCAGCATTGACGCTGTTTTCTTCTGTGGTGTTAGCGGTCCAGGTTAAACATCAGCATCAGCGCCCTGCTCTTCTTTGTTCCAAATAAATCCACGAACCATGCCCACATTAGCGGCGGTTCTTTGTTTTATCAGGTTTGGTTGGTTCGGATATTAAAGCGTTCTATTCTTCGTGACGCTGTTCAGGCCAATCTGTTTCGGCGGCTTAATTTCGTTGTTGCCCAAGCGGCTGGCGTAGCTGGTTCCATCGTCACAGCACAACAAAAGTTTAAACACCGGACTGGCTATACGCAGCCGCTCCTTATTCAACACCGGTTGCAGCCAGCCGGTTAAACAGACGTTGTGCGGTTTTCCAAGCAATTGAGTTGTACTGGCAAGAGCGGTTGCCAAATCAGGCAATATTGAATCCTGCTGGCCTTAGAGCTCGGTCGTTGGGGTTGGGTGAATCATCCAAACCAATACTCTATCAGCAGCATCTTGGCGACCGATTGAGGTTCAGTTTGAATACCAGCAATGGTGCTGTTTTCTTCTTTGGTGTTAGCAGTCCAGGTTAAATATCAGCATCAGCGCGTTGTTCTTCTTTGTTCCAAATAAATCCGAGAACCATGCCCACATCAGCGCCAGTTCTTTGCTTTATCCGGTTGGTCTGGTTCTGGTAAATCAGCGTTCTATTCTTCGTGACGCTGTTCAGGCTAATCTGTCTCATCGGCTTTATTTCGCTGTTGCCGAAGCGGCTGGCGTCGCCAGCTTCATCGCAACGGCACAACAAAAGTTTAAACACCGGACTGGCTATACGCAGCCGCTCCTTATTCAACACCGGTTGCAGCCAGCCGGTTAAACAGACGTTAAACAGATTTTGCCGTTTGATTCTTCTTATAACTAATTTTTCTAGAAATTCTATGACTGATGAAAGTTCAAATTGGGGGTCTTCATATATCCCCCCTCAAGAGTTAATGCGAAGATATAGCAGCGCAGTTGCATATGTCGCAGTTAAGAACCATGAAGGTGATCAAAATATAGGTTCTGCATTTCATATTGGTAACGGTGTTTTAGTAACAGCTCGCCACGTCATTTTCGAAAAAGAAATTTTAGAAATTGGCCATTCCGATAGCTGTGCAAATTTACAAGAGGTTTGGTACTCACCTGAGTTAAACAAGGGTTCAATACACGGACCTTATTATCATCCAGATGCAAATATTGATGTCGCATTAATACAAGTTGATGGGTTAGATAAAACAAGCATTCCTTTAGGTTTTCATCTGGATGATTGGCTAGATAACAGTTTAATTTTATCTGATGCAATAGTTATGGGTTATCCTCCTATTCCATTTGCTAAGGGGCCTTTATTAGTCACGACTAAAGCTGAAATTAATACTATCGTAGACCTTAGAGGTAATAATCCTCATCCTAGGTTTGTATTATCTAGTTTAGCTAGAGGTGGTTTTAGCGGTGGTCCAGCTATTTCTTGTTATGATTTTAGTTTAGGAGTAATTACTGATTCACTTTCATATGGTGAAACAGCTACAGAATTAGGCTATCTGACCGCATTAACTGTTGAACCAATATTAGACACGATAGGATTCCATAATCTATCAGTGCCTGACACATATGCTTCATGGGTCTTATATGGTTCAGAAAATCCATGGACTGATGAAGCATCTGATTGATATAGCATCTGTTTAACAAAAACTTAAAGCTGGACGGCACTACGTGCCGCCACTTAAGTCGAAGTTATGTCTTGCAAATTGCAGCACCAAGGTTACGACAAAAATGGTTAAGTTAAATTTTATTGTTTACTTCGTAGGTGTTGTAGCATTCGCGATAGTTTATGAGCCAGTAAAAGAATCCTTAGGTGGCGGGTTATTGTTTTTTATTTCAGCCATCGCATACCTGATCTCCCTAAGAGCTCTTGGATGCCTATTGACAAATATATTTCATCAACCGGAAGGCATGAACAAGAAATGAAATATGCGATTGCTATTATTTCATGCTCCATTTGGTTATTGATTTTTAAAATCTCAGGGTGTGAACTACTTGATTCGCCGTTTGGTTTTGTTTCTGGGTGCAAGAATCATGGAGTGAATTGGAACTCATTTTTAGCACCAAGTGGTTTCATTCTTTTGATTATTATGCCAATGGCTCTTATCCATTTTGTGGTGACAGTAATTGGTGTATTAATTGGTTACATCAAATTCATCATCAAAAAACAGAAAACATAACAAATAGTTTAAGTCGTTCGCTTCGCTCACTGGGACGCGCATAAAGCCGCGCGCCCCATAACTAAAATGTTGTGCGGTTTGCCAAGCAACTGAGTTGTAGTGGCAAGAGCGGTTGTCGAATCAGACAATATTGAATCCTGATGGCCTTAGAGCTCGGTCATTGAGGTTAGGTGAATCATCCAAACCAATGCGATGTCAGCAGCATCTTGGCGACCAATTGAGGTTCAGTTTGAATGGCAGCAATCGCGCTATTTTCTTCTCTGGTGTTAGCTGCCCAGGTTAAACATCAGCATCAGCGCCCTGCTCTTCTTTGTTCCAAGTAAACCAAAGAATCATGCCCACATCAGCGGCGGTTCTTTGCTTTATCAGGTTGGGCTGGCTCGGATATTGAAGCGCTCTATTCTTCATGACGCTGTCTAGGCCAATCGTTTCATCGGCTGTATTTCGTTGTTGCCCAAGCGGCTGGCGTTGCCAATTTTATCGCAACGGCACAACAAAAGTTTAAACACCGGACTGGCTATACGCAGCCGCTCCTTATTCAACACCGGTTGCAGCCAGCCGGTTAAACAGACGTTAGGCCACAAACATATGACCCCACAGGCATCCAACAAAACAGCAGCAATAGCGGGAGCATGGTGCGTCTTCGGGCTGATTCCTTTTGAATATCTAATGAATCACCACAAGCCCAGCTCTGTGCTTCTAAGCAACTTGGCGTGGCTAACTGGCATGGCGATATTTTTCATTGTTCCGGCCTACTTCTTCGTAATCGGAAAAGGGAATGCACCATTCCGCCGAACTTGGTTTCTCGATGCCGAAGAGCGGGCGAGATATGCCGTTGTTGAGCAACGTATGCTTGTCTGGTTCCTATCTGCAGGCGTGGTCGGCACCTTCTGGTCGCTGATATTCGGCGCCTTTTTTTGATCAAGGCATGAAAGCAAACATTTCTCGATTTAGTCGGTCGAGCAATCGCGTTCTATCGCCGGTGTTTACGAGGCATGGCCTAACAAATAGTTTAAGTCGTTCGCTTCGCTCACTGGGACGCGCAAAGAGCACGCGCGCCCCATAACTAAAATGTTGTGCGGTTTGCCAAGCAACTGAGTTGTAGTGGCAAGAGCGGTTTAGATAGCTGGCAATTTTGAATCCTGCAGGTCTTCGAGCTCGGTCGTTGTGGTTGGGTGAATCATCCAAACCAATGCGCTGTCAGCAGCATCTTGGCGGCCGATTGAAGTTCAGTTTGAATACCAGCAATTGCGCTGTTTTCTTCTGTGATGTTAGCAGGTCCAGGTTAAACATCGGCATCAGCGCCCTACTCTTCTTTGTTCCAAATAAATCCGAGAACCATGCCCGTATCGGCTGCGCTTCTTTGCTCAATCAGGTTGGGTTGGTTTCGATGAATCAGCGTTCTATTCTTCGTGACGCTGTTCAGGCCAGTCCGTTTCAACGGCTATATTTCGTTGTTGCCCAAGCGGCTGGCATAGCCGGCTTCATCGCAACGGCACAACAAAAGTTTAAACACCGGACTGGCTATAAGCAGCCGCTCCTTATTCAACACCGGTTGCAGCCAGCCGGTTAAACAGACGTTATACGCAAACAGGCCCGATATTATGAAGAGATTGGCGTTATTAGATTATGGGCGATTCTTTGCTTCATTTATTGTCGTTTTGTTTCACTACACATTCAATGGCATTAATAACGGCAAAATCACATCCATCAGTTATATCCCATGTGTGATTAATTTAAGTAAATACGGTTATTTAGGTGTTGAACTTTTTTTCATGATTAGTGGTTACGTAATATTTTTTTCAGCCAACACGGGGACCGCTTCAAAGTTCGCAGTAAGCAGAGCTGTTAGACTATACCCCGCATATTGGTTTGCTGTACTTTTTACCTCATCCTTCGCCCTGCTGTGGGGCGGAAACTTGATGGCAGTTCACCCTTATCAAATAGTTGCAAACTTATCTATGCTACAATCTTTTTTTGGAGTTCCTCACGTAGACGGCGTTTATTGGACATTAGTGTATGAAATTACTTTTTACTGTGCAATTCTTGTATTGCTATTACTAGGATTTCAAAAGCACTTACAAAATATATTCACATATTGGCCAATTGTGTTATTGGCATCCATTGCTCTTGGGGCCCAGTCACTGCCTTATATGGGCGGGTATTACTACTATTTTTCTGCAGGGGCACTTTTTGCCGTTCTTAAGCAACAATTTCGATGGAGAGCGGCATTCTTTCTTTTTGTCGTATATTTACTTTGCATAAATTTTTCTGCTAGTAGCGCTGTGCAGTTAACAAAAGCCAAAGGTGTTCTCTTTTCCCCTTTGGTCATAATTTCAATTATTACGATTTTTTTTGCTCTTTTCTTTTATCAAAACACAGGAAATGGACAATCTATAAAACTACCTATATCCCAAAAACTTGGATCACTTACATACCCTGTATATCTAATACACGCCCATTTCGGATATATGTTTATCAACAAATACGCAACAGAAGAAAATAAAATTGTAATTTATGTGGTAACTATTTTAATGGTCATAACGATTTCATTTTTTATCCATGAGATTATCGAGCGACGTCTTTCACGCCACTGGAATAAATTATTCTCTCAATTCATTGGCGGGTTTATAGACACCTTTGGAGGTGCCATGAAGAGAATGAGGTCAGCGAACAATTCAACGTCACGCAGGTAATCTATGGGAGTCAGCTATTTATTGACAACTCAAGTAATATTGGTTATTCCCCATGACTATTTAGCAGACGGCTCTCACAATGAACGTGCCCAAAGATAAAAACTTTAAAAGATTAAACTATTTAAAAAACATTGTTAACACTCCTATCAATTGAGCTGCATTCCGTTGAATTCCATCATTCATGGTTATTGTATTTACTGGGCGCCATCGAGGAAGTTTGCACGATTAACCGCCTCATCCCGCGCCATTGCTTTAGCTATTAATTGGCGCGCAACTTTATTCATTTTGAAATGCATAACAAATAGTTTAAGTCGTTCGCTTCGCTCACTGGGACGCGCAAAAAGCACACGCGCCCCATAACTAAAATGTTGTGCGGTTTTCCAAGCAATTGAGTGAATAGGTACAAGAGCGGTTTAAATATCAGGCAACATTGAATCCTGCTGGCCTTCGAGCTCGGTCGTTGGGGTTGGGTGAATCATCCAAACCAATGACTGTCAGCAGCATCTTGGTGGCCGATTGAGGTTCAATTTGAATACCAGCAATAGCGCTGTTTTCTTCTGTGGTGTTAGCAGTCCTGGTTAAACATCGGCATCAGCGGCGGTTCTTTGCTTTATCAGTTTGGGCTGGTTCGGATATTGAAGCGTTCTATTCTTCGTGGCGTTGTTCAGGCTAATCCGTTTCATCGACAGTATTTCGTTGTTGCCCAAGCGGCTGGCGTCGCTAGCTTTATCGCAACGGCACAACAAAAGTTTAAACACCGGACTGGCTATACGCATCCACTCCTTATTCAACACCGGTTGCAGCCAGCCGGTTAAACAGACGTTATGCCGTATATTAACCGGAGGCTTATGTGACACCTGAACAGCAAATGACAATTCTATATCTTCAAGCCGTGGCGGCAGCATTGATGGGGATTGACTATTTTACTGCTGAATCATTACGAAAGAGAATGAATGATTATATTCGCTCATATTTTGGCAGGGTTAATGAAAGAATTAATGTCGACATCAAGAAATCCGTTTCTGACATTTTAAGCATGAAAACAAGGCTTTTAATAGCACTAATATGTACGCTTGCGGGCTGCGCCATGTTTTCTGTCGCTAACAACCTCAGCTATGAGCACATCATTCTTGCTTGTTCGATAATATTAACAGGTGTAGCATTGATAGTTTATGGCTCTATTTTCATTTTCACAAAAATGTTCGACTTTTTGACGTTAATTGGAATGGCCGCTCCATTTAAAATAATCATACTATTTACAACAAAATCGCCAAAAGGACCACTTGCTGCAATTGGATTTATATTTTTGATAATTTCATTTTCAATAAGATATTCATACCTAAAGGCATAACAAATAGTTTAAGTCGTTCGCTTCGCTCACTGGGACGCGCATAAAGCCGCGCGCCCCATAACTAAAATGTTGTGCGGCTTTCCAAGCAGGTGAGTTGTAGTGGCAGGAGCGGTTTAGATAGCAGGCAATATTGAACCCTGCTGGTCTTCGAGCTCGGTCGTTTGAGTTTGGTGAATCATCCTAACCAATATGCTGTCAGCGGCATCTTGGTGGCCGATTGAGGTTCAGTTTGGATACCAGCAATGGCGCTGTTTTCTTCTTTGATGTTAGCGGCCCAGGTTAAACATCGACATCAGCGCCCTGCTCTTCTTTGTTCCAAGTAAATCCGTGAACCATGCCCACATCAGCGGCGGTTCTTTGCTTTATCAGGTTGGTCAGGTTCGGATATTTGAGCGTTCTACTCTTCGTGACGCTGTTCAGGCCAGTCTGTTTCATCGGCTTAATTTCGTTGTTGCTCAAGCGGCTGGCGTTGCCAGTCTCATCGCAACGGCACAACAAAAGTTTAAACACCGGACTGGCTATACGCAGCCGCTCCTTTTTCAACACCGGTTGCAGCCAGCCGGTTAAACAGACGTTGGGCCTCTCAAATCATGAGTCTACCGTTGTTCGCTTTTCATCGACTTCTTTGCATCACAGCTCCTGCTCTAGCTGTTTGTTGGTTGCCGTCTAACCAGCGCCGACCTCATGCGCTTAAGGGTAGCCGCACATGAAGACACTCATTTGGTTGCTCGCTCTGATCATCAATCTCATGGGAGCAATGGCATTCGTTCCTTCAGTGTTTGAGGGCGACGTTTCGGCACTATCGCGTGCGATTGGCGCTGTAATTGGTTTGCTGTTTTTCACAATCTGCGGCTTTCTCGTTGCAGGGCGTATTCATCGTTTGCCGGTATGGGGGCGCTCAGGAATGAAGCTCCTTTGCTTGGCCATTCCGATTTCTTGGCTGTTGGGGTCACTAGACCACGGCATGATTTCCGGGCTTGAGTTTCTTTCGCTTATTATTGTGGCCTTTCTTGGCTGGGGCTCATGGCGTGCGTTCTTGCTGTTTGAACCGAGGCCCAACAAATCCATCAACACGGACGCTGCGCGATGAAGCTGCGCTGCGCCGGTTATATCAAACGTTAGGTAACACC
>NZ_JBVAYG010000006.1:0-206492 GCF_055413365.1 Pseudaeromonas sp. HNCC25DJ182 | reverse complement strand
ATAGAAAGCCCAACCTGCTGAACAGGTTGGGCTTTTTTGTTTGTGCAATCTCCAGCTATCCAACCGTGTGGTTGTCCCGAACCATGCTCTTTGGGCACATCAGAGAATAAATTGTGCACCAGCTCGGTAATATCAAATCTCCCACCAGAATCTGCTTGCTGTCCCTTGTGTTGTTTCTTGAAGCTGATATGTTGTCAATTACTGGCATATTTTTATTGTTCATCTCGCGGTTAACAAAAGTTTTATTGCCTATAAAATAAGCAAAACAAGTGGAAAAACTCAGTTTTTATTCCATTTGCGACCCTATGCAATTTTTTTCTGCAATTTCAAGGGGTAAAAAGAAAAAAATAGGGCTTCTATTGGGAATAATCTATGCCATACTGCACATGCTTGCCTTATATCTCGCAAGTTACAGGGAGTTATTCATGAACAAATATCAAGTTTTACTGGGCACCGTTGCACTGAGCGCTACTCTGCTGGCTGGTTGTGCTAATACCGACCAACTGAGCGCTGACGTACAAGGCCTGACTACCAAGGTTGACCAACTGGCTGGCGAAGTGAGTGCTCTGCGCTCCGAGCAAACCAAGCTGGCTACCGACGTACAGGAAGCCAAGTCTGAAGCCATCCGTGCAAACCAACGTTTGGACAACATGGCTACTCATTACAAGAAGTAATGAAAATAAAAAGAGTGGCGTAGTTTACTGCGCCACTCTTTTTTTATGTCTGCTCTTTAGTTCTGTTCGCTTTTTCATCATCCCTCCATAGCTCCAACCCTCTCTTTCTTTTTCGTCGCTAGATAACGCAATTTATTCGTTTGGTATCAGCTGGCTAACGTATTTTTCTTTATGATGCTCTCTTCTGCGACCCGGTGCTGACCATCGGAAACTGGAGGCTGCATGTTTTCCGTTTATCACTCCAATCAACTGGATGTTCTCAAGTCTTTGCTGGCCGCATTGATTCGACGTGATCCACTGACCGACCCTTTCGTGGCTGAACAGATCCTGGTGCAGAGCCCCGGGATGGCTCAGTGGCTTAAACAGCAGTTGGCTGTTGAATTCGGCATCGCCGCACGTCTTGAGTTTCCGCTGCCATCTTCATACGTCTGGGGGTTGTTTGCTCAGGTGCTACCCCAGGTGCCGGTGCAGAATCCATACACCAAATCGGCAATGGCCTGGCGTCTCATGGGCTTGTTATCGTCACTATTGTGCCAACCTGAATTCGAGCCACTGCAGATTTACCTTGAGCAGGATGACGATGAACGCAAGCGCTACCAGTTGAGTCAGCGCATTGCTGACGTGTTCGATCAATATTTGGTTTATCGTCCGGATTGGATTGCGAATTGGGAGTGTGGTGGTTGTCTCGGTGCAGAACTCCAATCCTGGCAGCCCATCCTCTGGCGGGCTCTGGTCGCAGCGACCGAGCAGCAGGCATTGCATATTCATCGTGCCAATCTTTTCGATGCATTGATCCAGACGCTGGATGCAGCCACTGCATTGCCTGGCTTGCCGCAACGGCTGTTCGTATTCGGAATCACCTCACTACCGCCCCATTATCTCAAGGCCTTGGCGGCACTGGGCAAGCATGTCGATGTTCATGTCATGCTGACCAATCCTTGTCGTCACTACTGGGGAGACTTGACTGACGATTGGCGTATGGACCAGCGCTGGCTACAACAGCTATTGGCGCAACGCCGAGCTTATCTTGATGCAGACCTCCATCTGAGTGGAGAACATCCTCTAGTCGCTGATTCCGGGGCTCTGGATCGATTGTTTTCCAACTCTGGCGATATGGTTCGGGGTAACCCGTTACTGGTTTCTATGGGCAAGCAGGGGCGGGACTATCACTCGTTGCTGGTTGATTTGCAGCCCAATGAATTTGATGCCTTTGTCGATATCGAGCCACGCCATGTGCTGAGTACGCTACAAGCGGATGTTCTTGAGTTGATGGATCGAGGGCGGGAGGGGGAACGTATCGCGTTGGCGGCCGATGATGATTCAGTGCTGATCCATGCTTGCCACAGTCCATTGCGTGAAATTGAAGTACTGCACGATGCGCTATTGGCCCGATTTGCTGCCAACCCGGAGCTCAAGCCGCGGGATGTGGTCGTCATGGTGGCGGACATCAATAGCTATAGCCCATTTATCCAGGCGGTATTTGGCGCCGCTACTGCCGAGCGTCATATCCCGTTTTCGATCTCTGACCGCTCTGCCCAGCAGGAGAGTCCGCTGCTGCAGAGTTTTTTAACGTTACTGCATCTGCCGGATCTGCGTTGTAGTGCGCCAGAGTTGGTCAGTTTGCTCGCCGTTCCGGAAATCATGGCGGCGCAGGAGCTGGATGAAAGCGCGTTGGCGCAGATGCAGGCATGGGTGCGTGATTCGGGCATCCGCTGGGGTTTGGACCCTCAGGATGCGCAGCGCTTCGAGCTGCCATGGATGCCTGCCAATACGTGGCAAGATGGCATGCAACGCATGTTGCTCGGTTTTGCCATGGCGGATGAGGCGCCTTTTGCCAATATATTGCCCTACCTGGAAATCGAGGGACAGGATGCCCAGCGGTTGGGGCGTTTGAGCCATTTTCTGACGCGCTTGCGCTGGTTGCGGGATCAGTTGCCGCTGGCTCGCGATGTCGATGCCTGGGGGGAGCTCATCGATCGGGTGTCGCTGGAATTTTATCGGGTTGAGGAGGAGGGAGAAGCTCAGCTGGAACAAATCCGTCTCGCTATGGCCCGGCTACGCGAGCAGTTACATACTGTCGCCTATCAACAGCCGCTATCGCTGGCAGTATTGCGTGATTATCTGCAGGGCGAATTGACCAACCAGCGTTCAGGCCAACAATTCCTGGCGGGACGAGTTAATTTTTGCACCTTGATGCCGATGCGTTCGATCCCCTTCAAGGTCGTTGGTTTATTGGGCATGAATGATGGCATCTACCCCAGGGCGGTTCCCCCTCTCGGATTTGATCTGATGGCCGAGGCTCCGCGCCGGGGCGATCGCTCACGTCGGGAAGATGATCGTTATCTATTTCTCGAAGCCTTACTGGCGGCAGAGCAGCATCTGCACATTTCGTACGTTGCTCGCAGTGCCCAGGACAATAGTCACAAACAGCCTTCGGTGTTAGTGACAGAGCTACTGGATTATTGTGAATCGGCCTTCCTCATTCCGGGGGAGGATCCCGATGATGAGGTGGCGCAGCGGGCGGCTGTTCGCCAGCACCTGATCCGCGAACAGGCACTGGTCCCCTATGATGCCCGCTATTTCAGGGGCGATAATCCACTCTCCTACGCTGCGGAGTGGAGTCATGCCTTGCCGGGTGATACCCAAATTCCCCGTTTCTTCGCAGCACCGCTACCATTGCCCGACGAGTGGCAACAGCAGCCAGAGTTGGAGTTGGCGGATCTATTGCGTTTTTTCCGGCATCCGGTTGCCGGTTTTTTCGAACGCAGGCTGCGGGTTCAGTTTCGCTCCCAGGAAGAGGCTCAAGCTGAGGACGAGCCCTTTGCGGCCGATGCGCTGGAAAGTTATCTGCTGAAGCAATCCTTGCTGGAGGCGCGGCTTCAGGCGCCGGATGGTCAGGCGCTGGCGCAATTGAAAAGCCGGTTGCGGCTCTCGGGTCAGTTACCGGTTGGCGCCTTTGGCGAATTACTGCTGGAGAGCAGTGAAGCCGGGATTGCTCCCTTGTGCGAGGCGTTGCAGCCTCTGCTGTCAACCGAACCACAACGGCAGTTGGTCCAGTTGCATTTCCCACAGCTTTGTCTTCCATCCGTGGAGCCTGGCGTGACGAGCCAAGGCTGGTTGCTGGGATCTGTGGCCGGTATCCATCAGCGTTGTCTGATCCGCTATCGCCCGGGGGCCTTTGCCATCCCCCAACTGCTGCGCGCCTGGATTGAACATCTGGCCTGGTGTGCGAGTACCGGTGAGCGGCCGCAGGCCAGTCAGTTATTGGGTCTTCAGGATCGTTGGCTACTGGCACCGCTGAGTGCGGAGTCGGCGCGCGGCTATTTGGCTGACCTGATGGGGGCTTATCTGGTTGGTTTGACGCGCCCTTTGCCCTTGTTATTGCGCGTGGGATGGGTTTGGCTGCAGCAGGCGGGAGCGTTAGGCAAAGGGCCGCAGGGAGAGCTGCTGTGGCAACGAAGTGAGGATCCGCAGCGCTTGGTGCTTGCTGCGCAGAAAATGCAGCAGCAATTTGAGGGCGATAGTTTTAATCCGGGTGAGGTGGCGGATATCTACATTCGCCGAGTGTTCCCGCACTGGGATGCCCAATTACAACACGAAGTGTCGGAGTGGAGTGAACGTCTACTGGCACCGCTTTACGTTCACCTGGAGGCGGCATCATGAGCCAGAGTCTGGATATACTGACCTTTCCGCTGCGTCAGGAGCGCTTGATTGAGGCCAGTGCCGGGACCGGCAAGACCTATACCATCACAGGTCTCTATTTGCGCTTGTTGTTGGGACACGGCGATGCGGCATCGGGTTTTGGCGCACCCGATCCTTTACCCTTGCCGGTCGACAAAATTTTGGTCGTAACCTTTACCGAAGCGGCGACCGCCGAGTTACGGGAGCGCATCCTGAGCCGGATCCGTCAGGCGCGGCGGGCATTCGAACTCGGCGTCAGCGAGGATCCACTGCTTGCTAGCCTGATTGCGGATGTGGCGGATCAAGCATTGGCCTGCCGTTTGTTGCTGACCGCAGAGCGGCAGATGGATGAGGCCGCGATCTTCACAATCCATGGTTTTTGTCAGCGCATGCTCACCCGCAATGCGTTTGAATCCGGCGCTTTGTTCGAGACCGAGTTTGTCACCGATGATGCGCGTTTACGCTTCGAAGCGGTGGCGGACTACTGGCGGCAGCATTGCTATGGCTTGTCGTTACCGCTGGCGCGCGCGGTGCGGGCGCTGTGGGCTGAGCCGGCGGCACTGCTCAACGAGTTGGCGCCCCATTTGGCGAGCCCGGATTTGGTCTGTCTGGGGGGCGGAGAATCCCTGAGCGAGCGTCACACGGCCATTTTACAACGGATCTGCGAGGTGAAAACGCTGTGGCTGGAATCGGCCCAGGAGCTCGCGGCGCTGATTGCCAACTCGGGGGTCGATAAGCGCAGTTATTCCAGTAAAAATCTGCCGAACTGGCTGACGCAAGTCGGGGAGTGGGCCCGGAGTCCGACCGAGGATTACCAGCTGTGTGACAAGCTGCCGCGGTTTGGCCAGGAGTTGCTGATCGCCAAGAGTCCGAAAGGCAATCCGCCTCAGCATCCCTTGTTTGTGGCGATCGATGCCTTGATGGCGCAGCCATTGGGGATCCGGGATGTGATCCTCGCCCAGGCGCTGGTCGAGGTGAGAAGTCGCATCCAGCAGGCCAAAGGGCGTAAGCAGTTGCTGGCATTTGATGATCTGTTGAGCGGTCTGGCGATGGCGTTGAGCGGTGCTCACGGCGATCCCCTGGCGCGACGGATCCGAGAGCTCTATCCGGTGGCGATGATCGACGAGTTTCAGGATACCGATCCCCAGCAATACCGGATCTTCAGTCGGCTCTATGCCGGGCAAGCCAGTTGTGGTCTGTATCTGATCGGTGATCCCAAGCAGGCGATTTACGGTTTCCGTGGCGCCGATATCTTCACCTATATGGAGGCCAAACGGCAGGTTGCGGCGCATTACACTCTGGATACCAACTATCGCTCCACGGCGGGTCTGGTGGCAGCGGTCAATGGCCTGTTTGCCCAGAGTTCCGCACCGTTTATCTATGATCGTGACATCCCCTTCCATCCGGTCAAGGCCAAAGGCAAAACACACGCTTTTACCCTGCAGGGGCAGCCGGTGGCGCCTTTACTGTGGTGTGAGGAGGTCAGTGATGGGCCTTTGGCATCCGGTCTGTACCGGCAAAAATTAGCCATCGCCTGCGCCAGCCAGATCCATCAGTGGTTGGTGGCGGCCCAACAGCAGCAAGCCTGGATCGGTGATAGGCCCCTACAACCCGGGGATATCGCCATCCTCGTTCGCACCGGTACCGAGGCATCTCTGGTCCGCCGCGCATTGCGCCGACTGGGGATCGGCAGTGTCTATCTGTCGAATCGGGATTCGGTACTGGCCAGTCAAGAGGCTCACGATCTGCTGCGGATCCTGGAGGCCTGCCTGGCTCCGGGGGATGAGGTGCGGGTACGCAGTGCCATGGCAACAGCATTACTCGGCTGGAGTGCCAACCAGTTGGCGGCCCTCAATGCCGATGAGCTGCAATGGGAGGCCATTGTCGAGCAGTTTCGCGAGGGGGCCGTGCGTTGGCAGCGACAGGGCGTGCTGCCGATGATTCGGCACTTTCTGTTCAGTCACCAGATCCCCGCCCGCTTGCTGATCGAAGAGGAGGGGGAGCGCCGTTTGACCGATGCCTTGCATGTAGCCGAGCTGTTACAGCAGGCGGCCGCAACCTTGCCCGGTGAACATGCACTGCTGCGCTGGTTACGGGAACAGCTGGCTGCGCCCGACGGCAATGCCGACGAGCAGAAGTTGCGGCTGGAATCGGAACGACGTTTGGTTCAGGTGGTCACGATCCACAAGTCCAAGGGGCTGGAATATCCGCTGGTCTTGCTGCCGTTTATTGCCGATTGGCGGCCCAGCCAATTGTCCCGCTACCACGAGGGCAACCGAGTGGTCTGGGATCTGTTCAATACCGAGGCGGCGTTGGCGCAGGCCGAGCAGGAGCGACTGGCCGAGGATCTGCGGTTGTTGTATGTGGCGCTGACCCGGGCTGAGTATCTCACCTGGTTGGGGGTTGCCGAGGTGAAGAATACCAAGGCGCAGCTGCCTTCGGCGCTACGTTATTTGCTGTGCGGTACCGATGCGCAACCGACGATGGCGGCCCGGTTGACGGCCTTACAAGCGCAGATCCCCGGACTGCAGCAAGTAGAGACACTCGCGTGGCCGGATGAGGGCTATCAGGATGCGCAGCCACCGTTGCCACAACGTGCGGTGCGGCGCTTCGAGCGAGCTCTGGAGCGCAACTGGTGGGTGACATCCTACACGGCGCTCTCGGCTCATGGCCCGCAGCCAGCCAGTCGTATCGCCAATGGTGTAACATCTCCGGTGCTGGCCGTTGCGGAGAAGCGCTACGATCGGTTTGATTTTCCCCGCGGTGCCCGACCAGGGACCTTTCTGCACAGCCTGTTTGAAGGGCTGGATTTTGCCATTCAGCCCGGAGTGGCACTCGATACCTGGATTGATAGTCGGCTACAGGGCATTCAGTTGGCGACCGATTGGCAACCGGAACCCTGGCGTCCGGTCCTGCAGCAATGGGTTGCCGATGTCGTAGCGGCACAATTGCAACCCGGGCTGGCACTACGAGACATTCCCGCGACGCGTTGTCTGGCCGAGATGGAGTTTTTGCTGCCGCTTGCGGAGCTGGATGCCAACCGGCTCAACCAACTGTTGCGGCAACAGGATGCCTTGTCCGCGCAGGCTCAGCCCCTGAGTTTTACCACCCTGCAGGGGATGCTGAAGGGGTTCATGGATTTAGTGTTTGAGCATCAGGGACGTTTCTATGTGCTGGATTACAAGTCCAATCACCTGGGTGACAGTGCGGAAGCCTATGGGCCGGATGCGCTGCAGCAGGCCATGATCCAGCATCGTTACGATCTGCAATACCAGCTCTATACCTTGGCATTACATCGCTATCTGGCGAGCCGCTTGCCCGACTATGACTACGAACGACATATCGGCGGTGTCTTCTACCTGTTCTTGCGCGGAATGCAGGCGGATAGTTCCCAAGGGATCTTCTTTACCCGTCCAGAGCCGGCGTTGATTCACGGTCTGGATCGGTTATTTGCCGGAGAGGTATCGCCATGACGGCGTTTATGATGGCTTCGATCGAGGAGTTACTTCCGCAGCAAGGCGCGCTCTGGTCCCGCTTGACGGCAGAGGCTGTCTGGCGACCGATTGATCGGGAGCTCAGCCACTTTTTGCTGCGGTTGAATGCACAATTGGGCGGCGCGGATGAGCCGGCTTTCGGCCTGTGCTTGGCATTGCTCAGCCATGAGCTAGGGGATGGGCATGTGTGCCTCAGCCTTAACGCCATTCCCGAGCGCCTGGCGAGTCTGGGCCTGAGTCATTGGCAGCACGAGTTGGGAGCCCTTGCTACGCTGGCCGAGCGCTTACAGGCTCTACCGCTGGTTGCTGCGCCGACCCGGGGTGTGCTACCTACTCGACCATTGGTCCTGGATGCCGGACGTCTTTATCTGGCGCGCTATTACCACTTCGAAGCCCGGGTGGCGGCCTGGTTGACTGCGGCTAGCATGGAGCCGCTCGTTGCACCGGTACCTGTTGAGCAGTTAGCCCATCGACTGGATATGCTGTTTCGGCCTGATGCTCAACGGTTGCTGATGGCATGGGCCGAGGTGGTCCGGCAGGGGGGATCCTGTGCCGAGTTTGCTCAGCGCTGGCTGGATGTGCGGGAGGATGTGGCCCTGGATTGGTCGCAGTTGGCACAGGTTCTCGATAGCAGTACTCCTGAGACGTTGTATGCCCGATTAACCGAACTCGTACCATCCTCCGCTTGCCTGAATGGTCAGAAGCTGGCAGTCGCAACCGCCAGCTGTGGACGTTTTACCCTGATCTCCGGCGGTCCGGGTACAGGCAAAACGACCACGGTCGCCCGCTTGCTGGTGCTATTGCAGCAGTTGGCGTTGAGCCAGGCAGTTGGGACTCCGTTGATGATCCGCCTGGCAGCCCCGACCGGTAAGGCGGCGGCGCGCCTGACCGAGTCCTTGGGGCGGGCGTTGGATGAGTTAGCCCCTCGACTGGAGGCATCCATATGTGACTCTTTACCCCGCCAGGCCAGTACCTTACATCGCTTGCTGGGGGTGATCCCGGAGAGCCATGAATTCCGGCATCATGCCGATAATCCCTTGGCGTTGGATGTGTTGGTGGTAGATGAAGCCTCGATGGTGGATCTCCCTATGATGGCGCGGCTCTTGGCGGCGTTGCCACCCTCGGCCCGGCTGATCCTGCTGGGTGACAAGGATCAGTTGGCATCGGTGGAGGCGGGGGCCGTGCTGGGAGATATTTGCCAATTGCTGCAGCAAGCGCCGAGTCAAGCCCAGGTGCAATGGCTGCAGGCGGTGACCGGTTATGCGCTGGAGTCACCGACTGTCCCACAAGCATTACCACTGCGTGACCGGCTCTGTTGGTTGCGCAAGAGCTGGCGTTTTCATGCCGGCTCGGGGATCGGCCGTCTGGCCGAGGCGATTAACCAAGGGGATCGACAAGGCTTGACGCGAGTGTTCGGCAGCGGATTTGCCGATATTCAGTTGCATGCCGATAGCGAGCGCCGACAGACACTATTACAGCGGGCCGTGAGTGGTTATGCCGAATATCTGGCTCTGGCGCGAGGTCCAATGGATTCTCAGATGGCCAAAGCCATGCTGGATGCCTTTCAGCAGACGCGGGTGCTTTGTGCCCTTCGCGAAGGCGAGTGGGGTGTCAGCGGTCTCAACCTGGCTATTCTTCAGGCTTTGTCACGGCAGGGGCTGCTACAACCGGATGGGGAGTGGTTCGTCGGACGGCCGGTGATGATAGTGCGGAACGACCATAGTCTCGGGCTCTATAACGGTGACATTGGCATTGCTGCTCACGATGGTGAGCGGCTGCGTGTCTGGTTTGAGCTTCCTGATGGACGGGTGCAAGGCTTCTTGCCCAGTCGTCTGCCGGAACATGAAACGGCGTTGGCGATGACGGTGCACAAGTCCCAAGGCTCGGAGTTTGCCCAGACTCTGCTGGTGTTGCCCGAGCTGGATAATCCGGTACTGACTCGCGAACTGCTGTATACCGGTGTAACCCGGGCTAAACAACGCCTGGAGTTATTTGGCAGTGAGGCGCTGCTGGTGCGCATTGCTCTACGTCCGACCGAACGTAACAGCGGCTTGACGGCCATGCTCGAGCGTTCGGAGCGATAAATATTCCAGCTCCGCCATCCGCCGCAACGGACACTGGCGGCGTGAGTTCATCTGCGATGTGAACTCCCCCGGTTTGGTGATCTTCTGCTTGCCTGGGTGCCGATGCAGGAAACGCCGACCGAGGGTGGGGAGAGTATTTCAGTTCCCGAGCTATGCTGTCGCATATCATGATGAGTGTTCTATTTTTTTAGTCCGCTCATGCTTGCTCTTCAGTCTCGGGATGCGGCGGGCAGCCCCCGGGGCCGTGTTTCCTCACCTCCTCCGCCGTACGATTGTCTACACTTGGGATAGTCGGAGCCTGATGCGACTAAGGGTTTCGATAGAGTATTAGTCTGTGGGTGTTATGCGCCCACAGTATGTTCTGGTGCACAGATAGACTCTGAATCATTTGCAAACGATTTCAGCATCTGGATGATGCGCTTGTTCCATTTCAATCATTCACTTATATCAAGGGAAGACGTGATGACCCTTTCAATCGTCCAACGCATCAAGGCCGGATTTGCGCTGTTGTTGTTGTTGTTGCTGATCTTGGGTGGCATCAGCTACCTGCAGACCACGGGTATTCATAATCAGCTCAAGCAGGTGACCGAGAAGGCAACACCGCTGGCGATGACCACGACGCGCTTGCGCGAAGCCTTGTTACTGGCCAATCGCTATACCCTGGCTCATCTGAGCAATCGGCAGTCGACGGCGCTACCGGCATTGCGCCAACAGTATGATCAGAGCAAACAACTCTACAGTCAGCAGCTTCAGGGGATGGTGGCTTTTGAGCTGCAAGGCTCGGAGCTGAGTCGACTCGAGGCCGTACAAAAGTTGGCACCTCAGGTCTTCGGGGTAGCGGAAAAGATGATGGGGTTGCATCAGCAACAGGTGGAGCTGGAAGCTCGCCTGATGGGGATGCGGAATCAGTTTTTGCGGCTGGATGACTCTTATCGCTCGGCGGCCGATTTGTTGCTGCAATTTACTTCCAGCAAGCGCTCTTTGCATAACAAGGCTGAATTGATCACGAGCGGCATAGCGCGGGATATCAAACAGATCCAACGCACGGATGCGAATACGGATCTGCTCTCGCTGGAAAAGGTTCTGGCCAAAGATATCGAGATTGCCAGCAAGCGCCTGGAAAATATCGTCGTGCCTGATGATGTGAAACAGCGCTTTAGTCGCAATGTCGAGCTGCTTAAGAAGCTGGCATTCGGCGAGCAGGGTTTGATCCGCACGCTGGTGCAAGACCAGCAACTGACCCGGGAGGTTCTGGCGGCGCAAGCTGAACTGGATCGTCTCTCCAATCAGGTCAATCAGGAGTTACAGGCGCTCATCGATGTGACTAGCCAAAGCGTGCAAGCCGATAAGGCTCGTGCGGCAAGTGCTGTGCAGAATGCCATCTTCTGGATCCTGTTGGTGTCAGCCGCCTCGGCCGGCGTGGCCTTGCTGGTGGCCTGGTCATCGGCGCGCAGCATTCAACGCCCGTTGCAATTGATCAACCAGGAGCTTTCGTTGATGGCGCAGGGGGATATGACCCGACGTATCAATTATCGCAGCCAGGATGAGTTCGGTGCCTTGTCCCGTTCCATTGATCAGTTGGCCAGCAATACCGATACACTGTTGGTCGAGATCCGCAACGGCTCCGAGCATCTGGTGGCAGAAACCGAACGCACGGCCCAGATCAGCGAGCGCGCCATGGCGCGGGTTCAGGATCAAAAGAGTCAGACCGATCAGGTGGCTGCGGCCATTACCGAGCTGGAGGTGAGTGCCACCGAGGTTGCACGCTCTACCGAAAATGCGCGCAATCAAGTGGATCAGGCCAATGACGAGACCCGTCAGAGCCGGAATCTGGTGATTAATAACCGGCAGCGCATCGAACATCTGGCAGAAGAGATCGAAGCCGCTGTCGGCATCACCCGGAAGCTGGATGGGTTCAGTGGCAACATTGGCAGCATTCTGGATGTGATCCGTGGCATTGCCGAGCAAACCAATTTGCTGGCCTTGAACGCCGCGATTGAGGCGGCGCGGGCTGGTGATGCCGGCCGTGGCTTTGCCGTCGTTGCCGATGAGGTCCGGGCTTTGGCTAATCGCACCCAGCAGTCGACGGAAGAGATCCAGTCCATGATCCACAATCTGCAGGCATCGAGTAACGATGTGGTCTCGGTGATGGGGCGTAGTCACGAGCAGACGCGGTTGTGTGTGCAACAAACCCGGGATACCGAAGAGGCGTTGCAAATTGTCACGCAGCGAATGGAAGCCATCAAGGAGATGACCGATCAGGTCGCCCATGCGGCCGCAGAGCAGATCTCGGTCAGCCAGGGTGTCGCCCAGCATATTTCGGGAATAGCCGATGTGGCCCATGAAACTGAAATCGCATCACGGGATTCGGCATCCAGCAGTGATGTGCTGGCTGAGCTGGCGGCGACACAACAACAACTCATCGCGCGTTTCAAGGTTTAGGAGAGGGATATGCTGAAAGTATGTAGTGCAATACTGGCTCTTGGTTTGAGCTGTTCGGCAGCAGCCACTGAACTGGTGATTGAAACCTGGCGTATCGATGATGCCGCGTTGTGGAAGGAGCAAATTTTGCCCCGCTTCCATGCCAAACATCCGGATATCAATGTCACCCTGGCGGCGGTCAGTGCCAGCGAATATCAAGCGACCGTCAGCCAGCGGTTGACGGCGGGGCAGGCTGGCGATCTGATTAGCTGTCGGCCCTATGATGAGTCCCTGCAACTGTTCAAAAACGGGTATCTGGAAGATCTGACCGATCTGGAAGGGATGGAGAACTTTCCCAGCTTTGCCAAGGCTGCCTGGCAAACGGATACCGGAGCACAAACCTTCTGCTTGCCGATTGCTTCGGTGATCCAGGGCTTTTATTACAACCTGGATATTTTCAAAACGTTAGGGCTCGATGTTCCCAAGACACGGGAGCAATTTTTTGCAGTGATGGAAAAGGTCAAAGCCGACGGCCGTTATCAGCCCCTGGCGTTGGCGGCGCATGATAACTGGGTGGTTTCCGAGTTGGGATTCCAGAACATAGGGCCGAACTATTGGCATGGTGAAGATGGACGGCTGGCGTTGATTGAGGGGAAAGCCCAGTTGACGGATCCTGAGTATGTGGCGGTATTTGACGAACTCGCGCGCTGGTCGCCTTATCTGGGCAATGCTCCGGGGGATGTGACCGAGGCGCAAGCTGTCGAGGCGTTTCAATCCGGGAAGGCGGCCATGATAGTGGCGGGCTCCTGGGCGATCAGCCAATTTGATGGCAAGGTCAATTTCGGCGCATTCCCACCTCCTGTTGCTAAGGACGGGGATGCCTGTTATTTCACCGACCATACCGATATCGGGATTGCCATCAATGCCAAGAGCAAGAACAAGGAAGCGGCCCGCCAGTTGCTGGAGTGGATGGCCAGTGCTGAATTTGCCGAGTTGTACTCCAATGCGGTGCCTGGATTCTTCTCGCTCTCCAACCATTTCTTCGAGCTGAAAAATCCGGTGGCCAGCACCATGATGAGCTGGCGCGATAGTTGTGACTCCACCATCCGAGTGGCGGCACAAATTCTGTCACGGGGCGAGCCATCGTTGAGCCAGCAATTGAATGACGTATCGCAACAGGTTGTTCTCGGGACTCTGACGCCGCAGGCGGCCGCGACGCAACTGCAACAGAGTCTGGCGGCTTGGTATGCGCCCCAACAGGCTGCTGCCAGCAGTAGTGGGACGGTATGCCAGCCAGCTGGACTCGCCAGCCCGGTATCGGGCGCTGTCAGCAGTGCGGTTACAACAGAGGCGGTAGCTCTGGATGCGGCAGAAGAGGCTCTGTTGGGGGCTGTGAGCTCGGCTACCCCGACGGCTCCCTGAGTCAAGGCAGAGGACTGACTGGGCAGTTATCTTCGTCGAGAATACAAGGTCGTGAATAAAAACAGGGAGCGCCAACAAGGCGCTCCCTGTTTTTATGGTTCTCTTTCCAGCTCGGCTGGATAACCCCGGAGGCGGAGGGGAGGCCCCTACAAGGCCGCTCCGGCCTTGATACAGTTATGCGCATTAAAGGCGCGGAGGCGAACGAGCTAACTAACTTTCAGCTGGGCTAACTGATGCGGGCAACGGCCAGATCCGCCAGCTCATACAGCGCTTGCCGGTAGTGACCAGCCGGCAGTATATCCAATGCGGCCTTTGCCTTTGCGGCCTCTTCCTGAGCTCGACGTTGGCTGTAATCGATGGCGCCCGTCTGGGTGAGTATGTTCAGTATTTCATCAAGCCGCTCCAGCCCATTGCGTTCGACGATGGCCTCGACCAGAAGTGCTCGTTGCTGATCATCTGCCTGCCGGATTGCATAGATGAGCGGCAGGGTTGGTTTGCCTTCGGCCAAGTCATCACCAACGTTTTTACCCATTTCGGTACTGGCCGAAGTGTAATCCATCACATCATCAATGATCTGGAAGGCGGTACCCAGATAGCGACCGTAATCTTGCATGGCTCGTTCGAGCTCGGGGGTACTGCCACACAATACTGCGCCGAGACGAGTGGCGGCTTCGAACAGTTTGGCTGTCTTGCAATAGATGACCTGAAAATAACTTTCCTCCGTAGTTGAGGGATCGTTGCAGTTCATCAACTGCATGACCTCACCTTCGGCAATTATATTGGTGGTTTCGGCCAAGATTTCCATGATCCGCAAATTACCGAGTTCCGCCATCATCTGGAAGGAGCGGGTATGCAGAAAATCGCCGACTAATACGCTGGCGGCGTTACCAAACAGTGCATTGGCGGTATCACGACCACGTCGCAGTTCGGATTCGTCAACCACGTCATCGTGCAGTAGCGTGGCGGTATGAATGAACTCGATGATGGTTGCCAGTTTGATGTGTTGATCGCCGTCGTAACCGAGGGCACGAGCTGCCAGTACGGCCAACAGGGGACGCATGCGCTTGCCGCCCCCATTGACGATATACACGCCAAGTTGATTGATGAGAGCAACATCAGACTGAAGACGCTGTAGGATGAGCGCATTCACCGCTTGCATATCATCGGCAGAAATCGCGCGAATTGCGTGTTGATCCATAACTATCGATACTAAGTCCTGATGAGGGCTCGGAGATGCCGAATTCGTGTTTCCCGATTCTACATGAATTGTTAAGCTAATGCAGTGTCCGGTGTTATCCGCTGCTTCAACTTGGCGGTGATCACAATATGATCTTTTCCTGAAATGGGCCTTGCCTCACCCAGGCAAGTTGCGTAGAATGCGCGCCCATTGTCATCTAGTTTTTTGTGCATCGTCTGCAAGGCAGAGTGGGTGCCCAATTCGGAGTTTAAACATGTACGCTGTTATCCTAAGTGGCGGCAAGCAACACCGTGTAGCTGAAGGCCAGGTTATCCGCCTGGAGAAGCTGGAAGCTGAAACCGGTGTTACCGTAGAATTCGATAAAGTTCTGATGGTTGCCCAAGGCGAAGAAGTGAAGGTCGGTGCTCCATACGTTGCCGGCGGTAAGGTTTTGGCTGAAGTTGTGGCTCATGGCCGTGGCGAGAAGGTCAAGATCGTCAAGTTCCGTCGCCGTAAGCATCACCGTAAAGAGATGGGCCACCGTCAGTGGTTCACCGAAGTCAAGATCACTGGCATCACTGCCTAATACTGAGGAGACCATCAAATGGCACATAAAAAGGCTGGCGGTTCTTCCCGCAACGGTCGTGACTCCGAAGCCAAACGCCTGGGCGTGAAGCGTTTCGGTGGTGAAACTGTACTGGCGGGTAGCATTATCATCCGTCAACGCGGCACCAAGTTCCATGCTGGTACCAACGTTGGTTGTGGCAAAGACCACACCCTGTTTGCTACCGCGGAAGGCAAGGTCAAATTCGAAGTTAAAGGCCCGAACAATCGCAAGTATGTCAGCATCGTTGCTGAGTAATTCGCGCTGAAGGCTCGAAAGGCCCTGCCCTATGGCAGGGCCTTTTGTTTTACTGCCGCTGACCATCAGCGGTTGGTCGTTCAGACCGAATCATCGCCTATCGGACGCATCGCGGTAATCGTTCCTGATCTCTATAATTGCACCACAAGCTTGAGCTGGGTGCGGGAGTTGTAAAAGTATGAAATTTGTTGATGAAGTCCAGGTCCGTATCGAGGCGGGTGACGGCGGCAATGGCTGCGTCAGTTTCCGCCGCGAAAAATATATCCCGAACGGTGGTCCGGATGGTGGCGATGGCGGTGATGGTGGTGATGTCTATCTGCTGGCCGATGAAAACCTGAACACTCTGATCGATTTCCGTTTCGAACGCTTCCATGCTGCTCAGCGTGGCGAGAACGGCCGAGGGGCCAACTGTACCGGCGCTCGTGGTCAGGATTTGGTTTTGAAAGTGCCGGTTGGTACTCGCTCCGTCGATGAAGATACCGGCGAAGTGTTGGGGGATTTGACCCAGCACGGCCAGAAACTGATGGTAGCCAAAGGCGGCTTCCATGGTCTGGGCAATACCCGATTCAAGAGTTCGGTCAATCGTGCTCCACGGCAAAAAACCATGGGTACTCCTGGTGAACACCGCAATTTGCGCATGGAACTGCTGTTGCTGGCGGATGTAGGTCTGCTTGGTATGCCGAATGCCGGTAAATCCACTTTTATCCGCGCAGTCTCGGCGGCACGCCCCAAGGTTGCCGATTATCCGTTTACCACCCTGGTGCCGAACCTGGGTGTGGTGCGGATGCGCTCCGAAAAATCATTCGTGGTCGCTGATATTCCGGGCTTGATTGAAGGTGCCGCTGAAGGTGCCGGGCTGGGGATTCGTTTCCTCAAGCACCTCGAGCGCTGTCGGGTTCTTCTGCATCTGGTGGATATTCTGCCGCCAGACGAGTCAGATCCGGCCGTGAGTGCCACCACCATTATCCACGAGTTGGAAAAATACAGTCCCGAGCTGGCGGCCAAACCGCGGTGGTTGGTGTTCAACAAGCTGGATCTGGTGTTGGAAGAAGAGGCTGACGCCATCATCGAACGAGTGGTGCGGGAAATGGCCTGGGAAGGTCCTGTCTATCGTATTTCCGCATTTGACAAGCAGGGTACAGACCCGATTTGTTATGACATCCTCAAACTGCTGGAAAGTATGCCGAAGCCGAGTGAATTGGCGGCGCAGCAACCGGAACGGGTTGAGTTCAAGTGGGACGACTACCACAAGGAACAACTGGCTCAGGTTGCCGAAGAGGATGCTGATGACGACGATGATGATTGGGATGAAGATGACTACGATGTAGAAGTCATTTACACCCGTTGATACCGCCAATCCCTCCTCTTGCTCTGCAGGGGAGGGATTGTCTTTTCAGGTGCCTGCATGTCTGTTTTTTCCCCTGCTTCCCGCTTTGAAACCCTGATTTACCAGCATATCCGCGTCATTCATGTGATCAAAATTTCGTTGGCGCTATTGATCGCTCACCTGCTGAATCTGCTCTATCCCGTACCTTATCTGGCCTGGACCTCGGTGACGATCGTCATAATCATGCTGACCTTGCCTCAGGTCGGAGGTGCCTTGGAGAAATCGATCCAACGCATTATTGGTACCCTGTTTGGGGCTGCGTACGGGATCCTGATCCTCTCTCTGACACAGGATCCCTGGCTCAGTGGTCTTTTGGCGCTGCTGGCCATCGCTTTTATTACCTGGCGTGCCAGTGGCAAGATGAGTTATGCCTACCTGGTCGCCGGCTTCACCCTGATGATAGTGCTGGATGGCGGCGATCAGGGCATGGAGGAGGCCATGTGGCGGACGGCCACAATTTTGCTGGGTTGTGCGATCGCAATTCTGGTCTCCCAGTGTGTTTTGCCACTGCGGGCGCGCAATGAATGGCGCTGGCTGCTGGCACACGTCCTGCGGGGAATGTCCCATCTCTGGCAGAGTCATTTATCCCCGAACGTACATAAACCCCTACAGACCCGCGGACGCATCAAACAGCTACAGAAGACGGTACAACGACAGCGTGGTTTACTGAATTCGGTTCGTATGGAAAGTCGAAGCCTCAGGCCTTATGGCAAGGAGTTGGAGGCTCTGGTGGAGGTGCAAGAACGCTGTCTGCTACTGCTGGAGCTCTTGGCGCAGAGCCGTTGGGAGAACAGTGCCAGCGCTCATGCGATTCAGCAGCAGTATGCTATCAGCGTCCAGGCCAGGACACTGGGCGAGCGTTTAACGGCATTTAGCCGTTTCTGTGCCGGTGAACAGCTCGAGCTTCCAGAGGCGGCTTCCGAGGATGGTCTGAAGCTCAAGCAGATGATGCTGGGCAGTCTGGAACAGCAACAGAGTCATTCTCTGAATGCCTATGGTTATGGCTGGTTGATTTACCAGACCAGCTTGCAGATCACCCTGTTGGAGAAATTGATCCGGGGCTTGGCCGTGAGCCGGAATGATCCTTGATATCGATTAACGAACCGTAGGGCGAATGTCGTTATAATCGCCAGCAGAGATCAGTCCTCAGCACACTTTCAGGGATGAACGCGATGCAAGAGCAGAAACAGTTAACTCGTGATGAGCAGACCGCGCTCACCCGGGTATTAGTCAAAACCGCACAGATGCTGGCCTCTTGTGGGGCTGAGAGTCGCATCATCGAGCAAACGACCTGTCGCCTCGGTCTGACTCTGGGTGTCGAGAGCGTAGAGATGGCGATCACGCCTAGTGCCGTGATCCTGACTACCCTGAACCATGGTTCCTGTATTACCACCACGCGACGCATTCATGAGTTTGGTATCAACATGCAGGTGCTGTGCGAGATCCAGCGTATCTGCATTCTGGCCGAGAAAAAATTGCTGGAAAATACCGACGAGGTGCGTGCCCGTCTGGAGGCCATCAAGCCGTATCGCTATAACCGTTGGGCCGTGGTCGCTATGATTGGCCTCTCCTGTGGCAGCTTCAGTCTGCTATTCGGGGGAGACTGGCCGGTATTCCTGATCACGGTTCTGGCTTCATCCGTCGGTATGTTTGTACGTCAGGAAATTGCCCATCGGCATTTCAGTCCACTGTTGAACTTTTCCGCGACAGCCTTTGTTGCGACCTTGATCGCCAGCCTGGCTACCCTGAATAACTGGGGGGCGCAACCCCAGCTGGCGATGGCTGCCTGCGTTTTGCTGCTGGTGCCTGGCTTTCCGTTGATCAATGCCATGCTGGATGTGGTCAAAGGCTATTACAACATGGGGTTGGCGCGCTGGTTGACCGCAACCATGCTGACCCTGAGTGCCACAACCGGTATTGTTTTGGCGATGATGCTCACCGGAGTCTGGGGGTGGCAGCCATGAAAGAGCTGGTTAGTCTGGCATTGTGGGACGCATTCTGGTCGGCTATCCCAGCGGTTGGCTTCGCCATGTTGTTTTCAGTGCCACCGCGTTTCTTGAAGTATTGCGCCGTGGTCGGGGCTCTGGCGCATAGCATGCGCGCCGTGCTGATGCATTACGGGTTGCCGATCGAGTGGGCCACGCTGGCGGCCAGCAGTTTTGTCAGCCTGGTGTTTGTCTATCTGTCCCGTCGTTTGCTGGCGCCGCGCCCGGTCTTTACCGTGGCCTGCATAATCCCTATGATACCCGGCAAATTCGCGTTCAATACCATCATTGCCGTGCTGAGCATGAACAGCGAAGGCGTCAGTGGGCATCTCATCAATGCTGCTATCGAGAATGGATTGAAGACGCTGTTTATTTTGATGGCCCTGAGCTTCGGCCTGGCCATTCCGCCGTTGATCATTTACCGCAATCGCCCAATCGTATGAGTCTGTTATGTTGCTTTCGCTGATCGCCGCCATGGCCCAGGATCGAGTTATCGGAAAAGACAATGCCATGCCATGGCATTTGCCTGCCGATCTGCGCCATTTCAAAGCCGTTACTCTGGGGAAGCCTGTAGTGATGGGGCGCCGTACCTTTGAGTCGATCGGCCGTCCTTTACCAGGCCGTCGTAATATCGTGATTAGCCGCAATCCCCAATGGCAGGCCGAAGGGGTGGAGGTGGCTACCTCGCTGGATGCGGCTCTGGCGCTATTAACCGACTGTGAGGAAGCGATGATCATCGGTGGCGGGCAACTCTATGCCGAGGCTCTGCCCCGAGCGGATCGCTTGTATCTAACCTACATTGACGCTCAGTTGAACGGTGATACCCATTTTCCGGATTACCTATCGCTTGGGTGGCAGGAGTTGGAGCGGTCAACGCATCCTGCTGACGATAAGAACAGTTATGCCTGCGAATTTGTTACCTTGAGTCGTCAGCGCTGAACCGCCTATTGGCGCCACCAGATACAAAAAAACCGCCAAAAAACAGGGCGGTTTTTTTTATTGGCGCTCTGTTGAGCGAATCAGTCGCCTTTGGCGTACATGGGGCAACCCAGACTGAAGATGGCATCATCATCCCAACGCCAGAGCGTGAGCTGATTACCCCAGACACAGCCCGTATCCAGGGCATGAATGCGAGGCACCGGACATTGCCCCATCAGCGCCGCCCAATGGCCAAAGACCAACTCCGGTTCATCCTCTCGCTGGGGGCGCAACTCGAACCAGGGTTTCAGGTTCGGGCTCTGCTGTTTCGGTGACACCTTGCTATGAAAGTCGAGGCTATTATCAATGCCGCAGAAACGCATCCGGGTGAAGGTATTGATGATATAGCGCCAGCGGGGGAGCCCTGCCAAGCGCTCATCCCAATGGGCTGGATCGTTGCCATACATGTGGCACAGCAGCCAATTCCCCTGATCGCTGCGCAGCAAGTCTTCTACCTCGCGGGCACAGCGCCGGGCGGTTGACAAATCCCACTGCGGGGAGAGGCCAGCATGGCACATCATCACAGGCCGGGTCGGGTGCTCCGCTAGCAGGGGTTGCAGACGCAACCAACGGAGTAACTTTGCCGCATCGGGCGCATTGAGCAGCGCATCAAGCTGATCTTTCTTCTTCGGTTTGGCATAACCGGCAGCAGTGGCCAGAAGATGCAGATCGTGATTACCGAGTACTGTCGTGGCTCGCTCACCGAGAGATACGACATAACGCAGGACCTCGAGTGATTTGGGGCCGCGCGCGACCAGATCTCCGGTTAACCAGAGTTCGTCTTCGTCCTGGCTGAAACCAGCCAAATCCAGCAGTTGCCGCAACTCGTCGTAGCAGCCCTGCACATCGCCAACAAAATAAAGTGCCATAGAGCCTGTTTAGTGGATCAGATGGGGAATGGCCAGGGTGAAGAGGGGGATATCGATGTCAAATAGCTCACCCGACTCATCCTGAAAGGTATAGCTTCCTTGCATGAAGCCCAGCGGCGTCTTGAGTTGGACACCGCTTTGATAGGCATAACACTCACCAGGATTGATGAAGGGTTGTTCGCCAACGACGCCTACACCCTGCACTTCGGTACGCTGGCCATTGGCATCGGTGATGAACCAATGTCGCTCCAGCAGTTGCACCTGCCGATTTCCCTGATTTTCAATTTCAATGGTGTAACCAAAGCTGAAGTTCGCCTGATCGGGCACTGATTGTTCCGCAAGATAGCGGGGGTAAGAGCGGATCAGGATACGGTCAACCATGGTTACCCCTGTGGGTGCGCGCTCAGCCAGTTTGCGATGGTCACAAACTGTTCCAGCGTGAGGTTCTCTGGGCGCAGATTAGGATCTATGCCCAGCAGCGTCAACTGCTCCGGTGTAATGAAGTTGCGCATACTATTGCGGATGGTCTTCCGGCGTTGGTTGAAGGCCTCCAGACATACCCGCTGCAGATCATTGACCTGGGTTGCCACCAGTGCCGGTTTGGTATGTGGGACCAGCCGAACCACGGCCGAATCCACCTTCGGCGCTGGCTTGAAGGCGCCTGGGCCGACCTGTAGCACGGGAATGATCTGGCAATAATATTGCGCCATCACACTCAAGCGACCATAGGCTTTACTGCCTGGTCCCGCCGCCAGACGATCGACCACCTCTTTTTGCAGCATGAAATGCATGTCGCTGATGAGGCCGGATTGCTCAAACAGATGGAACATCAGGGGCGTGGAGATGTTGTAGGGCAGATTGCCGAATACCCGCAGTGGCTGGCCGTCTTGCTTGAGTTGATTGAAGTCGAACTTCATGGCATCCGCTTCGTGGATGGTCAGCTTGTTCTTGAGGACAGGATGATGCCGCAGGCGTTCGGCCAGATCGCGATCCAGCTCGACAACATGCATATGGCTGATTTGTGAGGCAACCGGTTCGGTCAGGGCGCCAAGACCCGGGCCGATTTCCACCATCACCTGGCCTTCTTGCGGATGGATGGCGGCTACAATGGCATCGATCACATAGTGGTCGTGCAAAAAATTCTGGCCGAAGCGCTTACGGGCAGTATGGCCCAGATGTACCTTGTCGTTACTCATGCTTGTTTGGTTACCATATCGATGGCCTGGTGGAGGGCGGTCAGTAGACTACCCATGTCGGCCTTGCCTGTCCCGGCCAGATCCAGCGCCGTGCCGTGATCGACCGAGGTGCGGATGAAGGGGAGGCCCAGGGTAATGTTGACGGCTCGTCCAAAGCCTTTGTATTTGAGGACCGGCAATCCTTGGTCGTGATACATGGCGAGCACGGCATCGGCATCGCGCAGATATTTGTCCTGAAATAGGGTGTCAGCAGGCAGTGGGCCTACCAGATCCATGCCCTGTTGACGCAGGCTTGCCAGGACGGGGTCAATCACATCAATCTCTTCCCGTCCCATATGGCCGCCTTCACCGGCATGGGGATTGAGGCCACAGACATAAATCCGCGGCTGGGCAATACCAAACTGCCGACGCAGATCCTGATGCAGGATCTGGATGGTTCGTGTCAGGCTGCTGGGGTTGATGGCATCGGCCACCGCTTTCAACGGCAGATGGGTGGTCGCCAGGGCCACACGCAAGCCCTCGGTTGCCAGCATCATCACCACTTGATCACAACCCGCCTGTTCGGCAAAGAACTCGGTGTGACCACTGAAACTGACCCCGGATTCGTTGATGATCCCTTTATGCACCGGACCAGTCACTAGGGCCGCAAACTCGCCACTCAAAGCACCAGCAGCGGCACGCGCCAGGGTGGCCAGCACATAGGGGCCGTTGGCAGCCTGGAGTTGGCCGGGTTCGGCAGGAACTGCCAGCGGGATAGCGGCCACGGTCAGAGTTCCCTGGCGCTGGGGGCGAGCCGGGCGCTCAGGCTGATAGGGCTGTAACTCAACCGCCAGATCCAGCAGCTCGGCACGAGCGCTCAGCAGGGCAGGATCTGCCACGATCACCAATTCTACGGGCCAGTCTTGGTTCGACAGACCGAGGATCAAATCCGGGCCTATGCCCCCAGGCTCACCCGGGGTTATGACAATGCGGGCTACAGGGCTCATGGCACCGCACGCTCGGCGATGATGTTGATGTAGGCTTCATCCCGCAGCTCATCGAGCCAGCTCTGGGCTTCTTCGGTAAAGCGGCGGTTGTAGATCATCTGGTAGGCCCGATTTTTCAGCGCTTCATCGGTTGCCGCTTCATTGCGGCGATCTTCAACCTGCACCAGATGCCAGCCATGATTGGAACGGAACGGTTGGCTATATTGGCCCGGAGTCAGAGTCGATACCTGGTCGCGGAACGCCGGATCGTAAATTTGCGGATTAGCCCAACCCAATTCACCACCCTGTACAGCAGAGCCTGGATCTTCGGAATACTTTTCGGCCAACTGTGCAAAGTTGGCTTTCCCGGCCTTGATATCACGCAGGAAGCCTTCGAGCATTTGCTTCGCTTTTTCTTCACTCAGAATGATGGAGGGTTGAATCAGGATATGACGCGCCTTGACCTCAATCTGTTGGCCTTGTGCTGCGCCACGGCTGGCAAAAATCTTGACGATATGCAGACCGGCACCGGAGCGCAGGGGGCCCACCACATCACCATCATGGGCACCACGAGCCGCTTCCGCCAGCAGGGTCGGCATCTCTTCGAGCGTCATCCATCCCCAATCGCCGCCTTCAAGGGCCTTCGGGCCCGAGCTTTCAGCCATGGCAATTTTTTTGAAGTCTGCGCCGGCCTTGAGTTGAGTCAGGATTTGTTCGGCTTTTTCTGCCACCCGGGCCTGTTCATCGGCATCCGCTGATGAGGAAAGGGCCAGCATGATATGACCAACGTGATACTGCTGCTCCTTGCTACCTTGGGTCTGGATCAGTTTGACCACCTGGGCGACTTCCTGATCGGAGATATTGATCCGCTGACGCATCTGGTTGCGGCGTACTTCACTCATCAGTAATTCGCGGCGAACCTGATCCCGGAACTGGGCTTCGCTCAGCCCATCGGCGGCTGCTTGTTGCTTGAGTTGTTCTACGCTGATTTTCTGGTCCGACGCGATAGACGCAATCGCCTGATCGAGCTGGGTATCGCTGACGCGCAGCCCCTGACGATCCGCCAGCTGTACCACCAGACTCTCGCTGATCAGACGATCCAGAGCCTGCTTGCGCAGTTGGGTATATTCAGGCAATGGTTGGCCGCTGGCGGCTGCGTCATGCTGTACCTTGGCAACCAGACTGTCGAGCTGGCTGGCAAGAACCACATCCTGATTGACGACGGCCACGACGCGATCCAGTGTGGCCGCCTGACTGCTCAGTCCGATACTGGCCAACAGGGCGCAGGTTAACAATTTATACATACTTTTCTTCATCAATCTCATTCCGGGTCTATGACCGACGATCAGTCATTCAGGTTAAATGGACGCGTATAGGGCAACAGTTGAGTATCCAGGGTGTAGTTGGTGCCTGAACCGACACTGCCCAGCCCCTTCATCTGGAATTGCAGGCCAACTCGGGTTTCCGGGCTGGCGGTCAAGGTGACGTTATCGGGTTTGTTTTCCTGTTCCAGAACCAGATCCAGGCTCCAGCAACAGGAGTCGTAGCGTAGCCCGATGAGACGATCGATATTCAGGCTTTGCTGCAAATCGTAGTAATAGGCGGCAATGGCTTGCCATTTCTGATTGATCGGGATCGCGGTCAGGCCACCGAGTTGACTCATGTCCGTCTGCTCATAGGGTGCCGTGACGACGACATTGCCTTGTCGCACATAGCGGTAATTGAGCTGCGCCATGAATTGATCTTGACGGTATTCAACCGCGCTACTCCCCAGTGACACCCGGCTTTCTTCGGTATTGTAAAGCATGCGCGCCTTGAGGAACCAGGGATCGCTGGGGTGGACATCCCCTTCGAAGGTCAGCAAGGATCGGGAATTGGAGCTGTCCGCCTGATTCGGCAGTAAGGTCACTCTGGGTTTAGTCAGCGAATACGCCTGGCCCACGGTGACGCGCACTCGCTCGACGCTCTGGTCATCAAATACCCGGCTGGTCAAGCCCATGCTGACATTATTGGCGTCACTGATCCGATCCAGTCCGGCATAACGTCGGTCACTGAACAGACTGTAGTAATCCGGCAGCATGTTGGTGGTATCAAACAGACCGATATTGTCCTGATTCTGATACGGCACATAGTGGTACTGGAATTCCGGTTCCAGAGTCTGGGTATAGAGCTGTTGATTCCAGTTGCCGATCCGATCAAAGACCAGCCCGCCCTTGACGCGCGCCGAGGGCAGGGTGCGATTGACGGTGGAGGAGAGGTTGCCAAACCCTTGCTGCTGGTAGTAGCTGTCCAGATCCGAAGGTACTTCTTGCTGATAGTGGGTATACATCAGCTTGAACTGGCTCTCGAGACTGTATCCGGGGGCCTTGGCCAGCGGAATCGTCAACTCCGGTTCCAGATGCAAACGATCGCCGGTATAGGCTTTGCGGCGCTCCGAGCTGTGAGCAAATCGAGTTAATTCGCTGGAAAGAGAAGTCTCGTACCAGTTACCGGTATGGTAGGCGTTGTAGTTGATACGCGGCAGCATCTGGTGCGGCTCCAAGGCATCGGGCAACAGGATCTGATAGTCACGCACTTCGCCGCTGAAGTTCCACTGCTCCTGGTAGACGCCACCGGAGAGGGACTGCATCAACTGGTTATCGACGCCACTGGAGATGGGCGGAGATAGGTCATTGAAGTAGTTGTAATCATGCTCCCCAACCCGGGTCGCGTCGGCCTTGATGCGCAGACTGTCATCATTCAATCGGGATTGATGGTTCAAGTTCACCAACCAGCGGGAGTCGATGTTGGCATCCGAAGCCTTGGCTCGACGATCTTCACCCATATATTCGGTGTAGAGTTTGCCCTTTTGTTCTTCCGTCGGCATGTAGCGGAATTCATTCTGCAACATGGTGCCGCGGTTCTCGATATAGCGCGGTGTCAGCGTCATGTCGTAGTTCGGAGCAATATTCCAGTAATAGGGTGTGCGCAGGTCAATACCATCCGAGGAACTAAAACCGAAGGTTGGATAAAGAAGTCCGGACTTGCGCTCATCCTTGACCGGGAAGGTCATGTAAGGAACATAAAAGACCGGTACATCGTACAGCCAGAGCGAGGCATTCCAGGCTTCGCCGAACACCTCGTTCTGATCGACTTTGACCGAGCTGGCCTTCAGCCACCACATCTCCTGGCCAGGAGGGCAGGTGGTGAATTGCGCGGTTTGCAACTCTAGCTGGCGTTGCTGTTCATTCAGATTGATATGCTCTGCCTTGCCGCGGGCTGGTGAGCTATGCAGCTGATATTCTGCCTTATCCAGCCGGGTTTCCCGGGTATCCAGATTGGAATGCAGGGCATCATTGCTACGCAGGGTAACCTGGCCATCCTGATAGAAGACGTTGCCTTCCGCAGTCAGATCACGGGTGACCTGGTTCAACTCGGTATATTTGGAGCTCAGAGTGCGGATACCCTGAAAAATCTGCACATCACCGCGGTAAATCGCTTTGCCATCCTGCGTCGCCTCGGCACTATCAGCGCTGACTTCCACGGGGAGTTGATTGATATTGGCGGGCGCATCCTGTGCCAGAGGTACATCACTGTAACAACGCTGATCAAAAGTTCCGACGCCTTCGGCGGCTTGCGCAGAAGGTGTCGCCAGCAGGCTGGTCGCGATCAGGGTACTGGTTAATCCTAGGGTGCGATGAGTCATTATCAGCTCTATGATTCCTGACGGTTGGCGAACCGGGCGAACAAAGAAGAGGCGCCGACCGCGGGTTGTGCTTTGCGGGCCATTATTTTATGTTAGCCGACAATGATAAAGCATTATTTCAATCAGGGCTAACGCCCTACGTTGGGGCGATTGGCATATCGCCCCCCGTTCCTCATGGCAGTGTCAACGACCAGGTATCAGGGCTAAGCAATGGCCCTGTTTTTATATCGATATGAATCAAGACCGATTACCAGCCCTGACCCTCTGGGCGCAAAATTGTGAACAGGATCCGCAGCTGCAGTTGCAGCTTATTTCCGGGGATGCCAGCTTCCGCCGTTACTATCGAGCCCATGGCCGCATCTGGGTTGATGCCCCACCACAAACCGAGAAAAACCGCGAGTTTGTGCGCAATGCCCAAGCGCTGCAGCGGGCGGCCATCCCGGCACCCATTGTTCATGCCGTTGATCTGGACCAAGGGTTTCTCTGTGTCTCGGATTTAGGGGACGAGATGCTGCTGGCTCGATTGGATTCAGCCTCGGTGCGTCACTGGTATGGCAAGGCTATCGCCTTGTTGCCCGCCATGGCGCGCATTGAGCTGCCCTTGGAGCCTTTCGATGCCGAATTTATGGCCCGAGAAAACAGCATCTTCCCGGAATGGCTTCTGGCGAAGCACTTGGGGTTGCACCTGGATGAGACGGAACAGCGCTTGCTGGAGGAGACCTTTGGTCTGCTAACCCGCAACAATCTGGCACAGCCGCAGGTGGTGATGCACCGGGATTTTCACAGTCGTAACCTGATGGTGCTGGCGGACGAATCCCTGGCGGTGATCGACTTCCAGGATATGGTATGCGGGCCTCTGACCTACGATTTAGTCTCCCTGCTCAAGGACTGCTATGTGCGCTGGCCATTATCTCTGGTCAACGACATGGTGACCTTGGGTTATCAGTGCTATCAGGCTGCCGGCTTGCTGGCGGGCATGGATGAAGCCCGTTTCCGTTCAGCCTTGGCATTGACCGGTATGCAGCGTCATCTCAAGGCCGCTGGCATCTTCTGCCGCTTGCACCATAGAGACGGTAAATCCGGCTATCTGAAAGATATTCCGCGCACTCTGTTCTATGTCTGGGAAACCGCGCGTGCGGAGCCGGAGTTGCAGTCGTTTGCCGCCTGGCTCGAGCTGCGGGTTCTACCGCATTTTCCATATCAGCCCCAGAGCGAGGTGTCGTCATGCGCGCCATGATCCTGGCTGCCGGTCGGGGAGAGCGCATGCGCCCGCTGACTGATGAGTTGCCCAAACCGCTGCTGAGTGTCGGCGGCAAGCCGCTCATCGTGCACCACATTGAGAAATTGCGGGCGGCGGGTATTCGCGAGCTGGTGATCAACCACGCCTGGCTGGGTGACAAGCTGGAGGCGGCACTGGGGGATGGTTCCCGGTTCGGCGTGCAGATCTGCTGGTCGGCTGAAGCCGCTGGTGGACTGGAGACGGCGGGCGGCATTCGTCAGGCCCTGCCGCTGCTGGGAGATGCACCGTTCCTGGTGATCAATGGCGATATCTGGCTCGATGGCGACTATGCCGGCTTCGTGCAGCAGAGTCTGGGCGAGGATCTAGCCCATTTGTGGCTGGTGGATAACCCGCCGCAGCATCCGCAGGGCGATTTTAGCCTGCGGCAGGGGCGCGTGTTGGCGCAACCGGCGCTGACTTTCAGCGGTGTGGCTCTCTATCAGCCGCAAGCCTTTGCCGAGGTACCTGCGGGTAAGCAACCATTGTTGCCCTGGTTCCGGCGCTGGATTGCGGCAGATCAGGTGTCAGGCTCTCATCTGCGGGTCGAATGGCGCGATATCGGCACGCCCGAGCGCTTGCTGCAACTGGATCAACTGCTGCGAACTCGACAGCTGAGCAGCGATTCAGCCTCCGGGCAAGGAGTGGTCGATGCACTATAAAGGCAAATTGATTGGCTTCTTACTCGGCCTTTGGCTGGGGAACTGGATTGGCGCCTTGTTCGGGCTGTGGATTGGTCATGCCTATGACATCGGTAAACGGCGTCAGCAGGGTTTCAGTTTTCGCCGGGTGCCGACGCGTGCCGAACAGGCGCTGTTCTTTCATACCACCTTCGCAGTGATGGGCCATATCGCCAAGGCGGCGGGACGGGTCAGTGAACAACAGATCCGCATTGCCAGTCTGTTTATGGATCGGATGCAACTGCAGGGCGAGATCCGGCGCGAGGCTCAGGAGTCGTTTCGTCAGGGCAAGGATGCGGATTATCCGCTGGAGCAAGAACTGGCCAGTTTCCGCCGTGCCTGCCGCGGGCAGATGGATTTGCTGCGGGTGTTTCTGGAGATCCAGCTGCAGGCCGCTTTTGCCGACGGTGCCTTGCAAGGCGAGCAGCGGCTGCGATTGCTGGAGGTGGCCGAGCTGCTCGGCTTTTCCCGCTGGGAGCTGGAACAGTTTCTCGCCATGGCAGAGGCGGAAACCAGCTTTGGTCGCCATCAGCAACGGGCGGGGACTGGACACCAGGGCGCTGGATGGACACCGCCACCGGCTCGGGATCGCCTCAAGGATGCCTATACCCTGCTCGGTGTTCAGGACAGTGCCAGTGATAACGAGGTGAAAAAAGCCTACCGCAAGCAGATGAGCAAGCATCATCCGGACAAGCTGGCGTCTCAGGGGCTACCGCCGGAGATGATGAATATGGCCAAGGAGAAAACCCAGGAAATCCAGCAAGCCTGGGAGTTGATCAAGCAGCAGCGAGGGATCCGCTAAACCACGCGCAGCTCGCCGAGTTTGGGCGTGGGCACAGTGAGCGCCCGTCCATCATCGCTATGTCCCAGTTCGTTGTGGTGAATGGAATAGGGTGGCGTCTGGATAAAAAGCAGACCGTTGGCGGCAGGGATGCCGCCGTCGAGCCCCCATGGAAGGGTTCATGGCGTGTCTGCGGTTGTTCTGACGCCACACTTATTCGGATCGTTTATCCATGCAACTCGTGGTTGGACAGCGTCATTACAAGGGACTGGCACTCTTGCGATAGTCACTGGGGCTCATACCCACCCGCTTTTTGAATACCCGTGAGAAGTAGAGCTGATCATCATAACCGACCTGCTGGCCGATCACGGCGACCGGCATGGGGGTGGTTTGTAACAGCAGCTTGGCGCGTATGATGCGCTGATCTTCACGCCAGCGGACTATGCTGACGCCAACCTGTTCGCGAAACAGATGAGCCAGACGCGACGGGGATAAGAACACCTGTTCGGCGAGGGCATCGATGGTGATCTCGGCGGCCAGCGAGGTGTTGAGGATCTGGCAGGCTTCCAGCACCCGATAATCCATCGGCACCATATCCGCTTGGGAGGAGATCTCGTAGCAGCGGATCAGCAGCCGCTCGAGCAGATTCATGGCCAGGGATTCCGACATCGGCCGAAATGCCTTATGGGTCTCCTCGATATCCAGAAACAGTAGATCGAACTCCTGGATCAGCTCCGGCTCGGTCAGGGTAATGCGCCCGACGCGCTGCACTTCGTGAGGCCACTTCAGCCAGTCCGCCCAATAGGCGCGAGGACGGAAATAGACCCAGCGGTGATACCAGCACTCGCTCTCCTCCGCCCGGTGATAGTAGTGGACCGCCTCCGGCGGGAAGAGCAGCAGATCCCCCGGTTCGACGTCGAACGCCTGCTCGCCAGAAAAAATGGTGCCCTTGCCTTTAACCGTCAGGTTGATGATGAATCCCTTCATGCCGTGTTGTCGATCAATGACAAAGTCCAGAACATCATTCCGTTCGATGGGCGTCAGGCCCGAGACCAGAAACGCATCGAACAGGTAGTCCGGCAGCAAGGGGTTGAGCTGTTTGGGTTGGTCTTTTTTCATAGAAGACACGGCAGAGAAAAATTTCTTGGTGAAAAAATCAGCTTTATGCATTGTATTCGGCCATCACTAATCTGCTGTGTGTCACGGAGCTAATTCCGTCAACTAATTGAGTTTCATCACATTTGTTCTTTCGGTGTGCACAGGTTCGGCTCAGACTCCGGGATGACGTCATGGCTGAACCGGAGGTCGGGAGTAAATGCAGCCAGCATGTCCACTGGCTGCAATTGTGGCGGTGATGAGGGATTAGACCCGGGCTTTGCGCACTTGTTTGTAGCGGTCGAACAGCACGGCGGCCAGCAGGATCAGACCCCGCACCACATACTGGGCAAACGGCGATATGTTCAGCAGGTTCATGGCATTTTCCATCAGCCCCAGGATCAGAACCCCGGCGATGACATAGGAGATCTTGCCGATACCGCCCTTCATCGAGACTCCACCCAGTACGCAGGAGGAGATGACGATGAGTTCGAAACCGATGGAGGTCATGGGCTGACCGGAGGTCATGCGCGAGGCGAGTATGATACCGGCCAGCGCTGAAATCAGACCTGTCATGGTGAAGATGATGATCTTGGTGCGCACCACATTCACCCCGGCCAGGCGTGAGGCCTCCTCGTTACCGCCCATCGATAGTGTGTTGCGGCCGAAGGTGGTCTTGTTCAGCAGCAGGCCAAACAGCACGAAGCAGACGGCGGTGATCCAGACCGGCGTCGGAATGCCCAGCATGGCGGAGTTGCCGATGTCGAAGAAGCTCTCCTCGACGATGCCGACCGCTTTGCCATCGGAGATGATGTAGCCCATGCCGCGCGCCATCTGCATGGTGGCGAGCGTGGTGATGAGCGCATTGATTTTGAACTTGGCGACCACAATGCCGTTGATGAGACCAAACAGCATGCCGACACCCAGACCCGCCAGCACCCCCATGGTGATGCTTTCAGTGGCATTGATGGCCACGGCGCAGGTCACCCCGGAGCAAGCGACGATGGAGCCTACCGACATATCAAACTCACCGGCGGCCAGACAGAACAACATGCCACAGGCGACCATGCCGGACATGGAGACCGCCAGACCCAGCCCCTTCATGTTGATCAGGCTGGCAAAGTTGGGGATCAGTAAACTGGCGAACAGGAACAGGATGGCGAAGATCACCAGCATGCCGTACTGATCCCAGATGCGGGCCAATTGCAGCGCGGGCTGGTTGGCCTCTTTCTTCACGGCGCTTGGGGCCGCTGCCATAGATGTTGCCATGGTAAAACTCCTTTATGGATTCAAGTCCGAAAGTGGTTATTAACGGGCCGGCATCGCCAGATGCAGGGCTTTGACCTCATTGGCGTCGCTGTGCAGCAGTTCGCCGGAAATCCGTCCCTCCCGCATCACCAGGATGCGGTCCGAGACACCCAGTACTTCGGGGAGCTCGCTGGAGACCACCACCACGGCGATCCCTGATTTGGCCAGGTCGTAAATCACGTTATAGATTTCGTTTTTGGCGCCGACGTCGATGCCACGGGTGGGTTCATCGAGCAGGATCACCTTCATGTCTTCCGAGAGCCAACGGCCGAGAATGGCCTTCTGCTGGTTGCCACCGGACAGATGCATGATGGCCTGATGGGGCGAGGGGGTTTTCACCCGCATATCGCGGATCCGCAGCTTGGCGTTTTCGTCTTCCCAGGCCTGATTGATGAGAAAGCCGCCGCGCGCCTTGTGGCGGCGAGCGCTGATGTTGATGTTCTCCTGCACCGAGTGGATGGGGATGATGCCCAACGCCTTGCGGTCTTCGGTGCACAGCATGATGCCGCTGTGAATGGCATCGATGGGATTGCGGATCGGTACCGGCTTGCCAAACACGGCTATCTCGCCGGCCACCATTTTTTCGGCGCCAAAGATGAGTTTCATCATCTCGCTGCGACCGGCGCCGACCAGACCGAAGATCCCCAGGATCTCGCCCCGTTTGACGTGGAAGGAGACTGCTTCCTTGAGGCCGGGCCCCTGCAGGTTTTTGACCTCCAGCCCCATGGCGCCGTGGGGGCGCGGCTCATAGCCATAGATATCGGTCAGCTCGCGACCCACCATGGTCTTCACCAGCAGATCCCGGTCTACTTCGGCCATGGAGTCGAAGGTGTGGACAAACTGGCCATCCTTGAAGACGGTGATGGCGTCGCACAGCTCGAAGATCTCATCCATCCGGTGCGAGACATAGAGGATCACCTTGCCCTCATCCCGCAGCTGACGAATGACGCGAAACAGTTGTTCAATTTCCCGTGAGGAGAGGCTGCTGGTGGGTTCATCGAAGGCAATCACCCGCGCGTCGCGTGTCAGCGCTTTGGCGATTTCCACCATCTGCCATTGCCCGAGGGAGAGGTACTTCAGCGGTGTTTCGGGCGAGACATCCATGCCCAGCCGCGCCAGTTGGCGGGCGGCATCCTGATAGAGTTTTTCTTTATCGATAAAGCCATGCCGGGTCGGCAACTGCCCCAGATAGATGTTCTCGGCAACTGTCATCTCCGGGACCAGATGCAGCTCCTGGTAGATGATGGCGATGCCGCTTTCCAGAGCATCGACCGTGTTCTGGAAGGTCACCTCGCTGCCACCGAGTTTGATGACCCCATCGGTCGGTGCCTGAAAACCGCTGAGTATTTTCAGCAAGGTGGATTTGCCAGCACCATTCTCGCCCATCAGGGCGTGGACCGTGCCTTCCTGGCAGGAGAAGGAGACATTCTGTAACGCCTTCACGCCAGGAAACTCTTTGCTGATGCTACAAAATTCCAGATACGGGACTGACTGATTCATTTTTCTACCCCATGTCCGGCATGGGGTCACCCCCATGCCGGCACCTGTTGATTCCGACTAGAGACCTTTCTTCTGCAGCTCGACCTTGAAGTTGTCGCGGGTGATCAGCACCACATCGGTTACCTCGGTGAATTTCTCGGGTTCTGTGCCCTTCACCACCCAGTCATTCAACATCTGGATGCTCTTGTAGCCGTGGACATCCGGGCTCGGCAGCAGGGAGCCGAAGAAACCAGTGGCCTTGGACTTGGAGAGTTCGTTCACCGCATCGACGCCGTTGATACCGATACCGATGACGTTCTCGGCCTTGAAGCCCTGACCTTCGGTGGCGCGGACGCCTCCCAGTACCGTGTTGTCGTTCATGCCGACAACCAGCCAGTTTTTAACATCCGGATGCTGCACCAGCATGGAGTTGGCGGCATCCAGAGCGCCGGGAATGTCGTTGGCCTTGGTCGGTACGCTGTAGATCTGGGCTTCCGGGAAGCCGGCGGCTTTCAGGGCGCTGATGGAGCCTTCAACCCGGCGGCGGGCGGTATCCAGTTCGTTGGCGGTGATGGCCAGCACGCCGGTGGCTTTGGCATCCCACTTCCGGGCGGTCATCTCCTTGAACAGCTCCTGACCCTGACGTTCGCCAATCTTGGTGGCGGCCATCATCACCAGCGGTACATCGGTCATCGGCTGGCCTTTGGCATTCACGAACTGGTCATCGACGGTGATGACTTTCAGATCCATGCTCTTGGCCTTGGCCATGATGGCGGGCCCGAGCTTCGGATCCGGGGTACAGATGACGAAGCCTTTGGCGCCGTTGGCGGCCAGGCTATCGATGGCGTTCAGAGTTTTTTCACCATCGGGAACTGCAATCTTGATGACCTCGAAATTCAGGTCTTTACCGGCTTTATCGGCGAATGCCCACTCGGTCTGGAACCAGGGCTCTTCCGGCTGTTTGACCAGATATCCCAATTTCAGTTGCTCTGCGGCAAAAGCAGAATTAGCTATACCAAGTGCCAAAGCGGCAGTGACTAGATTTTTAACCATTTTATTCATGGCAATGTCCCCTGATCGTGCGTCATTAAATTTGAGTACCTGATGTGTCAATTGAGTGCGTTGGCGTCAACCCGAAAAACATCAAGATAAAACAGGTGGTTATCGACTTCGCTGATTGAACGGGATTATTTGTAACCGCTTTCTTGGTGGGATTTAGCGACTTGGATCACGCCGGGAAATTGTAGCGATTTTGTCTATATTTTTAGCGATTTTGTCATGTGTCGAAATTTGAATCGCCTTCCACAAATGAATCAGACAGCCGATATATCCATATTTTCAGCAGTCGATGCCTAACGGGCCTGTTCCCACATCTCCTATGGTTTCCGCCACGGTTATTCCTTTTCTTTTTAATTTTCCCAGGAGAACACCATGGCTGAGCACATCGTCATCGGGCTCGATTTCGGCAGTGATTCGGTGCGGGCTCTCGCCGTCCGTTGCCAGGATGGCGCCGAATTGGCGACCCACGTGGTCTATTACCCCCGCTGGCGGGATGGCAAGTTTTGCGATCCGATCCGCAACCAGTTCCGGCATCATCCTCTGGACTACATCGAATCCATGGAGCAGGCGGTGCGGCAGGTGGTCAGCCTGTTGGCACCCGCCCAGCGCCTGGCGATCCGCGGCATCGGCGTTGACACCACGGGCTCGACTCCGGCACCTGTCGATGAACAGGGCAATGTGCTGGCGCTGCGCGACGAGTTCGCCAAGAACCCGAACGCCATGTTTGTGCTGTGGAAGGATCACACCGCCATCGCCGAGGCCGAGGCCATCACCGAACTGTGTCACAGCGGCCAGTTCACCGATTACAGCCGCTACATCGGCGGCATCTACTCATCCGAGTGGTTCTGGGCCAAGATCCTGCACGTCTCCCGTGCCGACCGCGCGGTGCGCGAAGCGGCCTGCAACTGGGTCGAGCTGTGTGATTGGGTGCCAGCGCTGCTCAGTGGTACCCAGGCTCCCGCCCAACTCAAGCGCGGTCGCTGCTCCGCTGGTCACAAGTCGTTGTGGCATCCGCAGTGGGGTGGATTACCGGCCGCCGATTTTCTCGATGCCCTGGATCCGCTGTTGACCCAGGATCTGGATTACCCGCTGTTTACCGAGACCTGGACCGCCGACATTCCAGTCGGGCGCATCACCGCCGAATGGGCGGAGCGCTTGGGGGTGCCCTCGGATGTGATGATTGCCGGTGGCGCCTTCGACTGCCACATGGGCGCCGTGGGGGCGGGAGCCAGCCTCAACACCCTGGTCAAGGTCATCGGCACCTCCACCTGTGACATCCTGATCGCCGATCACGACACCATAGGGCAAAGGGCCATTGCCGGGATCTGTGGTCAGGTGGACGGCAGCGTGGTGCCCGGCCTCATCGGTTTGGAAGCCGGGCAGTCGGCATTCGGCGACATCTATGCCTGGTATCAGCGACTGCTGAGCTGGCCGCTGGATCAGCTGACCAAGAGTTATCCCGAGCTGAAGACCGCGGTCGAGCATCACAAGCAGCAGATGCTGGGGGCCCTGACTCAATCCTGGGACAAGCAGGTGGATCTGGAACACCTGCCGGTGGTGCTGGACTGGTTCAACGGTCGTCGCACCCCCAATGCCAACCAGCGCCTGAAGGGCACCATCTCGGGGTTGAACTTAGGCTGCGATGCGCCTGATCTGTTCGGTGCCCTGATCGCGTCGACCGCCTTTGGCGCCCGTAGCATCATGGAGTGCATGACCAGTCAGCAGGTGCCGGTCGAGCAGGTGATGGCGCTGGGCGGTATCGCCCGCAAATCCCCCGTCGTCATGCAGGTGTGCGCCGATGTGATGAATCGCCCCATCCAGGTGGTGGCTTCGGATCAGTGCTGCGCCCTGGGGGCCGCCATCTTTGCCGCCGTGGCCGCCGATATCTATCCCTCCATTGCTGCCGCCCAGGCGAATATGGCAAGCCCGGTGGAGCGCACGCACCAGCCGCAAGCCGACAAGGTCGCCGCCTACGAGAGCCTCTACCAGCGCTTCCTGAAATGGGGGGCGGTCGCCGAGCCGCTCTACAACGAGGGGCGCAACGCATGAATCTGCAACAGCTCAAACAGCAAGTGCTCGAGGCCAATCTCGACCTGCCCCGTTACAACCTGGTGACCTTCACCTGGGGCAACGTCAGCGGCATCGACCGGGAGCAGGGACTGGTGGTCATCAAGCCCAGCGGCGTCAGCTACGAGCAGATGACGGTGGACGATCTGGTGGTGCTGGATCTGGCGGGTAACCGGGTGGCGGGGCAGTTGCGCCCCTCCTCGGATACCGCCACCCATCTGGTGCTGTACCGCCAATATCCCGAGCTCGGCGGGGTGGTGCATACCCACTCCACCCATGCCACCGCCTGGGCTCAGGCGCGGCGGGCGATCCCGATCCAGGGCACTACCCAGGCCGATTATTTCCACGGCGATGTGCCCTGCAGCCGCCTACTTTCTGAGGTCGAAGTGCGGGACGACTACGAGCGGCTGACCGGGGATCTCATTGTCGAGACGCTGGGGGAGACGCCCCCCCTGACCATGCCGGGGATCCTGGTGGCCAATCATGGTCCCTTCAGCTGGGGGGCCGATGCCCACGCCGCGGTGCACAACGCCGTGGTGCTGGAGGAGGTGGCGCGCATGGCCTGGATCACCCATCAGCTCAATCCGCAGGCAGCCGCCTTGCCCGATTACATGCTGGAAAAACACTACCAGCGCAAACATGGAAAAAACGCCTATTACGGCCAATCCGGCGCCCACTAACGCGTCGGCTGGTCCATCAACCGCTTCATCGATGAGGAATGAATCATGGAATTTTTAAAGCAGTTAGAAGTCTGGTTTGTCGTGGGTAGCCAACATCTGTATGGCCCGGAAACCCTGAAACAGGTGGCCGATCATGCCCAGCTGATGACTCAGCAGCTGAACGAGAAGGCCGGTCTGCCGCTGAAGATAGTGCTCAAACCGACCGGCACCACGCTCGATGAGATCTCGGCGATTGCCCGTGATGCCAACCACAGCAGCGCCTGCGTCGGGGTCATGGTGTGGATGCACACCTTCTCCCCAGCCAAGATGTGGATCCCGGCCCTGACCCAGCTGGGCAAGCCGCTGCTGCAATTCCACACCCAGTTCAACCGCGATCTGCCCTGGGGCGAGATCGACATGGATTTCATGAACCTGAACCAGACCGCCCACGGTGGCCGCGAGTTCGGCTTCATGGGCGCTCGTCTGCGCCTGCCGCGCACCGTGGTGGTCGGCTATTGGGAAGATCAGGGGGTACACGCCAAGATCGCCCGCTGGATGCGCATCGCCGCCGCCGTGTATGACAGCAAGCAGATGAAGGTGGCGCGTTTCGGCGACAACATGCGCAACGTGGCGGTGACCGAAGGCGACAAGGTCGAGGCGCAGATCCAGTTCGGTTATCAGGTCAACTACCATCCGGTGGGCGATCTGGTCGGCGTCATCAATGCCGTCTCGGCGGGCGAGATCAATGCCCTGCTCGAGGAGTACGAAAGCCTCTATACCCTGAGCGCGGCGGTGCAGGAAGGTGGCGCCCATCGGGAATCTTTGTACGAAGCGGCTCGTCAGGAGCTGGGGATGAAGCGCTTCCTCGAACAAGGCAAGTTCGGCGCCTTCACCACCACCTTTGAAGATCTCTATGGCCTGCACCAGTTGCCGGGTCTGGCTTGCCAGCGCCTGATGCAACAGGGTTATGGTTTCGGTGCCGAGGGGGATTGGAAGACCGCGGCCCTGTTGCGCACCCTCAAGGTGATGGGGCAGGGGCTGCCAGGCGGCACCTCCTTCATGGAGGATTACACCTACCATCTGGCCGAGGGCAACAACCTGGTGCTCGGCGCCCACATGCTGGAAGTCTGCCCATCCATCGCCGCCAAGAAACCCGTGCTGGATGTGCAGCATCTGGGCATCGGCAAGAAGGCCGCACCTGCGCGCCTGCTGTTCTCCGCCCCCGCTGGCAAGGGGGTCAACGCCAGCCTCATCGACATGGGCAACCGCTTCCGCCTGGTGGTCAACAATCTGGATGTGGTGGACCTGCCCGCCGCCCTGCCGAAACTGCCGGTGGCCTGTGCCCTGTGGGAGCCCAAGCCGAATCTGGAAGTGGGCGCCGAAGCCTGGATCCTGGCCGGTGCCGCCCACCACTCGGTGTTCACTCAGGCGCTGGATGCCGAGTACCTGCGCATCTACGCCGAGATGGCGGGGATCGAGTTCCTGCTAATCGACGAAAACACCCGCATTGCGGAGCTGAAAAAAGAGATCCAGTGGAACGAGATCTACTACAAGCTCCGTTAATCCTGATCCCCGTCCTATGACGGGGGCCTTATTTGGGCGCTGTTTTATCGCCGGTTGGTGATACAGGAGGGGAGGAAGTCGCGGGCGAACAGCAGACCGTTGGCGGCATGGATGCCGCCATCGAGCCTACATGGATGTATTCACGGCGTGTCTGTGTTCGTCGCTACTTCCGGCTCTCCAGCTCTCGGATTACAGACCAAGCAGCATCAAACGCGAATTGCGCCCAAGGTGCCGATTTTCCCTATTTGCCGCCCAGAAATGGAGTGCGGCCAGGAGTTCTCATGTCCAGTTTGCTCACTCAACTGCGCGCCGTGACCACGGTTGTCGCCGATACCGGTGAATTACCGGCCATCAAGGCGTATGCCCCGGAAGACGCCACCACCAATCCCTCGTTGATCCTCAAGGCCGTCGCCTGCGCCGAGTATGCGCCGCTGCTCGAGCAAGTCGTGGCGGCGGCTCGCGACCAGAGCCCGGTGCTCGCCGAGCAGGTCATCGAGGCTGCCGATCGGCTGATCGTCGCCATCGGCTGCGAGGTGTTGCAGTGCATCCCGGGGCGCATCTCCACCGAGGTGGATGCCCGTCTCTCCTTCGATACCGAAGCAACCATCGGCAAGGCCCGCAAGCTGATTGCCTTGTATGAGGCGCAGGGGGTACCGCGCAGCCGGGTGCTGATCAAGATTGCCGCCACCTGGGAGGGGATCCGTGCCGCCGAACAGCTCGAGCGCGAGGGGATCAACTGCAACCTTACCCTGCTGTTCAGCTTTGCCCAGGCCCGTGCCTGCGCTGAGGCCGGGGTGTTCCTGATCTCGCCGTTTGTCGGCCGGATCCTCGACTGGTACAAGGCCAAGACCGGCCAGAGCTATGACGCCGAAACCGATCCGGGGGTGCTCTCGGTGCGGGCCATCTACCACTACTACAAGCAGCACGGTTATCCGACCGTGGTGATGGGGGCAAGTTTTCGCAGTGTCGAGGAGGTGCTGGCGCTGGCCGGTTGTGATCGTCTGACCATCAGTCCGGATCTGCTGCAAAAGCTGGAGGCGCAGTCCGGTGTTCTGGTGCGGCAGCTGGTGGATGAGGGGGGGCTGCAGAGCAAACCCATGCCCATGGGCGAGGCCGAGTTCCGCTGGCAACACAATGAGGACGCCATGGCCACCGAGAAGCTGGCCGAGGGGATCCGCAACTTTGCCATCGATCTGGTGAAGCTCGAGCAGTTGCTGGCCACCCGGCTGGCCTGAGGTTGTTCCCGAATTCTGTCTATTCATCAAGGGAGTCTTTGAGATGGGTGTGGAAGCAAAAACGTTAGCCAATGCCGTGCGCATGTTGAGTGTCGATGCGGTGCAACAAGCCAACTCCGGCCACCCCGGCGCCCCTATGGGGATGGCCGACATGGCCGAGGTGTTATGGCGTCATCATCTGCGGCACAACCCGGCGGATCCGGCCTGGATCAACCGCGACCGCTTCGTGCTCTCCAACGGTCACGGCTCCATGCTGCTCTACGCCTTGCTGCATCTGACCGGCTACGACCTGCCGCTGGCTGAGCTCAAACAGTTCCGCCAGCTGCACTCCAGGACGCCGGGCCATCCCGAGTTGGGGTATGCCCCCGGTGTCGAAACCACCACGGGGCCGCTCGGGCAGGGCATTGCTAATGGTGTCGGCATGGCGTTGGCTGAGAAGATCCTGGCGGCCCAGTTCAACCGCCCCGGTCACCCCATCATCGATCACCACACCTATGTCTTCATGGGCGATGGTTGCCTGATGGAGGGGATCTCCCACGAGGTCTGCTCCCTGGCTGGGACCCTGGGGCTGGGCAAGCTCATCGCTTTCTGGGATGACAATGGCATCTCCATCGACGGCCATGTCGAAGGCTGGTTTACCGACGATACCCCGGCTCGCTTCCGGGCGTATGGTTGGCAGGTCATCGACAGCGTCAACGGTCACGACAGTGCGGCTGTGGATGCGGCGATCCTTGAGGCCAAAGCCGATCCGCTGCGCCCGACCCTGATCTGCTGCAAGACCATCATAGGTTATGGTTCGCCCGGCAAGTCCGGCTCCCATGACTGCCACGGTGCGCCGCTGGGTAAGGACGAGGTCGCCAAGGTGCGTGAACAGCTGAACTGGCCCCATGCGCCGTTCGAGATCCCGGCCGAGATCTATCAGGCGTGGGATGCCAAGGCTCAAGGCGCCGAGCGCCAAGCGCAGTGGGATGCTAAGTTTGCCGCCTATCAGGCCGAATTCCCGGCCGAGGCCGCCGAGCTGCTGCGCCGTTGCCGTGGGACTCTGCCGGCTGACTGGTCGGCCAAGGCCCATGACTATATCGCCAACCTGCAGGCCAACCCGGCCGATATCGCCAGCCGTCAGGCCAGCCAGAAGGCGCTCAACGAATATGCGCGCATCCTCCCGGAATTACTGGGTGGCTCGGCGGATCTGGCGCCCTCGAATCTGACCCGCCACGTTCACGCCCTGGATGTGGACGGCAACACGCCGCAGGGCAACTATTTGCACTACGGGGTGCGCGAATTCGGCATGTCGGCCATCATGAACGGCATCACCCTGCATGGCGGCTTCATCCCCTATGGCGGTACCTTCCTGATGTTTATGGAGTACGCCCGCAACGCGGTGCGGATGGCGGCGCTGATGAAGCAACGCACCATCTTCGTCTACACCCATGACAGCATAGGCTTGGGCGAGGATGGCCCGACCCACCAACCGGTGGAGCAACTGGCCAGTCTGCGGCTGACGCCGAACATGGAGACCTGGCGCCCCTGCGATCAGGTGGAGAGTGCGGTGGCCTGGAAGGCGGCCATCGAGCGGGCGGATGGCCCCAGTGCCCTCATCTTCTCCCGCCAGGCGCTGGCCCAACAGCCCAGAAGTGCGGAGCAGGTGCGCGACATTGAACGGGGCGGCTATATCCTGCTCGCCTGCCCCGGTACGCCGGAGCTGATTTTGCTGGCCACCGGCTCGGAAATGGCGCTGGCGGTCGGTGCTGCCCAAACCCTGCAGTCTGAGGGACGGGCCGTGCGCGTGGTGGCCATGCCCTGCACCGAGCGCTTCGACAGGCAACCGGCGGATTATCAGGAGTCGGTATTGCCGAAGGGGGTACGCGCCCGGTTGGCCATCGAGGCGAGCATCGCCGGTTACTGGCAGCGCTACACCGGGCTGGACGGTGCCGTCATCGGTATGACCCGCTTTGGCGAATCCGCCCCTGCCGATCAGCTGTTCTCGCTGTTTGGCTTCACGCCGGAGCAGGTGCTGCAGCAAGCGCGGCTAATGCTGGCGTGATATCTGGAGTCTATTCGGGGTGGTAAATGACAAGCGGCGCCGAGGCGCCGCTTGTTGTTGCCGAGGGACTCTCAGTGCAGAGCCAGTTCGGCGTCGGCTTGCGCCGAGTTGAGGAAGAAAGAGCCGGCCCAGGTGTCGAAGCGGCCGCTGGGATTGATGGTTTGTCCGTTGGTCTTGGATACTCCCAGGTTCCAGATTTGATAGGCGTTATACCAGCCCCAGGGCTCGGCGACCTTGGGTTGCAGCATGAACAGGTTGCCACCGGCATCGTTGATGATCCAGTTGCTCAGTCCCGCCCCATCGAGCCCGCCATTGACCAGTTGGATCGGGATCTTTTTCCAGGATCCATCCCCCGTCACGGCGGGCAAGCTGGTGACCCAGTACCAGGTACGGGGTGTGCCATCGGCGTTGTAGCGGAATGAGGATGTCAGCAGTTGTCCGTCGTAGTCGCTGAGCCCCGGCAGGTTGCTGCTATTGATCTGATCCACGGTGACCCCTTGCTGACGCAGGGCGGCAATCTTGCCTGGCAGATCGGTGACGTTCTGGCTACCCCACTCGGCAAAGCGATGGCCAACCCAGAGGTCATTGATCTCCTTGAAGAAGATTTTGACATCCTGGCCCAAGTCATCGCTGGTAACCGTGAAGGAGGCTTCATCTGTGGTAGTCGCTGGATGGTCATCCAGATGATAGTGGTGCCAACTGGCGTGTTCCATTTCTACGGTTGGGCTGAGAACGGTTCGGACACTGGTGTAGTCATTGAACTTGTATCCATCCGGATGGGTGTCATCTTCGAGTCGAGAATTGGTTGCTGGATCCAGCAGGTAGCGGGCTCCGACTGTGGTAGTGACCAGCTGACCATCTTCTGTCTCCGTCTTGGTACTGAATTCGTACCAGTAGCTGGACATGTCGCTCTTGTACCAGTTGTAGTCGGCGTACTCCTCGAACTGGTCATCTTGTGGATTGGCCCAGACAGGTTTGGCATAGCTTTTCTCTTCCGAGCCATCGGGGCAGTTTACTAGGCCTGTTGTGGTATTGATGGTACCGTCCGCTTGCCAGTCCTGATCTTCGGTATGAGAGGTACAGCCATCATCCCGGGTCTGGTAGGTGTCGATCTCAATATAGGGATCCTCTTCGCTATAGGCATCGTCCGGGTTGCCGACATAGGCTGGGTTCGACGTCTTGTCGGCCAGATCAAACCAGTCATCGGGCGCAGGATAGGGCTCGGATGTCGCGTCCTTGGGCGCAGAGAACTGGTGGAATGTCTTCACTTGAGTGCTGTCGATTGTCTCTTCGGTAAAGTGCTGAACGATATCAACCGTAGATACATTACCTGCGGCCAACTGGGTCTTCAGATCGAGCCCATCGTGGTAGCGCAGGGGATTTTCAGACCAGCCTTCGCTCTTGGGGGAGTCTTCATCGAAATAGGCCCAGTAATCGGCACCTGCGTCACTTTCACTGCCGATCTGGAGCAGGTCTGCGGCAAATTGGAATTGACCATCTTTGTTCAAATCCTTGTGCCACCAGACCTTGCGCTCGAAACTGCCGTCGGCCTGTTTGACTTTATGATTAGTGTATTCATTATAAATCAATGGCTTACTGTTTAGCAGTTCAACGGCTCCTGCTTGACTATCCCAGTAGTAGTTGGTTCCTGTCTCTATGGTCTCCTTGTGCCCATCCAGGTAGCGGCTGACCGTGGTGGTGCTGACTAGTTTCAGCGTGAGCGCTTCCTTGGTGTGGTCTTCCATGTAGGTGTAAACCTTCTCCTCGTGGGTCACCACATCCGCTTCGCGACGTAGCGGATCCAGTGGCAATTCATCACTGTTGTCGCCGACCAGGTCACCATCGGTGTCTTTGGTTTCGGTGGCATCGTCCGGGAAGGCATCGCTGTTATCGCCGACCTTGTCTCCATCTGTGTCTTCGCTCTCGGTGGCGTCATTCGGGAAGGCATCACTGTTGTCGCCGACCTTGTCGCCATCACTGTCTTTGGTTTCGGTGGCGTCATTCGGGAAGGCATCGCTGTTATCGCCGACCTTGTCTCCATCTGTGTCTTCGCTTTCGGTGGCGTCATTCGGGAAGGCATCACTGTTGTCGCCGACCTCGTCGCCATCACTGTCTTTGGTTTCGGTGGCGTCATTCGGGAAGGCATCGCTGTTATCGCCGACCTTATCCCCATCGCTGTCTTTGCTCTCGCTGGCATCGTTCGGGAAGGCATCCTCGCTATCTGCTACGTCATCCCGATCCTGATCGACTATCGGGGTGACATGACCTTGGTCATCGACGACCACGTTGATGCTATCGGGATCGGTATCTTCATCGACAGGGTTCTGCTGCAGATACTCATCGAGTGCCTGACCGAGCGCCTTGCTGTCATCCAGCAGTTCAGCAGGATCCTCGGGGAGTGACTCGGGTAGCTGATCCGCCAAGTTGATGGCATAGACTTGAACCTCGATGTCATTGCTGGCAATGAAATCACCCAGCACCTGTTCCGGTTGCAGGCCCAGATCTGCGGCGATGGCAGCGGCGGCGGCATCCCGATCGAGGGTTGGTTCCTGCTGCATCTTCTGATCGACCAGCGTGCTCAAGGGGGTTACTTCGGCCACGCCCGGTGGCGCAGAAAGGGTAAAGCTTTGGGCGATAGCCCCTCGGGTTTCGTCCACGGTCTCACCGGCAATGGCTTGCACTAGAAGGCGATAACTTCCCGGGTTTTCTATACCGCTGACATCTAACGTGACCTTGCCACCTTCGCCGGAACGAGCATTCGGCTCTTCGCTATCTAGCAAGTTGTTGCCGTTGACATCCAGCCAGACCAGCGCGTTGCGCAGGTAGCCATCAATTGCAGTTGCTTGCAGCGTTGTATTGGCTGGCTCGTTGTTATCACTGCCACCACAGCCGGCGAGTGCGGCGCTTACCGCCATCGCGATCATGCTCAGTAAATATGGGTGCTTCATACCGTGCTCCTTATCCGATCCATTTGTTATCGCTGTTTCCTGGTAGCGACTCGGACTGCTCCTGAACGAGTTGCGCCGTGAACGCCTTGAGAGTGTGGGAGATGGGGGCTGGAATTGTAAAAGAAATGTAACTGCATGATGATTTCGGTCAATTTTTGAACGGCACATTCCTTTACGTCCGGGTAGTAATTGGCTTATGGGCTATTCGATGACGTTGTTTTTTGGGGAGCAATCGTCAGTTGGCAAGGAAACAAATAAAAAGGCGCGTCTCTTGGCGGAGAAGCGCCTTTTGTCAATGGGGCCAGCGAGGTATTGCGGCGGAAATAGAGGGCTAGGGCGTTGCCTGCAAGGCTTCACTCATGCCGGTCCAGGCCGGTTTGCGCTGGAAATTGGCATCAAACAGCAGTGGCCAGTCGGGGATGTTGTAATACCAGGGCGTCCAGCTGAGGGCATCGGTCAACCCCCAGACGGTGATGCCACCGCGCAACTCGGCGGGTACCGTACTCAGGTAGGCGGTGATCACCTCGCGATAACGCTGGCGTTGTGCTTCGGCCAATTCGGGCGTCAGCGCCGTGGCGGTATTGCTGGGGTTCATGCGAATGTCGAGTTCGGAGATGCGCACCTTCAGGCCCATGGCCACGCAACGACTGAACGCCTGGCGGATTTCGCTGGTACTGGGCCAGTAGCGGTCGATATGCATCTGGAAGCCGATACCATCGATGGGAATATTGCGGGTGCGGAAATCGGTGACCATTTTTAGCACGGCATCGAGCTTCTTCGGCATGGCTTCGATGTTGTAGTCGTTGTAATAGAGCTCCGCATCCGGGTCGGCGGCACGAGCCAGGGTATAGGCCTTGGCCAGATAGTCGGGGATATGGGTTGACCAGATGCTGGAACGTAGCGAGCCATCATCCAGGAAGGCCTCATTGACCACATCCCAACTGCTGATCGAACTGCTGTAGTGACTGACGATGGTGGTGATGTGATCCGCCAGCATGCTCTCCCAGTTGCCACTGTAGTTGCTCATCCAGCCAGGCAGGGCGTTATGCCAGACCAGGGTATGACCATGAATGCGCATGTTATTTTGCTGGGCAAACTTGACCAGATAATCGCCATCGTTCCAGTAATATTGCTGCTCTTGCGGATGAATATATTCCGGCTTCATGACGTTTTCTGCGACTACCGAGCTGAACTCGCTGGCGGCCAGGTGACGCAGCTGACTGGCCTGCGGACTGTAGCGGATGCTGGATGCGGGCTCGAAATTGCCGACCCCCAACGCCACGCCAATCGGCAGGCTGGTTTGCTCCCGCAGCATGGGGCCTGAGGGCTGGGTTGGCGTTTCGGGTGTGGTATTGGTGCTTTGACTCCCGCCGCACGCGGCGAGGCCGATGGCGGCGATGAGGCTGAGATGGGTAATCAGTCTTGGCATGGGAAACCTGTTGGCAGAACGTAAGGAGCAATCGATAGAGGTCCCGCTTCAGGAGCGGGACCTCTTCACACATTAATGGGTCAAACCACCTTCATCCAGCACGCTGGCGGTCCAGAGGAAAGGGGCGTTCCAGTTGACGGTCACTTCGTTCAGGGTCCAGGCGCCGATTTCATCTTTCCAGCAGGTCTGGCCGATGCACTTGCCCTTCATGGTAGAGGCGACCGGATCACTGAAGTTGATGGAGTTCGGGCCACCGGAGAGTACTCCTGGTGGTACCTGCGGAGAAGCCGGATCGACCGGGTGCGCCCAGAATCTGTGGTGCGGATTCTTCAGGGCACGAGTGCCGTAGCCCGAGACATAGGATTGATCCAGCGGGTTACGTCCCAGCACATAATCCATGGCATCGGACATGGCTTGCAGGTACTTGCGTTCGCCGGTGAAGTCATGGGCCAGGCCGAGGAAGATACTGCGGTTCATCAGGTTGGAGTTGGAGCCCCATGGGTACTCGGTCGCCTGATACGGGATCCGATAGCCTTCCTTCTCCACGCCCTGCTGATAACCATCGGCGGCGGCTACGATAGCAGCACGCGCCTTATCCACCTCTTGTTGGCCGAGCTGGTTCGGGACCAGGGCCAGGGTGATGGTCCCGGCACTGCTGACGCCTTGCCAGTAGAGATCACCGGTCGCGTTTTTGTCACCCTTGGGGGCATCCAGATACAAAGGCGAATCTTGCAGCGCTTGTTTGTACTCTTTCTTGCCGGTGGTGGTGAACAGCTCGGCCGCAGCCCAGTAAAACTCGTCACTCAGATTGGTATCGTCATAGGGGCCTGAGCCGACGAAGTTGTCGTAGGCAAAGACATCCGGATGGCGGTTAGCGGCCTTCCAGGCTTTTTCGGCAGCCTTCAGGCAACGCTCGGCATAGGCCGGATCCTGGGTTTTCCAGACGCGCGCGGATTGCGCGGCGGTGGCGGCCAGGTTCAGGGTAGCGGCGGTACTGGGTTGGCTCAGATAACGGGGCTGCGGATCCTTATGCGGTGGCAGTGGCATGCCGGTCCAGGCTGCATCCGCTACCTTGTGGAACACCATGCCGGAGGCATCGATCTCGGTCAGCTGCAGCTTATCCAGTTGTTTGGATTGATCGCCGACCGGCACAGAGGTCTTCTTCCCGTCCGGCACCTGCATGGAGAGGAAGAAATCCATCATCCAGCGCGCCTCATCCAGCAGATCATTGTGACCATTGCCTTGTTCCGGGATCTTCACCTTGCCATCGGCAAAGGCACTCTTGTCGCCGCTCTTGGCCAACTGTTCGCGCTCGTACAGGTTCATCAGGGTCCAGACGGAGATACCGCCATTCACCACATACTTGCCCTGATCGCCGGCATCGTACCAACCGCCGGTGACATCCAGGGAGAAGTCACAGCCTGGCCATTGATTACCCTTGGCATCCTGTTTGTTGAAGCAGGTGACCTTCTCCGGCTTGTGACCGGCAGGACGCGCTAGATCCGGGCGCTGCACGTATTTGGCCTCGATGTCGATACCGCTACGTTGCTGATAGAAGAAGGAGAGGGCGTCATATTTCATGCGGTGATAGATGTCATCGCCAATGCTGAAGGGATGACTCTTCTCGCCCGCCACCTCGAGCACCAAACCGCTGGCTGGCGTTGTAACCTGGCTGAAGTCGGCAATTTGCACCTGCTCACCGGAGGCGGCATTCAAGCCAAACGGCTGAGTCTTGCCTTCGGCGAGGACTTCGCCCTGGGCATTCAGCAGTTTCCAGGCCTGGGGCTCCTTGGCATCGGTGGCGATGGTGGCGCGCTTTTGCGCCTTGCTCAGATAACCGACCTGGTTGACGCGCACGGCCGCAAAGTCAGATTTTTTGTGCAGGCTCGGACCTACCAGCGACACATCACCGACGCAGACGGTGGTCGGTGTCTGGGTTCCCATCTGGAATTGGAGTTGGGTTTTTTCATCGGTCGCCGATGGGGTGAACTTGATATCGAACGGTTTGGCGCTGTTGCCGAGCTCGATGTCCTGCACCATGTAGTTGGTATAGGGCGCACCGTCATGCTGGACCAGCGCCTTCACATGCACGTTGTTTTTGGCCATCGCCTTGAAATGCAAGGCATAGGTTTCGCCCTCGACCAGCGCAATGCCGGATTGTCCCAGGATCACATCCCACGGATTGGCACCCGATTCGGTAAAGGTGGCGCATCCCATCTGGTTGTCGACCGCCAGGGTGGCACCCGCGGTCCACCAGCCATCAACGCCCTGGCTAAAGCTGCCATTGTTCAATAATTCGGTACTCGGGCCTGCGGTTGCGGTGCCGGAAGCTGCCCCTGTGCTGGCGCCTTTGGGTGCGCAGCCATGCAATCCGATGGTGCACGACAAGACCAGCGCCAGGGTGCTGAGTCGAGATGTTTTCATGTGTTACCTCTTTAGATAGCAGACGGAAAAATGTCGAGTCGATTTCTGCACTCTGCCCGATCGGTATTGTCTCCTGGCCTGATTATGGGCCATTCGCAACCATGCTTCACTGGAGGCTGGAAATCGATTTCACGATGCAAGTAACAACACCCAGCCGGTTAAATCAAATCCGAGTCGATGAATTGTGAAGGCGTTGGCAAATTTTCGCCACAAGACCAATCATCAGAGACTCTATAGCGACCATAAGATATCGATTTCATTTTTTTCAGCATAAAAAAAACCCGGGACAGGCCCGGGTCGAAACGAAGGAACTAACCAGCATGAAACCCAGTGTTTAACACAGATAAATACGGGATTCAGATCACCTTGACGGGTAAATCAGGATGATTTGGCCAGTATATGGCTTTTTCTTGCTCAAGAAACCGATTTCTTTGGTTGGTTTTAGCTTTGTGATCCGGCTCACCATTCTCAGATCATCGCTCGATATTTCATCAAAGCTGTAACGGAACCGCTGGAATCGAATGGGTAGTTCTGTCTACCATAACTATCATGTTGCAATCGATTTCATGTTTTGGCTGTTCTGTTCTCTGATGCGACCAAGGTGGTTAAGTGGTGGTGTTATGAGTGTGGACATCAGGAGTTCGTGACGAATGAAGAGAAGAAATGGTCTGGCCAGGTCGGTGACCTGTCTGTTGGTGGGTTGTGCTCTAGCGGGCGCCGCGTCGGCGGACGGGGTGACGGATGTTCCTCATTTTGGGCAGTGGCCACAGATCCGCAGCGCGATTGCCCAAGATAAAACCATGGAGCAAGAGATCCGGGCTTTGCTCGCCCGGATGACGCTGGAAGAGAAGGTTGGCCAGATGATCCAGCCGGATTTTCGCGAGGTGACGCCCGAGGAGATCCGCAAATACAAGATTGGCTCCGTACTCAATGGCGGGGGCGGCTGGCCGAATAACAACAAGCATGCCTCGGCTCAAGATTGGGCGCTGCAAGCGGATCAGTACTGGCTGGCGGCCGAGGCGGGTTTCAAGGGGCGTGGTTTCCGCATTCCCTTCATGTGGGCGACCGATGCCGTGCATGGCCACAACAATGTGTTTTCGGCAACCCTGTTTCCTCACAACATAGGTCTGGGTGCGGCTCGCGATCCGGAACTGATCTTCCGCATCGGCCAGGTCACGGCGCGGGAAGTGGCCGCAACCGGACTGGATTGGACCTTTGCCCCGACCGTCGCCGTGCCACGGGATGATCGTTGGGGACGGACTTATGAGGGCTACTCCGAAGATCCCGCCATCGTCTACCACTATGCCGGCGAGATGGTGCGTGGCCTGCAGGGCTCGGCCGCCGATCTGCGTGGGCAACGCCATGTCATCTCCAACGTCAAACACTTCGTCGGGGATGGTGGCACCAAGGATGGCGTGGATCGCGGGCAGAACTTCTATTCCGAAGAGGCGCTGCGCAATCTCCATGCGGTGGGCTACTTCTCGGGGCTGGATGCTGGCGCACAGGTGGTGATGGCCTCCTTCAATAGCTGGCATAACCCCTTGAATCGGGACCTGTTGCCGGATGATGAGGTTGAATACAACGGCAAGCTGCATGGCAGCCAGTATCTGCTGACCGATGTGCTCAAGGGCAAGATGGGTTTCGATGGCCTGATCGTATCCGACTGGAACGGCCATAGCGAAATTGCCGGCTGCACCATGGGCGCCTGCCTGCCGGCCGTGCTGGCCGGGGTCGATATCTTCATGGTCACGGCGCGTAAGGATTGGCAGGCTTTCCGCCAGAGCTTGCTGGATGGCGTGGCCAACCAGCAGATCCCGATGAGCCGGATTGATGACGCCGTGACGCGGATCCTGCGGGTCAAGATGCGGGCCGGCTTGTGGCAAAAACCGCAACCCTCCGCCCGTGAGCTGGCGGGCAAACAGGCTGAGCTGGGGGCTGCCGAACACAAGGCGCTGGCGCGCGAAGCGGTGCGCAAGTCACTGGTGTTGCTGAAAAATGACGACAAGATCCTGCCGTTAAGCCGCAGCAGCAAGGTGCTGGTGGTGGGCAGTGCCGCCGACGATCTGGGCAAACAGGCGGGCGGCTGGAGTCTGACCTGGCAAGGCACGGAAAACCAGCGTGCTGATTTCCCCGGCGCACAAAGCCTGCTGGATGCCGTCCGTGCGACGGTTGGCGCGGAGCATGTGTTGGTCAGCAGCCAGGCTGCGGATCTGCAGGCGAGCAAACCGGATGTCGCCATCCTGGTGATGGGGGAAGACCCTTACGCCGAATGGTTTGGCGATATCCCGGATAATAAAACGCTGGCCTACTCCGAGTTGAAAAGCAGTTATCAGACGGATCTGCAAACCTTGAAGCAACTCAAGGCGGCCGGTATTCCCGTGGTGACAGTACTGTTCTCCGGACGTCCCCTGTATGTCAACGAAGAGATCAATCTCTCCTCGGCGTTTGTCGCCGCCTGGTTGCCAGGCACGGAAGGCGAGGGCATCACCGATGTGCTGTTTAAAGATGCCAATGACAAGCCGGGTTATGACTTCCAGGGCCGTCTCTCGTTCTCCTGGCCGTTCCAGAAGTGTGCCACCGCCATCAATCGCACTCCGATCAATATCCCGGGCTGGAAACGACCGGCGTTTGAGCAGGATCCCCGAGGCGCAACCGCACCTCTGTTCCCCTATGGCTATGGTCTGAGCTACCAGCAGCCGTCCCCGGTGGCGGCCCGCATCAGCAATCTGAACCAGCTGCCGCTGGATAACCGCAAGTTTGGTTGCAACGAAACCGATCCGGCCAAGCTGACGGCTGCCGGCAAGGTACTGGAGTTGTTTGGTCCCAAAGCCAGTGAGGAGCATCGGCTGCGGATGGGCGATGCCAGCAACTGGACTGGCACCGAGGTCTCGGGCAACAGCGTGACCGAGATGAAGTTCATCAAGGTGCAACCGATTGACTATCTGCGTCAGCAAGATGCGCGCGCCGTGACCTTCCTGGGTGAAAACAAGCCGGGCGTGGACTCGGGAGCGACCCTGCAACTGCAGACCACCCAGGTCAAGGGGGCGGATCGTCGCAGCTACCTGAAGGCAAACAGTGAGTTGCAGGTGACGCTGCGGGTGCAACAGCCGCCGCAAAGCGATATGACCCTGGGTCTGCAGTGTGGTTGGCCGTGTGGCAAGTCGATTGACGTGACCTCGACCCTGCGGAAATTGCCGGTGGGACAGTGGCTGACCATCAGCCTGCCGCTGAGCTGTCTGAAGGACGGGATGGATTTTGCCAAGACCAACACCCCCTTCATTCTGGGGACCAATGGCCAGGCGCGCATCGATGTGGCCACCGTGCGTTGGGTGCCCGCCTCCTTGCTGCAACCGGACAAGGATCTCAAGCAACTCGACTGTCAGGGTCAGCTAAAACCCTAAACACACATATCGACGTAACCATCAAGACGCCTGCGGGCGTCTTGTTTTTTTTGATGTCGAACCAGTCACTGGGCCGATGCAGTTAGGCGTCGTTCCGGCGGTTGTGACGGCTCCTTGGTTTTATCGTCATGCGCTGGTGCGCTTACTCGTTTCCTGGCGGATATCGGTTGTGGTGACTCTCGCCGCGGGTTGACGTGCGGAAAACGTCACTCGGCTTCGCATTATTTATTGTGAAATCGATGCCTGATTGTTTTTATGACGAGGCAAATAGAGGGCTCCATACGCACCCATATTGCTAACTGCGATTAAATTCCTTTTATTACAGATAGATATGGTTGTTTGTCTCGATGGTTTCCGATCGAGGTTTGGTGTCGAAGTGATCGGAATCACAATTGGTAATCCCAAAACGTGAAATCGATTTCTCATCTTTTTCGGTCGATCTATAGTGCGTGCAACGTTAATCCAGAGGACGAATCATGAAGAAAATTATGTTGTGCTGCTCTGCCGGTATGTCGACCAGCATGCTGGTGAAAAAAATGGTAATCGAAGCCGAGAAGCGCGGTCTGGCCGCCGAGATCAAGGCCTTCGGCGCGTCGGAGTTCGATGACCAGATGCCCAAGTATCAGGTGGTGTTATTGGGGCCGCAGATCAAATACATGCAACCCGAACTGCAGGCCAAAGCGTCTGCTCATGGCGTCAAGGTGCAGCCGATCGACATGATGGATTACGGCATGCAACGGGGAGACAAGGTGCTGGATTTCGCCTTGTCCCTGATTGGTTAATCACTCCGACAAGGAAGGACAAACAACTATGAGTACTCTCTATAGCATGCTGGTCAGGCTGATTGAGCAACGCATCGGCCCATTAGCCGGAAAGCTCGGGCAGCAGCGGTATGTGCTGGCTATCCGCGATGGTTTTATTGCCGCACTGCCGTTCATGATCGTCGGCAGCTTCATGCTGGTGTTCATCTTCCCGCCGATTTCGAATGAAACTACCTGGGGTTTTGCCCGGGCCTGGCTTGATTTTTCAAACACCTATCGCGCCGAACTCATGTTGCCCTTCAACATGAGCATGGGCTTGATGACGCTGTTTATCGCGGTTGGCGTCGCATCGAGTCTGGCCAAGCAATATTCGCTGGATCCGATCACCACCGGCCTGCTCTCCTTGATGTCGTTTATGCTGGTGGCGGCGCAATATAAAGATGGTGTCATCTCCACCCAGTACTTCTCGGGGCAGGGGATCTTTACCGCCTTGATCTGTGCCATCTACTCCACCGAAGTCTATGCCTGGCTCAAGCGTAACAACATCACCATCCGCCTGCCGGATCAGGTGCCAAGCGGTGTGGCCCGCTCCTTCGAGGTGTTGATCCCGGTGCTGGTGATCATCCTGACCCTGCATCCGTTCAACCTGCTGCTGCAGCACACCACGGGCATGATTTTGCCGGAAGCCATCATGGCCATGCTCAAGCCGCTGGTCGCCGCCTCCGACAGTCTGCCGGCGGTGATCCTGGCGGTACTGGTGTGCCAAATCCTCTGGTTTGCCGGTATCCACGGCACCATGATCGTCACCGGTATCATGAATCCGTTCTGGATGGCCAATCTGGCCACCAACCAGGCGGCCCTGGCTGCAGGACAGGCGATTCCCCACACCTTCCTGCCGGGATTCTGGGATCACTTCCTGTTTATCGGTGGCGTCGGTTCGACCCTGCCGCTGGCCTTCTTGCTGATGCGTAGCCGTGCCGTGCACCTGCGTACCATTGGCCGTATGGGCGTAGTTCCCGGTTTCTTCAATATCAACGAGCCGATCCTGTTTGGTGCCCCCATCATCATGAATCCGGTGTTCTTCCTGCCGTTTATCCTGGTGCCGGTCGTCAACGCCATTCTGGCCTGGTTTGCGGTGGATCTGGGTCTGGTGGAAAAAGTGGTCATGCTGACCGCCTGGACCACACCAGCGCCTATCGGGGCCTCCTGGGCCACCAACTGGGCACTGAGTCCGGTCATCATGTGCTTCATCTGTATGGCCATCTCGGCACTGATGTACTACCCCTTCGTCCGGGCCTATGAGCGCACCCTGCTGCAGCAAGATGCGGAGAACGCCAAGAGCGAAGAGTCCGACGTCATGAGTCCAGAGCCGAGTCAGGCTTAATCACCCCGGGCAGCGGATAGGGCGATATCCGCTGCCCGAATAGCAAGAGGAAAAGGTCATGCAATTTAAATTCCCCGAAGGGTTTTGGTGGGGCAGTGCCTCTTCAGCGGCGCAATCAGAGGGCGCGGCGGCTGAAGGCGGTAAGGCTCCAACCATTTGGGATCACTGGTTTGCCACCGAACCGCACCGTTTTCACAACCAGATTGGTCCGGCGGATACCTCGACGTTTTATGGGCGCTATAAGGACGATATCGCGCTGATGAAGACGATTGGTCACAACAGTTTCCGCACCTCGATTTCCTGGGCCCGGCTGATGCCGGATGGCAAAACCGTCAATCCCGAGGCCGTCACCTTCTATAACCAGGTGATTGATGAGTTGCTGGCCCAGGGAATCAAGCCGTTTATCGGACTGTTCCACTTTGATATGCCGATGTATTGGCAGGAGCAGGGTGGCTGGGAAAACCGCGCCACGGTCGAGGCCTATGCCCAGTACGCCGACATCTGCTTCCAGCTGTTTGGCGACCGGGTTGCCTGCTGGATGACCTTCAATGAGCCGGTGGTGGTGGTAGAAGGCGGGTATCTGTATGACTTCCACTACCCGAATCTGATGGATTTCCGCCGCGCCGCGCAAGTGGCCTTCCACATGATGCTGGCCCATAGCCTGGCGGTCGTTCGCTACCGTGCGCTCAATCTGCCGGGCCAGATCGGTATCGTACTGAATCTGACCCCCTCCTATCCGCGCTCCTCGCATCCGGCGGATCTGAAGGCTTCGTTTATTGCCGATCTGTTCTTCAACCGGGCATTCCTCGATCCGGCCGTCAAGGGCTGCTATCCCCAGGAGCTGATCGACATCCTGCAGGAATATGACCAGATGCCGGTGACCCAGATAGGGGACAAGGAGCTGATCGCCGCTGGCAAGATCGATCTGCTTGGCATCAACTACTACCAACCGCGACGAGTCAAAGCGCGGATGACCGCGATCCAGCCCGGGACTCCATTCTTACCGGATTGGTTCTTCGAAAATTACGAGATGCCGGGCCGCAAGATGAATCCTTATCGCGGTTGGGAGATCTACGAGCGCGGTATCTACGACATTCTGACCAATCTGCGTGACCACTATGGAAATATTCCGAGCTATATCTCGGAAAACGGTATGGGCGTGGAAGGCGAGCACCGCTTCATTGGTGACGATGGCCAAGTGAAGGATGATTACCGCATCGATTTTATCCGCGGCCACCTGCAATGGATCCATGCTGCCATTGCCGAAGGGTGTCATTGCCGTGGGTATCATTTGTGGACCTTTATTGATAACTGGTCCTGGATGAACGCCTATAAAAATCGATATGGCTTCATCAGTCTGGATTTAGAAACTCAGCAGCGCACCGTCAAGAAAAGCGGCGAGTGGTTTGCCGAGGTTTCACGGAATAACGGATTTTAAGGAGAAAGAGATGTTGGATCTTGAAGAAGCAGTGATGGGTATTATCGTCAACGCCGGACAATCACGTAGCCTTTGTTTTGAAGCCTTGCGTCAAGCGCGTGCCGGTTTATTTACCGAAGCCGATGCGCTATTGGCACAAGCCACTGAGGCCGGTAAGGCCGCCCATTCGGTACAGACCAAGCTGATTGAGGCCGATGAGGGGGAAGGTAAAACCAAGATGACGCTGGTGATGGTGCATGCCCAGGATCATTTGATGACCTCCATTCTGTGCCGTGAGTTGGCTACCGAGTTAGTCGAGATTTACCGCCGTCAGGCAAAATAGTTGTTGTTTGTTGAATTGGAAGTCCACTTTGCCACCGACCTGTCGGTGGCTTTTTTATGGCCGCAATATAATCCTTAATTATTATGTTTGTCATTAATTTCAGTGATGCTGCTGATAGTTTCAATAATATGAAATAATCATGACGCGATTTCAGTTTTGTTTTTCATTTCAAATTCTCGATATCCTTATTCCGAACTTGGTTGTCATCCATTAAACACAGAGGAGTGTGGATACCATGGGTAAATTTGGAATTATGACTGCGGTATTGCTGGCAAGTGGTTTATATGCAACTCAGGCATCGGCATTTTGGTGGAATAATCAGGACTGGCAAGTCTCTGATGGTTGGCGCAATGGCGGCTCGGAATTTGATTGCACCTGGCGTGCGGCGAATGTCTGGACCGAATCGAACATGGCTGTTTTAAATGCCAAATCAGTCAGTGGCAATAAGAGCTGTGCGGAGATGCGCAGCTACAATTATACCCGCCGCGGCCGTTATGAAGTGCAGATGCAAGCCGGTGCCGTTCCGGGAACTATTAGCTCCTTCTTTACTTATGTCGGAGAAGCCAGCACCAGCAGCCACTATGAAGTGGATATTGAATTAATGGGCGGCACTAATCTGCTGCATACCAATGTCTGGATCCAGGGCAAACAATATCCGCTCGACATTGACCTGGGTAAATATGGCATGGCGATCTGGAATATGGAGCGTTATGCCTTCAACATAGATGAATCTGGTGTGACCTGGCAGGTATTTAGCCGCACCGAGAATAAATGGGTCACGGTTCGCCGGGAAAGTCGTCCGGTGACTGGTTGGATGCAATTGTTTGTGAATAACTGGATCAGCGCCAACCCGCAGTTCCCACCTAGCTCTTATAATGGTCAGCAGGCCTACGCCAAGTATAAATATATATCCGTTCAGACGTGGGAATAATAATCCCGTGATATACGCGAGGGGCTCTGAGAGCCCCTCGATTTGACGTTTTATCCGTTTGGTGTTGGTGACAATGCGGCGCCGGAGCAACCTAACGCCGACACGCCGTGAATCCGTCCATGGAGGCTCGAAGGCATCATCCCTGATGCCTACGGTCGGCTTTCAGGTGATCTCCGCCGCCTCATTCTCGCGCTATTGAATAACCAGCCCTGCTTTAGAGAGTTGAATCTCTCTTATGTCTCTGAATATTGATCCATATTGGCTCGGCAGGGTGGAATCTTGGCATAAACACTTATTTTGAATACCCCTGACTCAGGCGATCGATCAGCTGATGGGAGGTAAAAATAAGCAAGATAATCAGCGGCATAACGGCAATCGCGGCCCCGGCGCAAACCGCCCCCCAGGGCACAACCCCCACCCCTTGCAGCGCGCGTAAAGCCAGGGGCAGGGTATAGCTCTCCATATCGCGTAATACGACCAGCGGGGCCATAAAATTATTCCAGGAGGCAATAAAGGTCAGCAGTGCCAGCGTGAAGAGCGCAGGTTTGATGAGTGGCAATACCATATACCGATATAAGCCCCATTCGCTGCAACCATCGAGGCGTGCCGCCTCAATCACTTCATAAGGTACTGCTTGCTCGATATATTGGCGCATTAAAAATACCCCGAAAGCACCACAGGCAGCGGGAATATAGAGCGCCTTGGGCTCATTGATCCAGCCGAACATGGCAATTATCAAGGCATTGGGGATCATATTTAAAAAACCGGGCAATAGCATGGTGCCAAGCACCAGATTAAATAGCCACTTCTTACCTTTGAATTGATACAGAGCAAAGGCGCAACCCGCCAAGGAACAAAATAATAGATTCAATCCGGTGGTCATGATGGCGATATAGAAGCTATTCGACAGGTTATGCCAAAAATAGGGCAGTCTGTTTAATAGCTGGGATATATTTTCACCCAGTTGATCGCCAAACCACAGCGGTGGCGGAACGGCAAATATATGGGCTTCATCATGGGTGGCAAATACCAGCATAAACCAGAACGGCAACACCATCAGGATGGCTCCCACGCCAATCAGACAAGGGAGCAACCAGTGAGGTGATGAGCGATGATGCATCCTGTTCATCCATTATTTCTCTGGTTAATGAGGCGTCCTAAACTGCAGAGTGCCAACAGCATGATAAATAACAACCAGGCGACGGCCGATGCGGTGGCAAAATCCCCTTCCGCAAACGCCGTGGCATATAAATACATGGCCATGGTTTGACCAGCCTGACCGGATCCTCCGGTTCCGGCCGTCAGAATAAACGGCTCTTCGAATAACTGCATATTACCTATTAAACTCAGCGTCAAAGCCAACAGTATCATGGGTCTGAGCATCGGCAACGTGACATGGCGTAGCTGTTGCCAAAATCCGGCTCCTTCCAGATAAGCGGCATCAAATAGCTCTTCAGGGATGGTTTTCATCGCCGAAAGATACAGCAAGGTATTCCAGCCGACATAACGCCAGAATACCACCATGGCAATACTCCAGCGGATATGACTCGAGTCTTGCCAATCGATAGCCTGTTCTGGAAATAACCAGCCCAAGGGATGGATATCAAAGATGACCCAATCATGTAACCCAGAAATAACCTGATTTAATACACCAAAGTCACGGGAAAATAGAGAGCCAAACACCAAGGAAATAGCCACCGACGAGGTGATGAAGGGCAGAAAATAGAAGCAAAATAAAAAGTGCCGCGTGCGATTTGATAAGCGAAACAGCAGGGTGGCCAGCGGCAGCGCGATGAGGTGCTGGGGCACGCCGGCGACGATGGCAAGCCATAGAGTGGTATAAAGAGCGCGATAAAACCACTCATCAGTCAATATGTATTCATAGTTGGCAAGCCCCTGCCACTCCATATCCCATAGCGATGCATTCAAGTCCCAACTATGCAGTGAAATCCAGGCCGAGAATAATATCGGGTACAATCCGAATACCACAAAAATAATAAAGAATGGCGATAGATACAGATAAGGTATCCATTTTTTGTTGAGGATTACCGAATATTTTTTCCACGCGCTCTGCATCAATGTCTCGCCTTGCGCTTGATTTGGCGCTCGGCATCTTTCAGCGCCTCCTGAATATCTTTATTTTCTTCGAGTACCAGATCCATCTGTTTACGGATGATCTCGGCGGCCATGGCATCATGCTGATGCGGAATAATACTCGGCATCTTGTCGGCGGCATCTTTCCAGAGCAACCGGGCCTGTTGCTGGCCTAGGTAGTCGATGGGTTCTGCCATATGCGGGGTGTGCTGGGCACTGAGCAGCGCGGGAAACGCATCGAGTTTTTCAAAGGCTTCCAGCTGCATGACCGGATCCAGCGTCATGAAGCGAATAAAGTCCCAGGCTTCAGGCTTATGGGCGGCGGCTTTGGGAATGGCGTAGAAAGAGCCGCCCCAACTGGCATAGGCATGTGCCGGCAATTGGCTGGCGCGCCACAGCCCTTTGCTTTCAGGCGCTATCCAGCTGGCCAGATGCCCGGCAAACCAGGCCCCCATCATCTGGGTGGCAATCTGTCCACGGCGGATCGACTCGGCCCACTCATTACTCCAGATCTGCAGCCGTGCATCCAGCCCCTGCTCCCGAGCCTGCTTGGCCAGGGTAAAAGCCCGGACAAACCGCTCGCTGCGCACCAGACTCTCACCCGCCTGATTGAAATAGAGCCCTTCGCCAGGTTGGAGTCCGATACGGATATAGATGTCTTTCAGGTCGCTGGCATTGGCGACCAGATAGATGCCCTTCTGTTTGAGGCGCATTCCTGACGCAATGAAGTTCTCCCAGGATGTTGTCATCTCATCGAGGGTGACACCGGCCTGCGCCAACAGATCCTGGCGGTAAAACAGGGTGCCGGGACCGATGTCCGCGGGCATGGCCATCAATTCCCCCTGCTCATTCCGCGCTTGGACCATGGTGTAGGGCACCAGTAACGACTGGTACTGGTGGGCGTTGTAGGGCGGGGCGCTGAGCACGTCGAGACCGCCGGAATGGGCAAAACGGCCAATAAAACCCTGCTCCAGACCCATGATGTCGGGCAGGCCGGCACCGGTGGCCAGCGCGGTCGTCATGGCATGGTGGTGATCGTAAAACGACAGCGCAACCAGGCGAATGGTGATATCGGGATGCAGCTTCTCATAGCGGGGTATGGCGGCCCGGATGGCGGCATCAAAGTTCGGGTAGGAGGCGATTGTCAGCGTCGTAGCCTGTGCCCAGCTGGAAAGCAGATATGCCAATGTGATGCCCAGTAGCCCACAACATGCCGGTATAAATCTCAAGCGAGCCCCCTGACGTGATAAAGCAAACCTTGAAAGCGGTTTCGTAATCCTATTTGGTGGTCATCTTATAAATCATATCTATCAATAGACAAGCTTGATTCACCAAACCGACCTTCACGCGCCGCTCTTTTTTCGAACCTGGATGCGCCTTGCATCTATCCACTGGGAAGCTCTATCCGGGAGCTCCCCATGCCCGTACCGCTCACGCTATCGGCTCTATGATGACCATGAATAAATGAAATCGATGCCATGAATGTCTTGTGGGGCTGTCGATTCCTCGGGTGTCTCGCGGGCTGATCTGGGCTGCGTTTGGCTAGCCCTGGCCCTCTGACATTGCGGGCACCCGCTTCAGAAACGGCAGTGCTGTCCCGAGCGGGTCCAATTTCACAAGTATAAAATAAGTGTATGAATATTAAGGATTAAGCCTATTTCGTTCTGCTTTTGCGCGAGATCTCATTTTGATGCATGAAAATGAAACTGGAGAGAAAATCATCGGGAGCTGGCAATTGTTTTGTGATTGTTAGCACGAATTACGATCATTTCAATGGATATTGATTGCTTTGGAAATCGATTTCAAGAGAATCGCCATATCATCGTTTTCTAGTGGCATCGATTTCAAGATGGCGGTTTGAGATGCGGCAGCCCACCACGGTGAGACAATTTTCCCATTGATTGGAGTGGTCAATATGAATGCAACAAAGAAAGGACTTTTGGCGTCTCTGATCGCCGCGACCCTGCTGGGTGGCTGTGGCGGTGCAGAGGATATTCCGGCTGGTGGCGGCGTGACACCGCCAGATAACGGCGGTGGTGATAGCTCCTTGCTGCTGTTCGGAGTTGGTGCGACTGCCACCACCCCGAACATTCAATCCGAGAAGGATGGCTGGAACGTACAGGCTGTGACGGCCACGCCGGTTGCGATGACCAGCATCAGCGCCGTTCTCATCAACAACGCCGGCACCGATGACACCGCGGATGTCCAGGTCGCGGGCGATGGCGATGGGACTTTCATGCTCAAATCCGCTACCCCGTTGAACTTGAGTCAATATGCCTCGGGTTTCATCGAATTCCAGCTGCGCGCCAAGAGCGCGGTGCCGAACGAGTTGAATGCCTCCATCGACAACGAGTACCCCAACCGCAGCAGTCTGCCGATTGCCAGCGCGGTGCAAGGTGGTGGTAACTGGGAAACCCTGACCCTGCCCATCAACTGCATGAAGCCATTCCCTGGCGCAACGGCCATCAATCTGGCTTCCGTCGGTACGCCGTTCCATCTGGCGACCAAAGAAGCCTTTGATTACGAAATTACCAATGTGAAGTACAAGCTCACCACCACCGAGACTCCGGTTGTCGATCCGGTAACCTGTGAAGCCGCGGGCACGGGTGGCGATACCGGCTCAGGTGTTAATCAGGCGCCAGCACTCGCCGCCGGTGATGCCGCTCTCTATTACTCCGGTGATAAGAGCCTGGCGACGGATGACAGCGCCAGTTATCCGGTCAATAGCTTTGGCGGTACGGTGACGGATGCCGATCAGGTGGTCACTGCGGATTTTCCGGGCAATGGCGGTGTGTTTTTGGGCACCGATAGCGCGAACAGCGACCTCTCTGCCTATCAGGCGGGTGCCATGACGCTGGATGTGAAAGTGACCAGCTATGGTGCTGCGCCGAATATCCAGGTCCGTATGGATGGTACTGCGGGCCCGGATTACGGCACCTTTTTCACCATGGACAGCAGCAAGGTTCCGGCCGATGACAGCTGGTATCGCTGCACCTTACCGGTTGCTTCCTTGATCCCGGCTGCCAATACCAACTCGGTGCAAAAAGCCCTGTATATGTCGGGTGCCTGGGATTCGATGGCAGGACTGAAATTCGCCTTCACCAACGTGGCTTTAAAATCAGCAGTTCCTGCCGACTTTGATGCTAATTCGCCTTGCCAAAAAATCGCTCTTTAAGCTGAAACTCGGCCCATTGCCTAGGGCCGAAAATAATATTGATATCTCGTGGAGTATAAAATGAAATTGAAATATGCAGCCTTATTGGTAGGCGCTTGCTGTGGCTTTGCATTGCCCGCGATCTCTCAAGCCTCTGAAACCATCGGGTTCCACGGTTATATTCGTGCTGGATCCCTGTTTGATGCCAAGGATAATTTCTCCAAGGCTGGTTATGCGGATGAAATGGATAAAACCATGGGCCGTCTGGGTGCCGAAGTGGATAATAGCTGGGAAGGTGGGCTCAATAAGTTATGGGACCTGGGCAGCGGCAAATCCGTGAATATTCACTTCAAGGTGGAATCGGATGGTGATGGCCTGCAAACCCGAGCCGCCCCGCGGGAATCGGGGGTTTCCGAGACCTATGTGGAATTAGGCGGTATTACTCCGACCGGTACCATGTGGGGTGGTCTGCGCTATTACGATCGTGAAAACTATATTTGGACCACCGATTATTTTTATACCGATTATTCCGGTACCGGTGCTGGTTTTAAAGATGTAGAAATGGCTGATGGCAAGTGGGATTTTGCTTATATCAACAGCAATGACACCGACCATTCGGATCGTCCGGATGGTAGTGCCGCCACCATGCATACCCTCCACTCCAGTGCTTTATATGGCGCCTGGGATTTCGAAGTCGCGCTCAAGCAGATGCCGAATAACGAGTTCACCGGCGACAGCAAGCAATATGCGACCAAGGGGATTGAAGGAACCACCATCTATTCTCGTGATGACTTCTTCTTCATGCCGGGCGGTTTCTCCAAGTTTATTGCGCAAGCGGGTCGCGGTTTGGGCTCCGGTGATTTGCTGGGGGCGAACCTGACCAATACCGCCATGTATCGCAAGGGCTCCTTGTATCAGAAGACACTGCAAGACAAGGCCGATGGCTATAAGCCGTATCAGTCCAAGGTGATGGACGGCGATCAGTCCTACCGGCTGTTTGCCTGGGGTGGTTGGTATGGCGCCAGCCTGCATTTGCTGCCAACCCTGTCCTATCAGTACAACGATTATGAACTGGGTGGTCATGACTCCTGGTATGCGGCATCCCTGCGTCCCGTGTTCCCGGTAAATGAGTTCTTCTCGGTGCAAACCGAACTGGGCTATGTCAAAAACAACCTGATCGTCGCGGGTGTTGACCAGGGGAGCCACTCCAGCAAACTGAGCGTGGTGCCCACCTTCACCGTGAATACCGGCGTGGGTCCTTCACCTGAAATTCGCCTGCTGGCCACCTATGTGGATCGCAACTACGAAGTGGCTTGGCAAGATAGCCGCGAAGACTTCCTGGTCGGGCTGCAAGCGGATATGTGGTGGTAATGCCGGTTGGGCAACCCAGCTACAGTTATTATTCTTGATTCTCGGGCCCCTCAGGGGCCCGTATTTTCTGAGGACACAGGTTCTGAGGAGACAGGTATGACACAAGGTAAACAGAGTTGGTTGTGGCTGGTCGGTTTACTGGCCACCGGCTGTTCCAGTATCGATATGGATCCTGCGCTGCGGGCTCCGGCAACCGGCACTACATTCCAGCAACAGGCCCAGGCGGATAGACAGCTATTGGCGCAAAAAACGGCGATCGCAACGTTGTCCGAGCTGATGTATCAGCCGTTGAATCAAGATAAGAGCTGGGTCCAGATTGGCTCCAGCAACCAGGTGTTTTCATTTGCCAGCGGGAAAAGTTATGTCGCTGCCTATGCATTACCCACCACGACGCAGGCGACCCGGGTCAAACTAACGGTACCGATCGATTTCACCATCTTTCTGCCCAGCGTCATGATCCTGGATGAAAACTATACCCAGCTTCAGCTGATCCCGAGTTCTCACTTCACGTACGGGGGCGGCTCCTTGTTGACGGGGCAAAACCTGGCCGGAGAATTCATCATTCCGGCATCCACGGGCAGCTCGCGGGCCGCCTATATGCTGCTGTTTACCACCAGCGAGGATATGCAAGCCAGTACCAAGCTGGATGCCGAGGCATTGCAGCGGGCCATGGAGCACGATCGCGCCAGCGATGTGGCTCGCCTACGGCATGCGGAAGTTCCTCATGCCGCAACCGGACGTCTGTACCTGGCGCTCGAGACTCAAGCCTCCGTGCTTGCGGCCCCTGCCGAATCGAATATCGAGCCGGCCATTGCCGCCGCCCAGGCCAAGCCGTTGAGCGAGCTGGAGTACTACCAGCGGATCCGCACCGCTGTCGCCAACAAAGATTATGAACAGGCCATCGGCTGGGTGAATGCCGCCGAAAAAGCCGGTTTCACCCAGGCGCGAGGGGTGTTTTTTGCTGCGCAACCCTAACTATATCCACGGTATGGACCCGGTATCCTTGCTTGTTGCCATCAAGGGAACCGTGTATTTTAACGGACTGATTTATGAAGAAGATTTCGTTGAAGTTGCTGGCTACGGCTAGTCATGTTGATGGTCCATACGGGGGGGATATGTCCAAGCCAGCTCAGGAAAAAAAAGCCACTGTCTATGATATTGCCCGCATAGCCGGTGTCTCTGCCAGTACCGTGTCCCGGATCCTGAATGGTTCGGCCAAGGTGGCAGAGGATAAGCGTCTGGCGGTCGAGGAGGCGATTCGGGAGTTAAATTTCCGTCCCAACCTGATGGCGCAGTACCTGAAGACTGGTCAGTCGATGACTCTGGGGGTCTTGACCCAGTATGTGGATAGCCCCTTTTCCAACGAGATGTTGCGCGGCGTCGAAAACGCCCTGCAAGGGCTGGAATATGCGCCGCTGATTGCCAGCGGCCATTGGAATGCCGAAGAGGAAGTCGAACGGCTGCGACTGTTGATCGCCCGTCGCGTGGACGGGATCATTATTCTGACCGGGCATGTGAATCAGCAGACGTTGCTCGAGTTCTCGCAGCAGGTTCCTATTGTGGCCACCGGCCATAATATTAATACCGAGCGTGTGCGCTCATTCAGTATCAATAATCGGCTGGGTGGTTATATGGCCACGCGCTATCTATTGGATCTTGGCCATCGCCAGATTGCGCATATTATCGGTTTACCGGATCAGAGCGATGCCATTGAACGGCATCATGGTTATCGCCAGGCGTTGGTGAGTTCCGGTATTGAATACGATCCGGAATTGGTGGTGCAGGGTGATTTTGCCGAAGCCGGTGGTTTGAATGCGGTGAAACAATTAGTGGCCAGCGGCAAGAAGTTTTCGGCCATATTCTGTGCCAATGACCAGACCTGTTATGGCGCTATTCTAGGCCTCAAACAATGCGGGTTACGGGTGCCGGAAGATGTCTCGCTGATTGGTTTCGATGATCTGCCTTTTTCTATCTATTCCAATCCACCGCTGACCACGGTTCGGCAACCCATCTATGAAACCGGCATTACTTTGGTGAATACCCTGTTGGGTTTGATTGAGAATACCGAAATAGTCCCGGCCGAACTACCCGAGCTCAGCATTGTGGTGCGGGATACCACAATGCCGTATAACGCGAATAATATTTGACGGTCTGGTGACTGTAATTGGCTGACTAACAGTTAGCTTCAATAAAAAAGGCGCTTCTCCTTGCGGATAAGCGCCTTTATTTTCAATGCGTTAACTAAATTTCTTTAGTTCATGCCGTATTTTTTCAGCTTCTTGCGCAGGGTACCGCGGTTGATACCCATCATGATGGAAGCGCGGGTCTGGTTGCCGCGAGTGTATTGCATGATGATGTCCAGCATGGGCGCTTCTACTTCGCTCAGCACCATCTCATAGAGTTCGGTGACTTCTTGACCATTGAGCTGGGCCAGATAGTTGCGCAGGGCTTGCTGCACAGACTCGCGCAGCGGGCGCTGAGTTGGCTCATGGGTGTGTGCATGGGTTGTGGTAGTAACCAGTGCGTCAGAAGTCAGGTTTTGTTCAAACATATGCTGTCTGCTCTTCGTTATGCTGTTGCGTGTCAAAAAAATACTTCAATGCGTCAAGTTGTGCGGATGCAGTCTCCAACGCATTGAAACCTCTGCGAAAATCCTGGCTTTCCAATAACTTTTCCAGATACCAGGCCACATGCTTGCGGGCATAACGCACGCCCTGATAGTCACCATAGAAGTGATGCAGGGCGCTGATATGCTCAAGCACCAAGGCGCGCACCTCCTCGAGTGAGGGGGCGGTGGGAGCCTGGTTCTGTTCCAGATATTGGCGGATTTGTCTAAAAATCCACGGCTGTCCCTGAGCGGCGCGTCCGATCATGATGGCATCGGCACCCGTGTAGGCCAGAACCTGACGGGCCTTGTGCACGCTGTCGATATCGCCATTGGCGATGACCGGGATTGAAACCGCCTGCTTGATTGCCTTGATAGTGTCGTACTCGGCTTCGCCCTTGAATAAACAGGCGCGGGTCCGTCCATGCACTGTCAGCGCCTGTATGCCAGCCTGTTCGGCCAGCTGCGCGATCTCCACACCGTTTCTATGCTCGGGATCCCAACCGGTACGGATCTTGAGGGTGACCGGAACCTCGACCGCCGCCACCACGGCTTGCAGGATATCGCGCACCAGGGCGGGATCTTGCAGCAGGGCGGAGCCAGCCAGCTTCTTGTTCACCTTCTTGGCCGGGCATCCCATATTGATGTCAATAATCTGCGCATCGGCGGCGACATTCAGTCGGGCCGCTTGCGCCATCAATTCGGGATCACAACCGAGTATCTGTACCGAACGAAATCCCGCCTCATCGGCGTGGTATCTCCGTTTCTTTGACTTTTCCGTATCCCAGGTTTCCGGATTCGCCAGCATCATCTCCGAGACGGCCATGCCGGCGCCCATTCGCAGACAAAGCTGCCGAAACGGACGATCGGTCACGCCGGCCATCGGCGCGAGGATCAGTGGAGTATCCAGTTTGTAGGGACCAATTTGCATGAAACGACACTATCAACCATCGGCTCAGGGCGGCGTATATTACGCATTTTTTGGTGGAGTGAAAAGGTTAGAAATTGAGCGTTGTTGTTTTTTTTCTCCATTTGTTTTGCCTTGGGTACTTGCAAATTCAAATGTTAGCTAGCTCACGCTTTTCAGGGTGGGGTCGAAACATCAGGAGGGGGTCGAAAGAGGCCTCCCGCTGGAAAATCGGGAAAAATAGCCTGTGATACAGGCATCAGCTTACCGGCTTGCATCTGTCACCGCTCCGGCCGTTTGGTTATGATCCAACAGGCTCGAGCGAAGACTCTACTCATCGGCCGGATGGCTTGAAATGGATATGGCCCAGCAAGACTATATGAATATGACCAAGGCTATATGGATATGACCAAGACGATATGGATGTGGCTGGCGCTGTGTGTTGGCGGGGTGCAAGCAGCCCCGCTGGTATTTGATCAGGCCTGGCAACAGCTGTTGGCGAACAATGCCGGCTTGGCCGCCGAGCGCACGGGGATCAACCGCGCCGAGCATTTGGCAGCGGCCGCCCAGGCACTCTATCTGCCACAAATCGATCTGAAAGGCAGCTATACGCGACTGGAAAAACCGGTCGAACTCGATCTGATGGATCTCAACCCCATCGCCAGCAATAAACAGAATCCCTTATTGAACAGTCCCGTGGTGCAGCAACTGATCCAGGGATTGGGCGGCGCGTCGGCGTTTGTCACGCCCTTCACCGAACAGGATCTGGTCACCAGCTCGGTTCAAGCCTTGTGGCCGCTCTACGCCGGTGGCCGCATCGATGCCGCCCAGTCGATCCGCGGCGCGCAAATCGAGGAGGCCAACCAGCAGTTTGCCCTCAAACAGCAGGCGGCGTTCGAGACGCTGACCGAACGCTATTTTGGCCTGGTGCTGGCGCGCCATGTGCTCAAAACCCGGCAGCAACTGGAGCAGGCGCTGGATAATCATCTTCAGCATGCCCGCAAGCTGGAGCAGCAGGGGCAAATTGCCGCGGTGGAGCGCTTATCGGCAGAATCGGCGCTGGCCAAAGCCCGGGTGGAAACCTTGGCGGCCCGACGACAGACCGAAATTGCCGAGCTGGCACTGGGCAGTCTGTTGCAGCAATCCGGCGCCCTGGAGCCCGCGCAGCCGTTGTTTGTCCATCGGCAGTTACCCCCCGCCGAGCAGTTTGTGCAGCAGACGCTGGCCCATCATCCCGGTTTGGCCTTGCTGGCGGCCAAGCAGCAGCAGGCGGATGGTCTGTTGACCCTGGAGCAGGGCAAGCGGCTGCCGGAGCTGTTTTTGTTTGGCAACTACTCCCTGTATGAACAGGACACGCTCGCGGCCAAGATGGCGCCGGACTGGTTGCTGGGGGTGGGGGTCAAGGTGCCGCTGGTCTCGCGGGATGGCCTCTCGGATACGGTGCAGGCGGCAACCACCACTCAGGTTCAGGTCAAGCAATTGCTGGCCCAGTTGCGTTTGGATTTGACCTTGCTGGTGGAGAAGAGCTGGCGCGAGGCGGATCTGGCCCGCGAGCAGTATCAGGCGCTGGATGTGACCGAGCGATTGGCGCAGGAGAATGTCCGGCTGCGCGAACAGGCATTTCGTCAGGGGCTCGGCACGTCGCTGGATGTGGAGGATGCCCAGAGCAAATTGGCCGGGGTGCAGACCCAGCGCCAGGTGGCGGCCTATCAGTACGTGATTTGTCTGGCCCGGCTGCTCGCCTTGAGCGGGGAGCAGGGCGACTTTTCCCATTATCAACCACAGGACAAGATTGAGGTGGCAGCATGAGCCGGAGAGGCGCGGGACTGGTCTGGGTGGTGCCGGGAGCCCTGGTGGCGGCTCTGGCGTTGGCATTTTGGTGGGCCTATCGCCCGGCTCCGGTGCGGCTGCAAGGCCAGATCGAGGCGCAGAGTTACAGCGTCGCCTCCAAGGTGCCGGGGCGTATCGAGACGGTGGCGGTGAAAAAGGGACAATCCCTGAACAAGGGTGCTCTGGCGTTCACCATTGTCAGTCCCGAACTGGAGGCCAAGTTGCAACAAGCCCAGGCGGGGGAGGCGGCAGCCGGTGCTTTGTCCCAGGAGGCTGAACAGGGAGCGCGCGCGCAGCAGATCGCGGCGGCCAAGGATCAGTGGCTGAAGGCCAAGAGTGCGGCGCTTCTGTACCAGAAAACCTTCCAGCGTATCGACAACCTGTATCGCGATGGGGTCGTGGCGTTGCAGAAGCGGGATGAGGCGCAGACCCGTTGGCAAAGCGCCCAGCTAACCCAGAATGCCGCCTGGCAGCAGTACCAGATGGCACTGGAGGGTGCGCGGGCCGAACAGAAGCTGGCGGCGCGGGAGAAGGCCAAGATGGCGGCGGGGGCGGTGGCCGAGGTGCAGGCTTACACCGCGGAGCTGCAGGTCTTGAGCCCGGCCTCGGGCGAGGTGACGCAAGTGCTGCTGCAACCGGGTGAGCTGGCGCCCCAGGGCTTTCCGGTGGTCACCCTGACCGATATGCAGGATGCCTGGGCGCTGTTTCATGTCCGTGAAGATCTGCTCGACCGCTTTCAGCCGGGACAGGAGTTTGTTGCCCGTATTCCCGCACTGGGGGATAAGCCGTTCCCGTTTCGGGTCAGCCATGTGGCCGTGTTGGGGGATTTTGCCACCTGGCGTGCCACCGACAGTCAGCAGGGCTTCGATATGCGTAGCTTCGAGGTCGAGGCGCGTCCGGTCGAGCCGATACCGCAGTTGCGGGTCGGCATGAGTGTGCTGGTGGAATTGCCCGATGCCTGAGGGGCGGCGCTGGATTCTGGAATGGCGACGGCTCTGGGGCGATCCCTGGTTGCGGGCGCTGAGCAGCTGGATCCCGCTCTTGCTGCTGGTCTGGGTCGCGGTGCTGTTTAACGGCGGTCTGGTGCGCGACTTACCGGTAGGGCTGGTGGATCTGGATCACTCCGCCCTGTCGCGCGGCTTGGTGCGTACGCTGGATCGCAGTGCCAGCATGCAGGTGGCGGCGGAATATAGCTCGCTGGCGGACGGCGCTCAGGCGTTACGCAACGGCGCCATCTATGGACTGGTGCTGCTGCCCCGCGAGTTGGAAAAGCAGGTGCGGCAGGGCCGACAACCGGTGGTGAACCTGTTTTATAGCGGCCAGACGTTGCTGGTCGGGCGATTGCTCAGTAGTGGCTTCAACCAGGCTCTGGGTACATCGGCTGCCCAGTTGGGCGTGCTGCAGGGTTTGAGTTCCCAGCCGGTGCCGCTGGCCGCCCGCGGCGAGGCGGTGCCGTTCGTCTATCAGCTCACATCGCTGTATAACCTCAGCGGCAACTATGCCCAGTTCCTGCTCGCCGGGATTGCACCGGCGCTGTGGCAGATCCTGATCCTGATGGCAACCATCAGTCATCTCACCCGGCGTCTGCGGCAGCGGCGCATGCGATGGGCGCTGCAGACAGCCCCGCTGCGTCTGTTGGTGCGTCTGTTGTCGCCACTGCTGCTCATCTATTGGGGGTGGGGACTGGTGTTGGTGTGGTTGTTGTTCGGGTGGTTCGGTTGGCCCATGGTCGGAAGCTGGGCGCTGATATTCCTCGCTCAGGGGCTGACGGTACTGGCCTGTCTGGGGATGGGGGCTCTGCTCTACGGACTAACCCGGGATGGCGCCCGGGCCATGAGTCTGGCGGCCGGCTATTCGGCACCGGCATTTGCTTTTTTAGGGGTAACCTTTCCGACTGCGGATATGAATGGGCTGGCCCAATGCTGGCGGGCGCTACTGCCGGCTTCCCATTATGCCGAGTTGCAGATTGGCCAGGCCAGCCTGGGTTTGCTGGGGCGTGCGGCCTGGACGCCTGTGGCCGCATTGCTGATGTTCATGCTGGTGTGGCCACTGGTGGTCTGGTTGCTGGGGAGAGCCCGTCATGACTGAGCTCTGGAGGGTATTTTGCCAGGAGTGGCGGGCGCTGCTGGCCGATCGGGCTCTGCTGCTGACGCTGTTTGGTGGCATCCTGTTCTATGCCTTTCTCTATCCGTTGCCCTATGCCCATCAGGTGGCGCGAGAGTTACCCGTGCTGTTGGTGGATGAAGATGGCAGTACGCTATCGCGTCGTCTGGCGTTTATGGCCGATGCCACACCCCAGTTGCAACTGGTGGGGCGCGCCGCCACACTGGCCGAGGCCGAATCGAGCATCCGTCACGGTGAGGCCAAGGGGCTGCTGCTCATCCCGCCGCATTTTTACCGCGATGTGCGTCTGGGCCGCACCGTGACCCTGGGCTTTGCCGGAGATGGTGCCTACTACCTGATCTACGGGGCGATTGCGGAAGGGTTGAGTTCAGCCGCCGCAACCCTGGGGGCGCAGATCCGCATTTCGCGTCTGCTGGCTCAGGGCCAGGCCACTCCTGCCGCCAAGGCACACTGGCGGCCGTTCGCCCTCCAGGCCGAGCCGGTGTTTAACCGCACCTTGGGTTATCAGCAATATGTGGTACCGGCGGTGTTCCTGTTTATCCTGCATCAGACCCTGCTCATCGGTCTGGGGCTGCGCGGGGCTTCGGAGTATCAGCTGCGGCAAGTCGGCCCCGGATGCTCCGGCAAGGCCTGGCCGCGTCTGCTGGCGCGAACCCTGCTATTTATGGCGCTCTATCTGGGCTTCACGCTGTTCTATTTTGGCCCCTGTTTTGCCTGGTATGGCCTCAACCGGCTGGCAGACCCACTGCTCCTGCTCGGTTTCTTGTTGCCGTTTTTCCTGGCGCTGACCCAGCTGGGCATCCTCTTTGGCAGCTACCTGACCCGGCGGGAGATGGCGACGCCGATCATTGTGCTCTCTTCCTTGCCATTGCTGTTTGCCGTCGGCTTTATCTGGCCGCAGGAGATGTTGCCCTGGCCCATCAAGGGGGTCATGACTCTGTTTCCGGCCACCCCGGGGATCCTTGGCAGCTTGCGTCTGAATGGTATGGGTGGTGACTGGTCGGCGGTGTCTGGCCTTTGGGGGCAGATGTGGCTGCAGGCTCTGGGGTATGGGCTGCTGGCATGGTGGCGCTTGCGCAGTCTGGAGCTGTCGCGGTCCACGGGCGGCTAAAAGCATCAAGGCCAGTCGCAGTGACTGGCCTTGATAGCATGGAGCTGTTGGACGGGTCCGGGATCAGCGTTTGATGCCTGACAGGCGACACCACTCTTCGCGTACCGCGGTCGGATCCATGTCAAACCACTGACCATAGATCTGCTCGAGTTCTACCGCCTGGGTTTCCAGCACGCCGGAGAGCGCCAGCAAGCCACCGGGGCGCACCAGTTCGTTCATCAGCGGCGCCAACTCGCGCAGTGGGCCGGCCAGAATGTTGGCGACCAGCAGATCGGCTTGCAGCCCGGTGGGTTGATCCTCGGGCAGGAACAGCTCCAGCTGGTCGGCGACACCATTGCGCTCGGCGTTATCACGGCTGGCCTGGATCGCTTGGGGGTCGATATCGATACCTATGACCCGGGCGGCACCCAGTTTCAGGGCAGCAATGGCCAGAATGCCGGAGCCGCAACCGAAGTCGACCACCGTTTTGCCAGCCAGATCGACGCCATCCAGCCATTGCAGACACAGTGCCGTGGTGGGGTGAGTACCGGTGCCGAAGGCCAATCCCGGGTCCAGCATGACGTTGACGGCGTCCGGATCCGGCACATCGCGCCAGCTCGGGCAGATCCACAATCGCTCACCAAACTGCATCGGATGGAAGTGATCCATCCACTCGCGGACCCAGTCCTTGTCTTCCAGTTGCTCCACCTTGTAGGGCATCTGCTTGCCGAAATGGCGCTGGAAGAAGGCCAGGATAGGAGCCGGATCGGTTTCGGCATCAAACAGCCCTGTGACCTGGGTTTCCCCCCACAGCTTGGTTTCTCCGGGCAGCGGTTCGTAAACCGGATTGTCCTGAGCATCCATGTAAGTCACGGCCTGGGCACCCAGTCCCATCAGCATGTTGCTGAGTTTGTTGGCGTTTTTAGCGGTGGCGTAGAGCCTGATCTGAATCCACGGCATGGCGAATCACTGTCTCGGTAAGGGTAAACGCGCGGATTGTAGCACAGCGCGGTCGCTGGCGCTCAGCACACGAAACTCGGGGCCTAACGCACGATATAGGGGGCTATCTGCAGCTCGCGGGGTTGCAAGTCCAGGGACTGGCGGGCGGCGAGCAGCTGGATTTTTTCATCTAACTGCACGGCAATCGGGCCGATCAGCAGTTGCAGTTTGTGGCTGTCGAGCTCGAAGCGGGTGATGACACCCAGCTTTTGCAGGGCGGCATCATCGACCAGCGCCGGGCTTTCTACCTCGACGGTCAGGTAGGTGAGGGTTGAACTCATGCTGATGAGGTTGCCGATCCCGCCCAAGGCCTTGAGATAACCGACCGCCAGCAGGCTCAGATCCGAGTTGGCGTGGTGATTTCGCTCTTCACAGGGGGCTTTGGCGCCCATCCAGAGCAGAGGTTTGATATGAAACAGCTTGAGACACAGGTGGGAGCCAAAGCCATATAACGCCAGGGTAAGGCCACCCAACGTGTAGAACTGCAGCGGATCCCGTTGTAGTTCCGGACTCCATAGCACGCTCAGATCGCCGGTTAATTTCGGGATGGCAAAACGGATCTCGATCACCTGGCAAAACGCCATGATAAAGCCTGCCAGCAGGGCGTGGATGACAAACAGCGGCGGCGAGAGGAACAGTAGCGCCAATATCAGTGGTGCGGTGAAGCCGGTGAGCCAGCCGCTCAGGGTCAGCAACAGGCAGAGGCCGACGAAGGGGCGGCGTTGCTCATGAGGCGCATAGCGCAGCAGAGCCAGTGCCAGTCCGGGCAAGCCGAAGATTTGGACTGCATAGTGCGCCGATAGGAAGCTGAGCTGGGGTTGACTGAGTGCTTCCCCGTGGTTGGCCTGCATCAGGGGATGAAACACCTCGTTCAGACCAAATGGCGTCAGCAACTGATAGATGAAGCCCAGGGCAAAGCCTTGCTCCGGATTGCCCAGCCAACGGGCACCCAGGCGTAGCAGCTCCGGCTCCAGCCAGCCGTAGAGTCCGGCCAGCGGAAACGCCAGCGCCAGTGCGATCAGGCTGTTGAGGATCAGCACAATCGCTGCCCCCTTGAAGGAGTGCAGCAAGGGCGGTAGGCGCAGGCGCGAGAGTCGCGGATAGAACAAGGCTGAACTCAGGCCGGCCACCAGAGCGCACCCCATCTCGGCGTGTCGCAATTCGGGCGCCAGGGTCTGCAGGGTGGACGAGAGGATGAGATACCCGACCGCCGCATTGAGCGGCTGTTGACCGCTCTCTCCCCGCTGCAGGGCATTGGCCAGTTGCATGGCAATGATCAGCGGCAGGATGGAAAACAGGGTTTGTCCTGCCGTCAGTAGCAGGGCGCCCAACAGGGTCTGGCTCTGACCGGCATAGCAGAGTAGGGAGGCCAATGGCATAAGGGCAACAGGCAAGAGCAGGAATCCTGCCAGACCATGATGTCGGTGCAAATGGGCTCTCCTTGGAGGATCTGAAGGCGAAATAAGTGTGATGCGGCGCACATTCTACCCGCTGTATCCCCAAAAGTGGTAGTGGAATAAAACAATGTGGTTTCGTTTGGTACAAAAAAACCGGCCCAGAGGCCGGTAAACCGTGTGGCTAGCTCGAGACGAGAGCACAACACATGAAAGGTGATTAATGGACTCCTGCGGCATCGACGATGCGCGCTGGCTTGGGGGCCAGCCAGATGGCAAAGGCTGCGATGAAGAAGGCAATCCCGGTGAACAGGAAGATCTGGTTGGTAGCCAGCATGACGCTTTGCCCTTGCAGCTGCTGATCCAGCAGGTTGCGGGCTTGCTCCAGAGAGAAGCCTTGCTGCTGCAGGATTGCCAGACTATCGCCCAGTCTGTCGGTGAGTCCTGCGAGCTCGGCATGGATATAGCGGGTCTGATCTTCCCAACTGGTGGTCACCACCGAGGTGGCGAAAGCACCGGAGAGGGTGCGCATGAAGTTCATCAATCCCGCTGCCGACTCCATCTCCTCGGGGTTGACACTGGAAAGCGCCAGCCCGGTCAGCGGCACGAAGAAGAACGGCATGCCGATCCCTTGCAGCAGCAGGGGCCAGGCGATATCCCAAAAGGTCATCTCCACATTGGCATAGGTCCGGATCAGGGTGATGGTGCCCAGCCAGATGACGCCGAAAAAGACTAACGGTCTGGGGTCCACTCGGGTCGAAAGTCCGGCGGCCAGTGGGGCGACCAGAACCGCCAGTATGCCCATCATGGCCGAGACATAACCGGCGGAGGTGGCGGTATAGCCCATATAATTCTGCAACCACAACGGGGTCAGGACTGTGGCACCGAAGAAGGCACCGAAGGCCAGCGAGATGGTCAGTACACTGGCGGCATAACCGCGGTGACGAAACACCCGCAAGGCGACTATGGGATGCGCCTCGGTCAACTCCCAGATCAGGAAGGCGATAAAGCCGATGGCCGCGATGGCCGCCAGCACCTGGATATGGGTCGACGCGAACCAGTCATAATTCTTGCCCTCATCCAGCATCAGCTGCAAGGCACCGACCCAGGTGATGAGCAACACCAGGCCCACGACATCGATACGCACCCGCCGCAGGCTGGATTCATAGCGTCGTAGCAACTGCCAGCCCAGATAACCGCAGATCAAGGCAACCGGCACATTGATGTAGAAGATCAGCGGCCAGCTCCAGTTGTCACAGAGCACGCCACCCAGGATCGGACCGAGGATGGGGGCGATCAGCGTAGTCATACTCCATAGCCCGATGGCGGCTCCGGCCTTCTCTTTCGGGAAGATCCGCAGTAACAGGGTTTGGGAGAGTGGCATCAAGGGACCACCGGCCAAGCCTTGGAAAATACGGAATAACACCAGCATGTTTAACGAGCTGGCGAGTCCACACAGCGCCGAGAACAGGCCGAACAGTATCATCGCCGACACAAACACCCTGACCGCACCGAAGCGACCGGCCAGCCAGCCGGTGAGTGGCACTGTGATGGCTTCCGCCACCGCGTAGGAGGTGATGACATAGGTGCCCTGGCTGGAGGTGGCACCCAGCCCGCCAGCAATATTCGGCACCGAGACGTTGGCGATGGTGGTATCCAGCACCGCAATAAAGTTGGCCGATGCCAGCACCAGTGCGGCGGCAACCAGCATGCCCCCGGTTAGAGGGGCATTTTCTCCACCGGGCGCCGTCGGGGCATGAGGGCGAGAGGTCTGTTCCATGGTGGCAGGCCTTAGCGTGTCGGGTTCATGGCGGTGACAGGGTCACGACCGGACTTGGACTGGGTATCGATCGTCACTTGCATCGATAACCCGACCTGCAACGGTTGTTCGGCCAGTTCATAAGGATTGAGGGTGATCCGCACCGGCAGGCGCTGGACCACCTTGATCCAGTTGCCAGTGGCGTTCTGCGCCGGGATCATGGCAAAGGCTGAACCTGTGCCGCCGGCCAGACCGCTCACTACGCCGTGGTAGACCACGTCATGCCCGTAGCGATCGGCGATGACTTCGACCGTTTGCCCCAGTTGAACCTGCTTGAGCTCACCCTCTTTGAAGTTGGCATCCACATGCATCTCGTGTTGCGGCACTATGGACATCAGGGGGGCGCCGACCTGGACCCGCTGGCCCAGTTGTACCTGGCGGCGGGCAATCACCCCATCGCTGGGGGCGCGAATGATGGTGCGTTGCAGATCGATGCGTGCCCGGTCGCGTTTGGCGCGGGCCAGCGCCACTTCCGGATGGTTGTCGACCGTTGTGTGTTCGGTCTGGGCAGCATTGGCTTTCTTGCTGCCGACGACAGAGAGGCGATCGGCCTTGCTCTGTGCCTGGGCGGCTTCTGCCGCCGCCAGATTAGCCTTGGCGGTGGCCAGCAGGGTACGGGCATTACTCAGCTCCTCGCCGGAGACAGAGCCGGAGTTTGCCAGTGCTTGCCGACGTTGATAATCCAGAGTGGCACGTTCCAGATCGGCCCGAGCGACCGCCAGTTGGGCCGCCACCTGGCGCTGTACCGCTTCCCGGGACGAGACTTGGGCCGCCAATCCTTCGCCATTGGCATAATAACCGCGGACCCGGCGCTCGGCCTGTCCCAGCTCAGCTTCGGCCTGTGCCAGTGCCAGACGGGCATCGGTATCATCCAGGATCACCAGGATGTCACCGGCTTTGACGGACTGGGTATCCACGACCGTGATGGTCTGGACTATGCCGTCCACGGCCGGACTGACGGCGGCCAGCTCGACCGCAGTGTAGGCGTTATCGGTGCTGACGTAGCGGCTGGCAATCAGGAACCAGTACGCGGTTGCTCCGAGCGCTACCAGCAGCAAGACCAGGGCAAAGATGCCGAATGCCAGTTTGCGGGTGCGCTGTGGCTTGAAGTCGGGCTGGACGACATTGTCGATGGAGGTGTCGACCAGAGCCAGAGAGTCGGTAGTGTGTGTGTGTTGGGTCATGGGGAATTCCTTGGCCATCAGGCCTGAGTCTGATAACCGCCGCCCAAGGCACGGACCAGGGCAACATGTAACGAGAAGAGACGGGTTTGCAGATTGGCCAGCTCGCGTTGGCTGCTGAGCAGTCCATCCTCCGCACTGAGTACGTCCAGATAGGTAGCCAGGCCCCCCTGATAGCGATTGCGGGCGATCTGGTGAGCATCGCTGGCGGCTTGTACCGCCTCCTGGGATCGTTGCAGACGCTGCTGCAGGGCTCCCAGGCTGACGAGTGTGTCGGCCGTCTGGTGAAAGGCCTCCGTCACAGTGGCGTTGTAGCTGGCGACGGCCTGGGCATAGGTTGCCTCGGCTCCCTGATACTGGCCTGCCAGCCGGCCACCATTAAACAGTGGCAGTGAAATGGCCGGGCCGACATTGCCGATATCCGAACCGGAGCGGGTCAGATTGTCCAACCCCAGGGACTGATAGCCGACAAAAGCACTCAGATTGACGTTCGGATAGAACTGCGCCTTGGCGACCTGGACTCGGCCACTGGCGGCCTCGACACGCCAGCGTGCAGCGACCACATCAGGGCGTCGTCCCAGCAGATCAAAGGCCAGGCGTTGCGGGATGGCCGGTTGCGCGGTGAGCTGGATACCGGGGCGCTGGATGCGCAGTCCGCGATCCGGTCCGGCTCCCATCAGGGCTGCCAGCTGGTTTTGCTGCAGGGCAATCGACTCTTCGATGGCGATCTGCTCGGCTTGGGCACTGGCCAGGCGGGCCTCGACCTGACGCAAGCTGCCCCGTGTTTCCAGGCCATTGGCTTGTCGCTGGGCAAACAGATCGGCGGTTTGGCGCCGGATTTCGACGGCGGACTTGGCGCTGTCGAGATTGGCGTGCAGTCTGGCCAGTTCGGCATAACTGGCCGCCAGATTGGTGGTCAGCAACAGGCGGGCCTGAGCGGCGTCGGCACTGGCAGCGCGTTGCTCGGAGAGCGCTGCTTCCAGTTGCGCGCGGTTCTTGCCCCAAAAATCCAGCTCGTAACTGAAATCAAGGCCGACACGGCCGACGTCATTCCAGTTTTGCGGGGTGAATTCGGCAGGGGTGCCATTGTTGTAACTGACCTTCTGCCATCCGGCTGAACCTTGGACGCTCAGTTCCGGCAGCAGGGGGGCGCCGGCTTGCCGGGCCGTGGCTCGGGCGAGTTGCAAGCGCGCCTGAGCAGCCGCCAGATCCGGCGCATCCTGCAGGGCTTCCTTGATCAACTGGCTGAGCTGGGGATCGGCATAATCCAGCCACCAGGGATCGGCAGGCCAGGTTCCAGTGTGGGCCGCTGCCTCCTGCAACCGCTGCGGACTGGCATAATGTGCGACGGTTTTCAGCTCGGGCGCTTCCGCCGGATCGGGCAAGGGGGCGCAGGCACTCAACAGCGCGCAACCGAGCAGTAGAACGTAGCGGGAGGCCGTTGCCCGAAAGGGATACGCCTGTACTGGGTCTGCACATGCGAGACCTGAAAGTGGGGGGTGTTGAGGTGTTTTCACCGGCTTACCATCTTATAACTGAACTGTACGGTACAGTTATATCCTTGACACCAGAGCCGCGTCAATCAAAACTGTACGCACCAGTTTAAAAAAGGAGTGGAGCATGCGTATCAAAACCGAAACCCGGCGTCAGGCGATCGTCGATATTGCCCGCGAGGTGTTTCAGGAAGTGGGTTATGACCATGCCTCCATGTCGATGATTGCGGCGCGTGTGGGGGGCTCGAAGGCCACCCTGTATAACTACTTCCCCTCCAAGGAGGAGCTGTTTGCGGCGGTGATGCACTCCTCGGCCGAGCATCTGCACTGTCTGGCCGAAGCCCATATCAAGCAGATCTTCGATCAGTTGGCACAAGAGTGCGATATCGAAACCCAGTTGCTGAGTTTTGGGGAAGCCTATCTGGCCGCGATCTCCCGTCCCGAGCTTCTAGCCACTCGACGCCTGGCCCAGGCGGCCTCTGATCGCACCGATACTGGCCGTAACTTCTACACCCGGGGCCCCCAGCGCGGCACGGCACAGATGAGTGACTATATGGCGCGACAAATTGCGCTCGGGGTGTTGGTGCCGGAAGATCCCTGGGTGATGGCTGAACACCTGCGTGCTCTGCTGGAGGCCGAGGTGATGGAAAAACTGCTGTTAGGGGTGATGACGAGTGTGACGCCTGCCCAGATCCAGGCGACGGTGCAGCGCGGTATACGGGTGTTTTTGCGGGCTTACCGCGTTCAGCCCTGAGCCTTTGGCTGTCGCGTCGGTTTACCCAGACAACGAAATAGGGCTGACCCTTTACGGTCAGCCCTAGTCTTTTGCGGTACGACGAGATCCTCTTTAACCCCTTAACCAGTGAGCATCAGGCCAGCAGATAGCGGGCATGAAAGCGCAGATGATCCTCGATAAAGCTGGCGACGAAATAGTAGCTGTGGTCATACCCGGGATGCTGATGTAGCTCCAGTGGCCAGCTCCGGGCCTGGGCTGCTGCGACTAAATCCTCGATTCCCAACTGGGTGGTGAGGAAAGCGTCGTCCGACCCGACATCCACCCGGGTTGGTAGCGGCTGTCCCTCATAGCAGCTGAGAAGCTCACAGCTATCCCAGGCCCGCCAGGCCGTGGGGTCATCTCCCAGATAGGCGGTGAAGGCCTTTTGCCCCCATGGGCAGTGGCTGGGATGGCTAATTGGGCTAAAGGCCGAGACCGACCGGTAGCGCTCCGGCTGGCGCAGTGCGGCGACGAGAGCCCCGTGTCCGCCCATGGAGTGCCCGCTGATGGCCCGGTGTGTCGAGACCGGGAAATGGGCTTCGATGAGCGCAGGCAACTCGTCGGTGACATAGTCGTGCATCTGGTAATGGGCGTGCCACGGACTCTGGGTAGCGTTGAGATAGAAACCAGCTCCCATGCCTAAATCGTAGGCCGGATCATCCGCCACGCCTTCGCCGCGCGGGCTGGTATCCGGCGCGACGATAGCAATCCCAAGCTCGGCGGCTATGCGCTGGGCTCCAGCTTTTTGCATGAAGTTCTCGTCGCTGCAGGTCAGGCCCGAGAGCCAGTAGAGCACGGGTACCGGGTTACCCTCTACGGCCTGAGGTGGTAGATAAATGGCAAAGCGCATCGGACAGGCCAGTACCCGGGAGTGATGGCTATATTGGGTGTGCCAGCCGCCGAAGCTTTTGTTGCGGCTCACGATTTCCAGCGTCATAAACGGCTCCTGTTCGGGCAGAGGCCCCGGTTGGGGCCTCGATATGTTCAATAATGAATGACGGTGCGGATGCTCTTGCCCGCATGCATCAGCTCGAACGCCTCGTTGATCTGCTCTAGGGGCAGGGTGTGGGTGATGAAGTCATCGAGCCGGAATTCCCCCTTCAGGTAGCGCTGCACATAGCTGGGCAATTCGCTACGTCCCCGAACCCCGCCGAAGGCGCTGCCGCGCCAGACTCGGCCGGTAACTAACTGGAAGGGGCGGGTGCTGATCTCTTGTCCGGCACCGGCGACACCGATGATCACCGATTCCCCCCAACCCTTGTGGCAGCACTCGAGTGCGGCGCGCATCACCTTGACGTTGCCGATGCACTCGAACGAGAAATCCACGCCGCCATCGGTCAGCTCGACGATGACCTCCTGGATGGGTTTGTCATAATCATTGGGGTTGATGCAATCGGTAGCGCCCAGTTTTCTGGCCAACTCGAACTTGCTCTCGTTGATATCGATGGCAATGATGCGTCCGGCCTTTGCCAGGCGGGCACCTATGATGGCCGACAAACCGATGCCGCCGAGGCCGAAGATGGCCACGCTCTCACCGGCTTTGACCTTGGCAGTATTCATGACCGCACCAATGCCGGTGGTGACGCCGCACCCGAGCAGGCAGACCTCTTCCAGCGGGGCGGTCGGGTCCACCTTGGCGACCGAAATCTCGGGCAGTACCGTGTATTCACTGAACGTCGAGGTGCCCATGTAGTGATAGATGGGCTGACCATCTTTGGAGAAGCGGGTGGTGCCGTCCGGCATCAATCCCTTGCCCTGGGTGGCACGGATCTTCTGACACAGATTGGTCTTGCCAGACTTGCAGAATTTGCACTCGCCGCACTCGGGGGTGTAAAGGGGGATCACATGATCGCCGACCTTGACGCTGGTGACACCGGCGCCCACCGACTCGACGATACCACCGCCTTCATGGCCAAGGATGCAGGGGAAAACCCCTTCCGGATCTTCACCGGAGAGGGTGAAGGCATCGGTATGGCAGACGCCCGTGGCGACAAGGCGCACCCGCACCTCACCGGCCTGGGGAGGCATCACCTGCACCTCTTCGATCGTCAATGGTTGACCCGGGCCCCAGGCGATGGCGGCTTTACAGGTGATGCTCTGAATGGTTGCCATGAGAATTCTCCTCGTGATGTGCGCAATGACGGCAGAGCTTGAGTGTAGTTTCCCCTCGTTATTGTGATAATAAGGGGATATATCAAATCACTTTTACACATAGGTAATAATGTTCGGTTGGGAAGGGGTCTGTGAATTTGTCAGTGTCGCCGAGCAAGGCGGCTTTACGGCGGCGGCACGCAAGCTGGGGGTTTCCGTGGCTCAAGTGAGCCGTCAGGTGGCGCAGCTGGAGGATCGCTTGCAGGCCAAGTTGCTACTGCGCACCACCCGTCAGGTGCGACTGACCGAACTGGGGGATATCTATTATCGTCATTGCCGCCAATTGCTGGATAACCTGTATGAAGCCGAGCTGGCAGTGGGGCGACACCAGGCTGAACCCCAGGGGACATTGCGGATCACGGCTCCTGTCTCCTATGGCGAAAGCCGCATCGCACCATTGGTGAATGATTTCATGCTGCGCTATCCCCAGCTGGAGGTCACTCTGACGCTGACCAATCAACTGCTGGATCTGGTCCATGACGGCTTTGATCTGGCGATCCGTCTGGGGCATCTCAAGGATTCGACCCTGATCGCACGCAAGTTGGCCGAACGCATCCCCTACGTCTGTGCGTCACCGGCTTATGCCGCCCGGAATGGCGTTCCGCTGAGTTTGCCGGAGTTGGCTCAGCACAGCTGTCTGGTCGGAAACAGTGATGAATGGCACTTCACTCTTCAGGGGCAGCCCCATACCCTGCGAGTTCAGGGGCAGTTGCACTGCAATAGCGGGCATGCCCTGCTGGATGCGGCTCTCAAAGGGATTGGCATTATTCAGCTCCCGGATTACTACGTCTATCCCCATCTGGCTAATGGTGAGCTGCTGGAGTTATTCCCGGAATGTCGGGCTCCTGCGGAGGGCATCTGGGCTCTCTATCCCCAGAATCGCCATCTCTCGCCCAAGGTACGTCTGCTGGTGGATTACCTAGCCGAGCAGTTGGGCAGCGCATCCCCGACTGTCTTGACCCGGCCCATTCCCTAAAGGTTGAACTGCGCTTATCGGCATTGCTGCATCTCCGTGCCGATGGCCGCCGGTTGCCATCTCGTCCTCTTCGAGCTAAGGTCTGCCCGCCCCAGCCTGATGAGCCAATGCCGATGAATATCACGATCCAGCGCCGCCCTCTCATGGATGATTCCCATCTCCCAGCCGAACTCTCCCCACGGCTACGGCAGATCTATGCCAGCCGGGGTGTGCGTTCTTCCGCCGAGCTGGATAAGAGTACCCAAGCCTTGTTACCGCCCATGGGGCTCAAAGGGATGGCGCAGGCGCTGGCGTTGCTGGAAACCGCACTGCGTCAGCAGCAGCGGGTGCTGATCGTCGGCGATTTTGACGCCGATGGTGCTACCAGCTCGGCCTTGTCTGTGTTGGCGCTGCGGGCCATGGGGTGTCGGCAGGTGGATTTTTTGGTGCCCAATCGCTTCGACTATGGCTATGGTTTATCGCCGGAAATTGTGACTCTGGCGGCCGCCCGGGGTACCGATCTGCTGATCACGGTGGATAACGGTATTTCCAGTCTGAGTGGCGTAGCCGCAGCCAAGGCCGCCGGAATGGCGGTGCTGGTCACCGACCACCATTTACCCGGCCCCGAGCTGCCAGCCGCCGATGCCATCATCAATCCTAACCAGGTGGACTGCGGATTTGGCTCTGGAAATCTGGCCGGTGTCGGCGTCGCCTTTTATCTGATGGCGGCCTTGCGCACCCATCTGCTGCAACGGGGCTGGTTCGAGCAGGCTGGTATCACCCCACCGAATATTGCCGATTTTCTCGATTTAGTGGCCTTGGGTACAGTGGCGGATGTGGTGGCGCTGGATGCCAATAACCGGGCGCTGGTTCATCAGGGGCTACAGCGCATCCGGGCTGGCAAGTGTCGTCCGGGGATCCGGGCTTTATGCGAAGTGGCCAAGCGGGAGCTGCATCAGCTGACCGCCAGCGATCTGGGATTTTTCCTCGGCCCGCGCCTGAATGCCGTGGGGCGGCTGGATGATATGTCTCTCGGCATCGCCTGTCTGCTGTGCAATGACCTGACGCTGGCGCGGCAGATTGCCAGCCAGATGGACGGCTTGAACCAGGAGCGCAAAGAGATCGAGCAAGGCATGCAAAGTGAGGCGCTGGCTGGGCTGGAGTCCCTCTTGGCTGCCAAGGGTGAGCTCCCGGCCGGGCTGGTGTTGTACCGGCAGGATTGGCATCAGGGCGTGGTGGGGCTGGTGGCTTCCCGCATCAAGGAGAAGTTTTACCGCCCGGTGCTCGCCTTTGCCGAATCCAGCGAACAGGAGCTCAAGGGGTCGGGACGTTCGATCCCCGGCTTGCATCTGCGCGATGCGCTGGAGCGGCTGGATAGCCAGCATCCGGGCCTGATCAGCAAGTTTGGTGGCCATGCCATGGCGGCGGGTTTGACACTGCCCAAGAGCAAGCTTGAGGAGTTCGAAACCCACTTTTCGGCTCTGGTTGCGGAGTGGCTGACTCCTGAGCAGCTGACCGGGACCTGGCTTTCGGATGGCGAATTGGCGGCGGATGAGTTTTCATTGGCGCTGGCCGAGCAGTTGCGGCAGGCCGGCCCTTGGGGCCAGGCATTCCCCGAGCCTGGCTTTGATGGCCGTTTCCGGCTGATCTCCCAGCGTTTGCTGGCCGGAAAGCATCTGAAAATGCAGGTTCAGCCAGAAGGTGGTGGCCCTGAACTGGATGCCATTGCTTTTAACGTCGATCTGGCGACCTGGCCTGATGGCTCAGTGCAATGGGTCGAATTGGGTTATCGCCTGGATATCAATGAATGGCGTGGTAACCGTAGTGTGCAGTTACTGGTCAGCCTGTTGCGTCCCCTGTGATCAGTTCTCCAGCGGGGCGAATATTTTTCGGGTTTCGCCACTGAGCCGCATGTCCGACGCAACCTGATTGAGGCGGGCCATCAGGCTTTCCGCATGGGGGGTCGCGCGGCTGAGCACCAGATACATGGGGAGTTCCTGAAGTACCTCATGTTCGAGTTTCTGCGGACGCTGCTGTAGCAATTGCTCGATCGGTTCGGCATAACTGAGCAGGTAGTCGCCGCGCCGCAACTGCAACATCTCCAGTGCTTTGTAATTGGTATTGGCATCTTTCCACTGCAATCCCATCGGGCGTTGCTTGAGCGGTTCGAGCAAGCCGCCATAACTGTAGCCACGGATCACAATCAATCGCTGGGTTTGCAGAGCGGACAGTTGACGTATTTCTGGAGTGCCAGGCAAACGATAGAGCCGCAAATGCAGGCTATAGACGGGCTGTTCGCTATACAGCACCTTCCCCTCATATTCCGGCACATTCTTGACTCCGACCCAGAACTGACTCTCTCCCGCCGCCAAGTTGCGGTACAGGCGGCGCGCTGGAAATCCTTCCATGCGGTAGGCCAGTCCGGCTGACTGCAGTAGGCGGTGCATATAGTGGATCAAGGGACCTGAGGTATTAGTGGGGGAGCGCACCTCCGCTAGCGGTGGAATATGCAGCACGCCCACTCGTAACGGCGATGTCATGGGGGGCTCGGGAGGGAGCTCCTGAGCGAATACAGTCCCGGATAGGAGCAACAGGCTGGACAGCACAGTGTGCAGTAGTCGTAACAGGTAGCCGCCCGGCAGAACAAAACCATAGCGGCGCCATTGCCGATGCAATACATGGGGCAGGTAAGACATGTCACGCGATGACAAAGACATGATGCGGCACTGTTAATCTGAAAGTGGTTTCAGTATACGAAAGAGTGACTGGGAGTTTGTTACAGGAAGCTTGAATTTGTGAGTCAGCACGAAAAAGGGCTCACAAGGAGCCCTGCTCGGGTAGGATGTTATCCTCGGCTCAGAGAATGAAGCGCGCCACTTTCTCATTTAAACTACTGGCCTGGGTCTGCAAGTTCTGTGCAGATTGCTTGCGTCCATCGGCGCCCTTGGCCAATTCGTCTCCGACCTCCTTGATCGCCGTGACATTGCTGGTGATTTCTTCGGTGACTTTGGTTTGCTCCTCGGCTGCGGTGGCAATCTGAATGGACATATCGGAGATGAGGCTGACGGCTCGGGTGATCTCATTGAGGGCATGGGAAGCCGCCTCTGCATCTTGCACACTGAGCTTGGCCAGATCCTGACTCTTCTCCATCAGTGCCACGGCCTGCTGGGTGGTCCGCTGCAAGGTGTCGATGGTGCTCTGGATCTCGGTGGTCGAGGCTTGCGTGCGACGAGACAATACCCGAACCTCATCGGCTACCACGGCAAAACCGCGTCCCTGTTCCCCGGCTCGTGCAGCCTCGATGGCGGCATTGAGTGCCAGCAGGTTGGTCTGTTCGGCAATCCCCTGAATGGTCGTCAGGACACCAGATATCTCGTTGGCATGGCGACTCAGTTCGGCGATGACGGCGGTGGCCTCACCGACTTCGTTGGCCAGGCTGGTGATCGAGCCCTGGGTCTTGTTCACCAGATTGCGGCCCTCCACACTGCTATGGCTGGACTCTTGAGCCGCAGCCGCAGTATTTTCCGCGTTGCCAGCAATTTCCTGGGTGGCGGAGGCCATTTCGGTGACGGCCGTGGCAACCATGGCAATCTCTTGTTGCTGACGGCCCAGCTCTTGGACGGTCGCGATACTGCCACTCAGCGCTCTTTGGGCAATATCACCCAACTCATTTGCTTCGTAGCGGATATGGCCAATCAGGGTATGCAGGCTACCGACGAACTTGTTGAAGTTATGCGCTAGCTGGCCCACTTCATCTTCGGTTCTGATATCGATGCGTTGGGTTAAATCCCCATTGCCATCCGCGATCCGCTCCAGGGCGCGGGAAACTACGGCCAAGGGGCGGAACAGGTAAGTCACCAGACTACTGATGGCAATGACTCCGATGACCAATGCCAGTAGCGCAATGCCGAGCTGTTGCCAGAGTTGCTGCCATAACGGTGCATTCAGTGCTGCCTGATCCAGAACAAAGAGTAAATCCCAATCGGTATCCGGGATTTCGGTGGCCCAGAGCAGTTTGTCTTGTTGATTGAGCATCAGGGGCAGCAAGGTACCCGCTTGTTTGATTTGGCTAATCAGGGTCGGCGTTAGCTGTGGATCGATCTCGGTGGCCGGTTTGAGGATCTTGTCGGCATCCGAATACGCAATCACAGAACCGTCGCGATGCAACAACAGGGCATACCCTTCGGCCGGCAGTTTGATGCGGTTGATGTCGGCCAGGATGTCTTTGGTCAACATGTTGCCGCCGATCACCCCATTGGCCGCCGGGATGGCAACCGTCACCTGCATCTGTTTACCACTGGCGCCGATAAAGGGCTTGGTGACGATCAAGGTGTTGGCCTTGCTAGCTTCTATGTACCAGGGGCGAACTCTGGGATCATACTGGCTACGGTCGATGCCAGGTTCGGAATCATGCATGGTGCCGTTGCTTTCACCGTAATAGACCATATCGAACTGACCGGATATTTTGCCCTGGCGTAATGCCTGGGTTATATCGCCGGTGATCTGGTTGGCCATGCCTTTGATGGCCGCTTGACGTGATGCCAGCTGGATCTGGATGTTTTCGGCACTCTTGAGGCCAATCCCTTGTACTTGGGCATAACTATCGGCAAAAGCGGTATCGCGCAGGCTGATGAAACTCTGGCCGCTGAGCAGTAGTACGATAAGAATCACGGTACCTATGACGGGTAACAGAATTTTATGTTTCAGTGATTTGATTTTCATGGGCTTCTCGTCACGGGGTGGGAACTAAACTAGGTATAGTCCAGTCGTCTGTGGCCTACCAGAACGTGGATCTTATCCGGCAACATTTTAATGGTTCGATAAAAGTGACTGGCGTGTGGGGGCGAGGGAACGAGTAGAAACTGGGGGCCCGCGAACCATGATGGCGTCACGAGCCCCGCATTTGATTTAGTTACAATACAAACCGGGCAACTTTCTCATTCAGATCGGCGGCCTGTTCTTGTAGGCGACGTGATTCCTGTTGCTCTTCACGAGCCCCTTCAGCCAGTTCGTCTCCCACTTCTTTAATCGCGGTGACGTTGGTGGTGATCTCTTCGGTGACCTTGGTCTGTTCCTCCGCGGCGGTCGCAATCTGGGTCGACATATCCGAGATCAGGCTCACTGCCTTGGTGATTTCGTCCAGCGCCCGGGAGGCCGCTTCGGCATCTTGCACGCTGTGGGTGGCAAGTCCCTGGCTCTTTTCCATCAAGGCGACGGCTTGTTGCGTGGTCCGCTGCAAGGTATCGATAGTGCTCTGGATCTCGGTGGTGGAGGCCTGAGTGCGACGAGACAGCACGCGCACCTCATCGGCGACCACGGCAAAGCCGCGACCTTGCTCACCGGCTCGTGCCGCTTCGATAGCCGCGTTGAGGGCTAGCAAGTTGGTCTGCTCGGCAATCCCCTGAATCGTGGCCAGCACGCTGGAGATTTCGTTGGCGTGGCGACTGAGCTCGACAATAACCGTGGTGGCCTCACCGACTTCATTCGCCAGACTGGTAATGGAGCCGCGCGTCTGGTTGACCAAGTTCTGGCCATCGGTACAACTGGCGGTGGATTGCTGGGCGGCCGCAGCCGTGTTCTCGGCGTTGTGGGCTATCTCGACGGTTGCAGAGGCCATCTCGGTGACGGCGGTGGCGACCATGGCGATTTCCTGCTGCTGGCGGCTCAGCTCTTGCACCGTGTTACTGCTGCGCTTGAGACCATGGCTGGCGGCATCACCCAGGGATTCGGCTTCCTGACGGATATGACCGATCAGTTCATGCTGGCTGCTGACAAATTGGTTGAAGTTCGCCGCCAGGCGGCCCACTTCATCGTTGGATTGAATGTGAATGCGCTGGGTCAAATCACCATTGCCAGTGGCAATGCGGCCCAGTGCACTGGAGACGACACCCAGAGGGCGCAGCAGTATGCTGAGCAGACTGTTGATGGCCAGCAGACTGACGATCAGGACCAGCGCAGCGATCAGTAACTGTTTCCACAGGTAGTCGGTCAGGGGGGCAAGAATGATCTGCTTGTCCAGCAGGAACACCAGTTCCCAACTGGTATCCGGCACATCAATGGCCCACAGCAAATGCTCCTTGTCGTTCCACCCCAGCGTGACGAATTCATTACTTTGTTTGAGCTGGTTCAGATAGTCAGCGGTCAATGCCGGATGCACAGAAGTCAAGGGTTTGAGGATCTTGTCCTGCTGCGAATAAGCTAGAATAGTGCCGTCCCGATCGGCCAGAATGGCGATGCCATCGGCTGGAAGTTTCAGCGAATTGACGGTTGTCAGTACGGAATCGATGGTGAGGTCAGCACCAACCACGCCTTCCTCCACGGCGCGGGCCAGGGTAATGACCAGCTTCTTGGTGTTGTGGTCGATATAGGGCGGAGTGACTATGGTATCGCTAGCGCCGGCCGCTTGCTGGTACCAGGGGCGGGTGCGCGGATCGTAACCACTGTAATCGGACTGCGGATTTTCATCGCGCATACCGCCATTTTTGTCACCCAGATAAGCCGTCAGGAAGCCACCGGCGTTCTTGAGCAATGAGAGTTCACGCTCTGATTCCCGCACCGGATGCTGGGCGAGGGCGTCAATAGCCTGGCGTTTGAGACTAACCCAACTGCCAATGGAGCGTGCCCCTTCATGGCCCAGACTGTCCAGCTGAGCAAAACTGTCGGTGAGCAATTGCTGCCGGGAATCGCGATAGACCACGGTCGATAACGCCAGAATAGCGCACGCTAACGCCAGGCTGACCGCAATCAGGATCTTGTGCTTGAGTGAATTCACCCTCATTTGTTTCCTCTTTGGTATCGTTATATGCCGCTGTTGCTGTGGGGGTCCCCAAGCATCGCTCTATCCCTAGTGCCAACGAGTCACAGCGACAGGCTGACGCTAAATCTGTATCGGCTACATCATTAATTTGCACCGGTACTCGTGGGGGGCGGGCCCAGAGAAGTGTGATAGCGATCATAAATCATCACTCCGGTGGCAACCACCTGTTTATAGCCTCGTATAGGTACAAAAAAACGTCAGAATCGAGCGGGGAAAAAAGCCACCGCCTTGCTGTCTATTCCCCACTCAATTGGGTAAAATACTGCGCTTTTCTGCAGTCCTTCCCGTATCCAGGTGCTAGATCGGGCCTGTTGCGGCGATGACTTCTGTCACACCAAGACCGGGTAATCTCTTCCCGGCCTGCTTATTGATGAGAGAATCCTTCATGTTTGAAGTGAATCCGGTACTGAACAAACTCAAGGAGCTGTCTGAACGGACCGAGCTTCTGAGGGGGTACCTTTGACTACGACGCCAAGAAAGAGCGTCTGGAAGAAGTAAGCGCCGAGCTGGAACAGCCGGATGTCTGGAATGAGCCGGAACGGGCTCAGGCCCTGGGGAAAGAGCGCTCCTCCCTGGAAGCAATTGTCGCCACCATCGATGCCCTGACCCAGGGCGCCGAGGATGTGGAGATGCTGGTTTCTCTGGCTGTCGAAGGTGAAGACGAAGAGACCTTCCACGAGGCCGAGGCCGAGGCCGAGTCGCTGGAGAAGAAGCTGGTGGATCTGGAATTCCGCCGCATGTTCTCCGGTCAGCACGACCCTTCCGACTGTTACATGGATATCCAGTCTGGCTCCGGTGGCACCGAAGCCCAGGATTGGGCCAGCATGGTGCTGCGTATGTACCTGCGTTGGGGTGAGGCCCGAGGCTTCAAGCCTGAGCTCATCGAATGCACTGATGGCGACGTGGCCGGTATCAAATCTGCCACCATCAAGTTCACCGGCGAATATGCCTTCGGCTGGTTGCGTACCGAAACCGGCGTTCATCGCCTGGTGCGCAAGAGCCCCTTCGATTCCGGTGGTCGTCGTCACACCTCGTTTTGTTCGGCGTTTGTCTATCCGGAAATCGATGAAGACATCGAGATCGAAATCAACCCGGCGGATCTGCGTATCGACGTTTACCGCGCCTCCGGTGCCGGTGGTCAGCACGTCAACCGGACTGAGTCTGCGGTGCGGATTACCCACATTCCGACCAATACCGTGACTCAGTGCCAGAACGACCGTTCCCAGCACAAGAACAAAGATCAGGCGATGAAACAGCTCAAAGCGAAACTCTATGAGCTGGAGATGATGAAGCAGAATGCTGAGAAGCAGGCGCTGGAAGAGACCAAGTCTGATATCGGTTGGGGCAGCCAGATCCGCTCCTATGTGCTCGACGACGCCCGCATCAAGGATCTGCGTACCGGAGTTGAAACCCGTAATACGCAAGCAGTCCTCGATGGCGACCTGGACAAGTTTATTGAAGCCAGCCTGAAGTCCGGGCTGTAATCCAAGCAGGAATTATCATGTCAGAACAGAATCAAACCCCGGAACTGGATGTTCAAGAGTTCAACAACGAGATGACCCAGCGCCGTTCCAAGCTGGCGGCACTGCGTGAGCAGGGCAATCCGTTCCCGAACGACTTCCGTCGAGACCATATCTCCAGCGAGATCCACGAGCAGTTTGGTGACAAGAGTGCCGAAGAGCTGGCGGAACTGAATGCCAAGGTGAAGATCGCCGGTCGCATCATGACTCGCCGCATCATGGGTAAGGCCTCTTTTGCCACCCTGCAGGACATGGGCGGCAAGGTACAGGTCTATGTGACCCGTGACGATCTGGCTGAAGGCTTCTACAACGAGCAGTTCAAGAAGTGGGATCTGGGCGATATCGTTGGCGTGGAAGGCACAGTCTTTCGCACCAATACCGGCGAGCTCTCGGTGCACGTTTCCGACATCCGTCTGCTGACCAAGGCGCTGCGCCCACTGCCTGAAAAGCACAAGGGTCTGACCGATCAGGAAGCCCGTTGCCGCCAGCGTTACCTGGATCTGATTGCCAACGAAGAGTCGCGCAAGACCTTCAAGATCCGCAACCAGGTGGTCAACGGTATCCGTAACTTCCTGAACGCTAAGCAGTTTATGGAAGTGGAAACCCCCATGATGCAGGTGATCCCCGGTGGCGCCTCCGCTCGTCCCTTCATCACCCATCATAATGCGCTGGACATCGACATGTACCTGCGTATTGCCCCCGAGCTCTATCTGAAGCGTCTGGTGGTCGGTGGTTTCGAGCGTGTGTATGAGATCAACCGTAACTTCCGCAACGAAGGGATCTCGGTGCGCCATAACCCAGAATTCACCATGCTCGAGTTCTATATGGCCTATGCCGACTACCGCGATCTGATGGATCTCACCGAAGAGATGCTGCGCACCCTGGCGCTGGATATTCACGGTACCACCACCATCCGTTATGCCAAGGAAGGGGAAGAGGGCTTCGAGATCGACTTCGGCCAGCCGTTTGCCCGCCTGACCATGGTCGAGGCGATCCTCAAGTACGGTAACGATGTGAAGGCGGAAGAGCTGACCACGCTCGAAGGCGCGAAGGCGGTGGCCAAGCGTCACCATGTCGAGCTGATGAAGAGCTGGGAGCTGGGCCATATCATCACCGCCATCTTCGAAGAGACGGCGGAAGCGCAACTGATGCAACCGACCTTCATCACCGAGTATCCGGCTGCCGTGTCACCGCTGGCTCGTCGTAACGACGAGAACCCGGAAATCACCGACCGCTTCGAGTTCTTCATCGGTGGTCGCGAGCTGGCTAACGGCTTCTCCGAGCTCAACGATGCCGAGGATCAGGCCGAGCGCTTCCAGGCTCAAGTGCAACAGAAGGAAGCGGGCGACGACGAGGCCATGTTCTATGACGCCGATTTCGTCACCGCGCTGGAGCACGGTCTGCCGCCGACGGCCGGTCAAGGTATCGGCATCGACCGTCTGGTGATGTTGTTTACCAACAGCCACACCATCCGCGACGTCATCCTGTTCCCGGCGCTGCGTCCGCAAAAGTAAGAGTCCGCAGAAATAAGCCGGCTCACAGCTCTGAGCCTGCGCTTGCTGGATTGGTTGAAATAAAACAAACCCCGCACCGTCATTGACGATGCGGGGTTTGTTTTTAGTGACGCCTTGCGCGCCGCGGCAGGGTGGTGATCAGGCGGTAACGGGGTTTAATGCGCTACGGTTCAGCGAACGGCTCACCAGCCATTCCCCGATCCCCAGCGTCAGGAACAGACCGATCAGCAAGGGACCGCTGGTGTGCCAGTCGATCTGGCCTTCTGGCAGTTGCGGGAACAGGAACAGCAGCAGGGCGCCCAACACAAACAGCAGGCCACTGGTGGTCATCAGGGCGATCAGGAATCGGCTGCCGGGAACCCTAAAGGCGCGCGGGGTCAGCGGATCCTGACGACGCAGACGCAGGAAGGAGGCAAAGAGCAGCAGATAGGGCATCAAAAAGATGGTGCTCGAGAAGGCAAATACACTCCAGAACAGCTCATCATTACTCTGAGCCAGCAGGGCATAGGCCAGGATCACCAGCGTCGCCACAACACCGGTCACGGTGTTGGCACCCACGGGGGAGCCGTATTTCGGATGGCGACGGGCGACATAGGCGGGGAGTTCACCCGCCTCGGCGGCTTCGGCGGCGGCGCGACTGGAGCCCATGGTCCAGTTCACCATGTTGCTGATGAGTGTGAGCAGTACCAGAACCCCCAGTCCGCTCACTAGGGTATCGGCCCAGGGAGAATCAGCAAACAGAATGCGCGAAGCATCGGTAATGCCAGCAATCAGACCTACCTTTTCCACCGGCAGGGCAGCCAGGATCCCCAGGGTGCCGAACAGGTAGAGGGCGGCGATGATGACGCTGGCGCCGATCATGGCCCGTGGCATGGTGCGCACCGGATCTCTGAGGGTTTTACCCAGACAGGCGATGAGCTCCAGCCCCAACAGGTTGTAGATGATGGCGGGCAGGAAACTGACACCACCTTCCAGCGAGGGCAGCATGCTGCGCAGGGTCAGATCATTGGCCATGCCATGCTTCAGGGCATAGTAAAAACCGGCGCCGCCCAACGTGGTGATGACGGTAATTTTGAGCAAAGCTCCAACCTGGCTAACCCAGACTCCGACATGCACCGACACATTACAGAATCCCACCGTCAGCCAGATGAGGGCGATGCAGATGGCGACGCGCCAGCCCAGACTTAGATCCGGCAGAAATAACTCGGACAGCATGCCAGCGAACAGTATATAGACTGCAGGCATCCACAGACCCACATTGATCCAGTACAGCCAGGTGGTGCGAGCCGCCATCTTGAGGCCGAAGGCGCGTTTCACCCAGGAGTAGATGCCACCGTCCGAGGGATAGCTGGTTCCCAGCTCGGCCGCAATCAGGGCGTAGGGAATGACGAAGAACAGCAGGGTGACGATCCACCAGCCGATGACGCCGGTTCCCAAGGCGGCCGCTGCGGTGAGGGTATCGATGATGAGCACAGAGCAGAGGATAAACAGGATTTGACTGACCAGACCCATCTGTCTGGTGGTAGTGGATGTAGGCATAAAAGTCCCTTTAGCCGAATGAAGGTGCGGTTTCTTAAGGGAAACTAATACCCATTTTGGTGATATGATTGAAATGCAATATTTACATCATTTGATGAAATTAAATCATAGAGATATCTATGGATCTGAATTTATTGAAATTACTCCCAGTACTCGCCGATGAGAAAAGTGTCACTAAGGCTGCGGATCGGCTCTTCATGAGCCAATCGGCCTTCAGTCATGCGCTCAATCGGGTGCGGGAACAATTGGATGATCCGCTGTTTATCCGTACCAGTCAGGGGATGGAGCCGACTCCGCGAGCGCGACAGTTGATCCCGGTTATCCGGGAATCGTTGGGGCGGCTGGAGCGGGGGATGACCGGTAGTCGGCAGTTTGATCCGGCGACTTCGGCTCGAACTTTCTACCTGGGGGCGGTCGACTATTTCGAGTTTCTCGGGCTGCCGCGCCTGGTCTCCCAGTTTAAAACCGAGGCGCCCAATATTCGCCTGAGCGTGGATATCCTGGCGGAGAAGATCCAGCATGAGGGGGTCGAATCCGGTCAGCTGGATGTCTTCGTTGGCATCGATTCTCTCCAGTATGTGCCGCATTTTTTTAATAAACGCACCTGGCTGCAGGATCGGTTTGTCGCCATTACGGCGCGGGAACGTCAGGATCTTCCGGTACAGCTATCGCTCAAGCAGTTTCTGGCCGAGCCGCAAGTCCACCTGCCGGCCGTGAGCTCAGGGGCGGATCTGATCGAGCGCTGGCTGACGGCCAATCACTTGTCACGCACTCTGGCGACTGTGGTACAGAGTTATGCGGTGGGAGGACGAGTAGTGGCGGCATCGGGTTATCTGATGTGTGTCCCCTACCTGATTGCCCGTGAGCTGGTCAGCATGTTGCCGTTGCGCATTCTGGAATTACCGGACGGGGCACCGGATCTGACACTCACCATCCTCAGTCACTCCTTGTATGACCATCAGCCGGATATCCGTTGGCTGATCGAGCAGATCAGCCAGTGCACGTTTGCGCATCTTGCCGAAAACGGTTGAATCTACAGCTCAAGATTGTTGACGTTGTGATACCCGCAAGCTGGTTTAGCTCATCGGGTCGTGGTTGTGCGATATGGGATGGTGTTATTCAGTGATAAATGGGCAAACACTCCTTGTAGGGTGCCGAGTGGAGCTATCATAATCACAAGCAGATCGTGCAACATCATCTGAGGGAACATCATGTTCAAGGATAAGGCGTTTATGTCGGACATAGTGCGGATTGCACTGCCCATTACCCTGCAGAGCGTCATCATGTCACTGCTGACCATGACTGATCAGCTGATGGTCGGACAACTGGGAGAGGTGGCTATCGCCAGCGTTGGCATCAGTGCCAAGCTCACCTCCATCGTCTCCGTGGTGTTGGCTGGACTGGCTTCGGGTATTTCTATTTACTGCGCTCAGTATTGGGGAAAAGGCGATACGGTACGGATCCGTCATCTGCTGGGGTTTGGACTCGGTGTCGGCATGCTCTTTGCCGGAGCCTTGGCACTGGTGGTCGGTGCCATGCCGCAACTGGCTATGTCGCCCTTTACCACAGACTCCAGGGTGTTGTCCGAGGGCGCGCTCTTCGTACAACTACTGGCCATCAGCTATCTGCCGAGCATGCTGACCATGATCTACTCGGCGGTGCTGCGCAGTACCGGTGAGGTCAAGCTGCCCATGTATGCCAGCACCAGCGCCGTGGTGATCAACCTGGTGCTGAACTATCTGCTGATCTTCGGTCATATGGGGTGTCCCAAACTAGGACTGATGGGGGCCGCGATTGCCACCTGCATTTCCCGCTGTATCGAATTCGGCATCATATTCGTAGCCGTTTACTGGCAGCGCCATGTGGTGGCTGTGACGCGGTTGGGAGATTTGTGCGGTATGGAGCGGGGCTTGCTCGGCCGTTTCTTTGCGACCTCGCTGCCGATCGTGATGACTGAACTGCTCTGGGTGCTGGGAGAAAGTGGTTATGCGGTGGTCTATGGCCGTATGGGGACCGACGAGCTGGCCGCCATGACCATGACCTATCCATTGCAGGGGCTCTCGATTGGCCTGCTATCCGGACTGGCGGGGGCTGCCTCGGTACTGATTGGTAATCGCCTCGGCGCGAACAACTTTGATGAGGCTATCGACTATGCGGGCAAGCTGATCCGTATTGGTGTGCTCTGTTCACTGGTGATTGGGGGTGCCGTGGCGCTGTTCTCTCCCTACTATGTGGCGCTCTATGGTACTTCAGCTCATGTGCAGCATATGGGGCAGCTCTGTGTACTGGTGTTCTGCGCTTTCTTGTGGGTCAAAGTGGCCAACATGATAGTGGCGGGTGGGGTACTCAATAGTGGTGGCGACAGTAAATTTGTCTTCGGCATGGAATCGATGGCCACTTGGCTGATTGGTGTACCATCGGGCTTTGTGATGGCCTTTTATTTCGAGCTGCCAATCTACTGGGTTTACTTCATTCTCTCCTTTGAGGAAGTGGTTCGTTTTGTGGTCGGCTACGCACGGGTGCGGTCGAAGAAGTGGGTCCGCTCGCTGGTTGATACCGCAGATGAAACCCTGGCACCGGCTTGAATTCCTTCATGGTCTAATGCGGCAAACCTTCTGATGGATCAGGTCGTGGCGATGGACTCACGACCTGATTTTTTTCGGCTTACTTTACCTTGAAGCAGGTGATCAATTCCGACAGTTGGCTGGCGCGGCCATTTACCTCCCGGGCGGTCTCGGCTAGCACCTCCGAGGCCGAGGCACTTTGTTGAGTGATTTGGCTGAGTTGATTCATTGCCTGATTGATCTGATTGACTCCCAGGCTTTGTTCTTGCGAGGCGCAGGTGATCTCTTGCACCAGATCGGATGTGCGTTGGATATCTGGCTCGAGTTGGGAAAACAAAGCACCGGCTTGCTCAGCCAGGGTGACACTGCTGGCAGCGACTTTACCAATCTCTTGCGCCGCGATCTGACTGCGTTCCGCGAGCTTTCTCACTTCTGCCGAGACCACCGCAAAACCTTTACCATGATCGCCGGCCCGGGCTGCTTCGATAGCGGCATTCAAAGCCAACAGGTTGGTTTGATAGGCGATGTCATCGATGATGCCGATCTTGCCTGCAATCTGTTTCATTGCCGCGACTGTTTGTTTGACGGCTTCGCCTCCGTGCTGAGCATCTTGGGAGGCTTTGGCCGAGATGGAACTGGTGAGCTTCGAGCTTTCGGTATTTTGCGCGATAGAGGCCGACATCTGCTCCATGGACGCCGAGGTTTCCTCGACACTGGCAGCTTGTTCGCTGGCGCCTTGACTCATGGTGAGCGAGGTGGCCGCTAAGCGGTCGGCCGAGTTGGAGAGCGCGGATGTTGCTTCCCCAAAACGGCCGAAAATGGCGAGTAACCGTGACTGGATCATTCGGGTTGCCAGCATGATTTGGCCGGTTTCGTTGTGCGGCATGTCCGGTAGCGACTCGGTCAAATTACCATTGGCAATATCCACCAGATAATGGGCGCAGCGTCTGAGCGGTTTAATCACGCTGAAATAGAGCAAACCCACCAGCGCAAACGCCGCCAACATATTAAGCAGATGTAACAGGGTAAACAGATCTGCGATGAGAGGATTCGATGGGTCCGCAAAGCCAAATAGCTCGTCCAGCAGAAGCACGCAGGAACTGACCATGGCAATTCCCCCCAGTAGCCACCCCTTGAGAGCTAGCGAGATATGCTGCCATCCCTTCTTGGTCGGCAGTGTGAGCGAGGGATCTTTGCGCATCCGGGCGTATAGCTGTTCGGCCTCGGCAATCTGGGCTCGGGAGGGTTTGCTGCGCACCGATTGATAACCCACAGTTTCGCCCTCTTGCACTATGGGCATGACATAGGCGTCGACCCAGTAGTGATCGCCATTCTTACAGCGATTTTTGACCAGACCGCGCCAGGTTTTCCCGGCCTTAATGGTTCGCCATAGGTCGGCAAAAGCGGCTGGTGGCATATCCGGATGGCGGACAATATTGTGATGGCTACCGAGCAACTCCTGTTCAGTGAAACCACTGATATGCAGGAAGTCGAGATTAACAAAGGTAATGTCACCCTGCAGATCCGTCATCGACACCAAACGCGTGTCGGCGCTGAACTCTTTTTCTTGTTGGGTGATCGGCTGGTTATTACGCATCGACAGCTCCTTGAGTCATATCGGCAGAAACTTAACAAATGGGATCCATCTGACCAAAGGAGCATAGATGATGAATCAAAACCATGTCGGGTTTGGTCTAGCACCATGGCATAGCAGGTGAGATACCTGAGATATGTATCAGGGGGGGGACGAAATAAAGTAATGGTGGCGGATGGCTCGGGCTTGCGGAGTGTTCTGCACCTGTTGCATGCCGCGAATTAGGCGTTGTGCCAAATCGGCGTCATAGTTCACCCGAGACCAGGCGATATAGGAGGGAGCTCCCCGCAGGCGATAAGGCGATTTAAAGAGTGAGAGATGAAGTGAGTTGATGAGCCAGTCTGCTTGAGCCTCGGGAATGATGACGACATCACTACGATCTCGAGTCAGGCGTTGTAATCCTTGTTCGTAGGTTTTGAGCTCATGCTTGTCAAAGTGACTGGCCCGATCAAAATCTGGGTGGTAAGCAGCTCCAGCCAGGACATCGATGCGTTTGTGTTGTAAGTCATTCAGGTTGGTGATGACCTGATCCAGGTGGGCGACGACAAAGACTTTGTCTTCGGCCGGAAAGGGGATCTCGTTCAAAAAGACTAGGAACTTCTCGCGCTCCGCGGTGCGATTTGGTCCTAGAATCAGGTCGGCATCACCGGTTTCCAGCATCTGAAGACCTCGTTTGAGAGGAGCGCTCAAAAAACGGATCTCCAACCCGGCCTGGGCAGCGGCCAATTGGAATAATTCGATGTAATAACCGCCGTAGTAGGGCGGATCTATGATGCGGTAAGGGGGCGCATGATTGACGACGACGCGCAGCGGAGCGGCTTGTCCGCCAACGCTCAGGCTCAGCAGGAGCATGCAGAATAATATTCCACTGACTAGTTTCCGCATCGACCCTCCTCTACAGCCAACAGTCGATATGCAATGTTCCGAGTAAACGAATTGATCATTTACGGATTTAGATTCGTTATAGTCAGATACCAACGCGCAAGCCATAACGGTGAGCATACCCGTTTCAATTCTGTTGAGTCGCCCACAAGGAGCCGTGACGTGAACGTCGAACGCCCAGCTGTCCCTATTACCCCCCGCACGCGTACCCTCGGGTTGCATGGTGATGATGTCGAGAGCAAGCGTCGGGAGTTGCTCGACTATTTTCAGCAAACCTATGATCTGTATGAATCGTTGTTTGATGTTCTGGTCGGTGATGAGGCCTGGTTCAACAAGGCTATTCCGCTGCGTCATCCGCTGATCTTCTATTTCGGTCATACCGCGGCTTTCTTTATCAATAAATTGCTGGCGGGGGGCTGGATCCAGCAACGCTTGGACTCGCGAATCGAGGCGCTGGTCGCCATCGGCGTCGATGAAATGAGCTGGGACGACCTGGACGAGAGTCACTATGCCTGGCCGAGCGTCGCCGAACTGCGCCAGTATCGCGCCAGAGTCCGGCAGCGGGTCAGCGAGTTTATCCAGACCATGCCCATGAGCCTGCCTATCGACTGGCACAGTCCGGCGTGGGTTATCCTGATGGGCATTGAACACGAACGCATCCATCTGGAAACCTCCTCGGTGCTGATCCGGCAACTGCCTCTCCACCGGGTGCAGACTTCGGCCCAATGGCCCATCTGCCCGATGGCCCGTCATCAGGTTGCTCAGGTACCGGCCAACAGCCTGTTGGCTGTACCCGGGGGACTGGTTTGTCTGGGGAAACCGGATAGCGATGCCACCTACGGCTGGGACAATGAGTATGGCCGGAGGGAGGTGCAACTGGCGCCGTTTCAAGCCAGTCGTATGCTGGTGAGCAATGCCGAGTTTCTGGATTTTGTGCAGGCCGGGGGCTATCTCGATCCTCGCTGGTGGAGCGATGAGGGCTGGGGCTGGCGTCAGTTTACCCAAGCCGTACAGCCCACGTTCTGGGTTGGTGAACCGAGCGCTGATTTGCGCCTGCGGTTGATGTGTGAAGAAGTGCCGATGCCGTGGGATTGGCCGGTGGAGGTCAATCAACTGGAGGCGGAAGCTTTCTGTCGTTGGAAGGCGGCGCAAACCGGACTGTCAGTGCAGTTGCCTTGCGAGGCCGAGTGGTATCAGTTACGGCAACAGGTGGCGGTTGATCAGCCGGACTGGCCACAGGCTCCTGGCAATATCAATCTGGAGTATTGGGCCTCCTCTTGCCCGGTGGATCTCTTTGCGCAGGGCGACTTCTTTGATCTGTTGGGGAATGTCTGGCAGTGGAGTAGTTCAGCTATCGATGGTTTCGACGGTTTTTGCATTCATTCCCTGTATGACGATTTTTCGACCCCGACTTTTGATGGCAAGCATAACCTGATCAAGGGCGGCTCCTGGATTTCTACCGGTAACTTGGCCCTCCGCCACTCCCGCTATGCATTCCGTCGCCACTTCTTCCAGCATGCCGGTTTCCGTTATGTGGTCTCCTCTCATCGCGAAACGGAGAGTGTGAACCCGTACGAGACTGATGCCTTGGTCGCCCAGTATCTGGACGCCCACTACGGTCCCGACTATTTTGGCGTCGCCAACTATGCCCAGGCGTTGGCACAGCTGGCCAGTCGTTATGTGCCTGCCGGGGGCAAAGCTCTGGACCTGGGTTGCTCGGTCGGGCGCGCCAGTCTGGAGTTGGCCCGTCACTGCGCTCATGTCGAGGGGGTTGATTTCTCGGCACGCTTCATTGATGTGGCGTTGACCCTGGCGCGTCAGGACCGTTTTCGTTATGCGCTGCCTCAAGAAGGGGAGCTGCTGGAGTATTGCGAAGCGCGGCTGTCGACGCTGGGCATCGGTGCGGAGCAACTGGCGCGGGTGCAATTCAGCCAGGGGGATGCGTGCAACCTCAAACCCAAGTATCAAGGCTACGATCTGGTTCTGGCGGCTAACCTGATCGATCGCTTGCGGGATCCCCAGCGGTTTCTGGGCGAGATTGGCAAACGGATGAATGCCGGTGGTGTGCTGGTGCTCAGCTCGCCCTATAGCTGGCAGGAGTCCTTTACCCCCAAGACGCACTGGTTGGGCGGCGTGCGTGAGAACGGTGAGGCCTTGAGTACCTATCAAGCCTTGCAACGACTGCTGGCGGCTGAATTTGAGGAGTTGGCTCCGCCGCAGGATCTACCCTTTGTGATCCGGGAAACGGCCCGCAAGTATCAACACTCCATCGCCCAGGTGACCGTCTGGCGCAAACGGGATTAGTGCGGCCGACACTGCTGGCGCACGCTGACGGGCTCTCGATATGCGCTGTCAGATGAGCTGACAGTTAGACGTCAGACTTCTTGCTGCGCAGGATAAGGGCTGGCCAATCCGGCCTGCCCACCAAGGCCAGTCGATGCGTCGCTCTGCTCTGTCTTGTTTGCCGTTGCTACTTCTCGTTTGGTCAGTGCTCCTCCTTGGACTGCTGCTGGCCTGGCCCGGCGTTGCCGGGTGTGCCACCTTGCGGATTGCCACTTTCAATATCGCTTGGCTGGCCAATGAGCCGTTGCCCGATATGGCTGCTGTGGCCGCCTGCCAACGCGAGGCGAGTCGTTATCCAACGCTGGAATCCCGTCCCACACCTCGTTGTCGGCAAGGCATCTTTCGCACGGCTGGCGCCTATCGGTTATTGGCTCGCAGTATCGCAGCCTTGCATGCCGATGTGCTGGCGGTTCAGGAGGTTGAAGGCGACGCCGCATTGGCGCGGGTGCTGGGGTTGGCATCGACATGGCATCCCCGGCTGTCAACCGTATCGGCCACCGATGCTGTTGCGCGGATTCAGGAGAGTGCGGATTGGTGGTGGGTCACCAATCCACTGCCACGGCATGGCAAGCAACGCGTTGCTCTTGCTGTCCGGCGCTCAAAAGTGCGGGCCATGCGGGTGATTTCTGTCCCCGAGCTGGGGGTGCCATTACAACGGGAGGCGCGTGGTGGATTACTGGTACAGCTAACGCCAGTGCAGGGTGAGCCGTTCCAGGTATTGGTGTTGCATCTGAAGTCTGGATGCCGGGCTGCTGGGCTGGCTAATGCGACGGATCGGGCGTGTCAGCAATTGGCGGCTCAGGGGAAGATATTGGCCTCGTTACTGCGCCAATGGCAGGCTCAGAAAGTGCCGATGATCCTGTTGGGGGATTTCAACCGCGCCTTCGATGAAGAGCCGAAGGTGGCGGCATGTTCATCCCTCGACCAGCCGTGTGTCAGCCTGTGGGCCCGATTGGCGGGGCAGCTCCCCGCCGATGCCGAGCCTGAATTGCTGACTCGGGGGTTTCGTCAACCGCGTGGCTGTTACTCCAGTCGGTACGGGCGTGGACCCATTGATCACATCCTCTTGACTGGCGGTTTGCGCGGGCATGCATTGCCGGAGTCGCTGACGGCGGAACCATTTCTCGACCCGGCTCATCCGGGTCAATTACACGCCTATGCCTATCGCTTTTTGAGTGATCATTGCCCGCTGCGGGTTGATCTAACATGGCCTTGAGTTGAGCTCGCCCCCGCTCGTGGGTGGTTGCATCCTCCACCGCCAGATTCCACCCGTGCCGTGCTTGCCATTTTTACGCCACCGCGTAGGGTGCGCATATCGGATGTTTACTCTCAGGCGATAGCATGCCATTTCCTACTCACTTGAACCCGAATTTTTCCACCCCCGCGGCCGATGCTCCTGCTGGCACTTGGCAATCCGGCGACTCATTTCATCAACAGCAAGGGGCGGTTTATCAGGGTGACAGGGCTACGGCCACCTATTTCAAGCAGGGTGGAGGTATGGCTCATGTCTGTTATTCCCCGGCGCATGCCAATGCCTCGGTCACGGGAGCCGGTGCTGGACAGGGTAACAATTACTGCATCTGGGTTGCAGGTGAACAGGGGGCGCAAGCCGAAGGCATCAGTCAGTCCGCTCTGGATGGCATTCTGGATAGTTATCTGGAGCCGAACGCCAGCATTGGCTGGCATACTCATTTGTATAGCGAAGAGATCTATTACCTGCTGGCTGGCCAACTGACGGTGGAGATGGTGGATACCAGCGGCCAGCTGCACCGTTGGCATTTGCAGCCGGGAGATAGCCATCGTGTGGGTCCTGGTATGAGCCATACGGCGCAGGCCGGTGGCGATGGTGCCCGTTTTATGGCGGTGATGATTCGCTGTTGAGCTGGAAAAATGATGAGAGGAAGCAAGCAATGAGAGCGGTCGTGATCGGCGCAAATTGGGGCCTGGTGCATGTCTATGCCTTGCGGCAGGCCGGGGTCGAGGTCGTGGCTTTGGGCGGACGGGATCGATCCCAGTTGGCGAATGTGGCGACCCTGCATGGCATTGCCCATATCGTCGATTCGGCCGCCGAGATCCGCGCTCTGGCGCCGGATCTGGTGACCTTGGCCACACCGGCAGCCAGCCATGCTGACTGGCTGCGGGAGCTTGCCGATATTCCGGTCATCTGCGAGAAGCCGCTATTCGGGCTTCAGGCGAGTGCTGCGGCGCTAGAAGGCCTGGGGAGTCAACTCTGGGTCAACTATGCTTTCGCGTTTCTTGATACCGCTCAGGCTCTGCTGGCGTTGCGGCCACGACTGGGAGTCATCCACCGAGTTGAATTGCACTGTCACTATGAGTTGCCGTTGCAGTTTTCTCCGGCCCAATGGTGGTTGGAGGTGGCCAGTCACCCGCTATCATTCCTGGTTCATCTGTGTGGTGAGCCGCGCTGGCTCCCTGGAGAGAGTCACCGGCTTGGCGATCAGATCCTGTGTCGCTTGGGGGCCACACAGGCGGATCTGAGCTGTCATTTGCGCCCGGGTTTATCCGGGATCCGTCAGCTGATCCGCCTGCATACCGATGCGGGCCTGGTGGAGCTGCAAGGCGGCTTTGTCTGGGGGCAAAGTTGGCGCTATGAACCACTACGTCTCAATGGTGAGGCTCTGACCGCAGGGGAGTGGTGTGCCGAAGATTGCTGGACCCGCGCCAATATTCGCAGCATTGCCGCCATGGTCGGCCAGTTCCGAGGAGATACCTCGGTCCGGGAAGGACTGTCACAGGGGCTATTCAATGCCGCCAAAGCGTTCCCTATCGATGTGTTGATCCAGCAGGCCTGGCGCGACTAAGCGCCAGGCGGTTTGCATCAATCAATCAGATCCCGCTCTTTGAGCCACTCCAGAACCAGAGTGGCGACCACGGAGCTGCGCTCCAGATCGGCACTATTGAACCAAGCCAGTTCCGCAATTTCGGCGGCAGGTTGCAGTTGGCCGCTGTACTCAGCCTGATAGCAGGTCAGTTGTACCTGAACTCCCGCCGGCTTGCCATCGGCTTGTGCCTTGAAGAACTCGGTAAACTGCAGGCTCTCGGGCAACAGGGTAACCGAGAGTTCCTCCTTGATCTCGCGGCTGAGAGCCGTCGCATCACTCTCACCCGGCTCTCGCTTGCCGCCGGGCAGATAAAAGAGACTCTTCTGGTGTGAGCGGACAACCAGCAAGCGCCGATCTTTCAGGTATAGCCAGGCTAGTTTATCGATATGGTTCATGGGTTTTCCTCAACGAATGATTGCGGCCGAGTATAGCGCCGATTTGTCCTGCCAGCGCGGCTGACGAAGGGGTTCAATTGCTACCGCTGTAACGTCAGCTGGCTTCGGAAATGATGCTCGATGCGGCTGACAGGATCGATAAAGCGTAACTCCTTGGCCAGCAGTTGCAGCGGGCGCTGGTAGTCGTTGGCGAGATCATCATTCACCCTCGGATAGAAGCAGTCATTGCAGATGGGAGCACCCAGGGCGGCCATATGCAGTCGCAATTGGTGCTTCTTGCCCGAGATGGGATTCAAGCCATAGCGCCATAGAGCTCCTCGTCGCTCCAGCACCTCAATCTCGGTGTGGGCATTGGCGATGCCTGCGACTTCTCGGGATAGAAAGAAGCGTTCGCCTCGCTCGATCCGTGAACTGCGCTGATGGGGAAATGTCAGTTGGGGGAGGGCAGGAGCGATAGCCTCATACCGTTTATCGATGCCACGATCCTGAAATAGCCGCTGATAGCGGCTACGTGAGCTGCGTTGTGTCGAGAACAACACCAGTCCGGCTGTGTGTCGATCCAGTCGGTGCAATGGTTGCAGTTCCTGATTGTCCAGGCGGAGCATCAGCCGGTGCAGCAGGGTTTGTGTGACGTAGGCTCCTGTCGGGATCACCGGAAGGAAATGGGGTTTATCGACCACCAATAGGTGTTCATCCTGATAGAGAATGCTCTCGTAAAACGGAATGTCCGGTTCATCGGCGATCTCACGAAAGTAGTGGATCCGCACTCCGGGTTGATGAGGCGTATCCGAGGGCAAGGGTTGATGATGCGCATCCAGCACCAGAGCTCTCTCGAATCGGCTGCGCCAGTTCATTGGCGATATGGCTGGAAAGCTGTCGCACAAACAAGCGAGCAGAGTCGGCCACTGACCCTGAGGTTGCACCCAGGTGCTGGCATGGATAGCGACGGATGCTGAGCCATGGGTGTTCGTGGTGTTCGAGACAGAGCTGTTGTTTGGGTCGATAGAAAACATGTCGGGTGTAAAAGACCGTGCCGGTGGTGTCTTGGTATCGCGTTTGACTCGTTCCTGTTCATTGCGGAGTAAAGCAAACGGTTGTTGGCTTGCCGCCGTGAGCCACGCTATAAACGCCGCCTGGGGCTGCTGGCGGCGAGCAATTTAGCATAGTTGGCGGGCTGGATCACGAAACAGAGGGGAAAGCAGGCAGTGGTTGGATAGAGCATCGATGATGAACAAAACGTGATGCTCTTCACAAAATCGTTGCATGGATCACGTTTTTCGCTTTATGATGCACCTGAGGTCGTCAAACAAGACCCTCTCACATCATTCTCAAGGAGAACCACCATGTTTAACTACGATCCCCTGTGCTTTGCCTTCCTGAGCCAACTGCTGAACGACAAGAAAAACAGCAATAACGGCTCTACCCGTAACTAAGCGCCGCTTGGGTTTGACGCTATGTCATCCCGAGATTAAGGAGAATTGCCATGTTTACTTATGATGCACTCTGTTTTGCCTTTCTGAGCCAGGTCCTGACGGGTCAGCAGCCGTCAAACCAAGCCGCTCCCCGTGACTGAGTCCACCTCACTTCACGACTTGTCGATGTAGTGCCCGATCAGGGCCCACCCTTTCATGACTACCTCGTTGTTTGCCTTCACCAACGGACCCGCATAACGCGGCGGGGCCTGATAGTGGTGCTGCCACATCTCCCATATTGTCTGTTACCAACGATTGCCATGCTTCATTGTCGGTTCCCTATTCGCCGATTGGCACCCGTAAGACTGGTCTTGCTATTTGTCATGGACATTCGAATAGAGGGTTAACGTCCGTGTGCCCCCCTACTCCTCATTTCCTCATTACTTCACGCGCAACAGCTGATGGCTGCAGCCATCGAGATTGAATTGTACCGTCTGGGAGCGTTGTAGCTGTTCGACGTGTTGCAACATGGCCTCGCTATAGCCCTTACGCCGCATCCACTGCATCGGCTCAGCAAAGCTGTCTTCATTGATCACAAAGGTATCGGAGTAGCTTTCGTGGTGGATGCTGACGATCCAGATGCGTTGTTGGAAATCCAGTAGCTTGCCCAGCGTGGCCAAGAGTGATCCTCTGCTCAGGAGTTGGGTGAGGTTGCGAGGTATGAGTTTTTTCAGCATAGGATTATCGTGTTCCGAGTCTGGTATCCCCATAGTAGCATCGGTGCCTGGATTTCGGCTCTGACGATGACGCTGCCGAGCCTACGAAAACTGGGGGCCACAACCATCAGTATGGAGTGCTGAAAAATAAAAAGGACCGACAACGGATAGTTGTCGGTCCTTTTTGTGTATGGTGGCCCTTGAGGGACTTGAACCCGCGACCAAACGATTATGAGTCGTCTGCTCTAACCAACTGAGCTAAAGGGCCAAATGTGGTCAGGATTATAGAGACCCTGACCCAGATAGTCCAGATATCAACAAGTTAGATGTCTATAAAAACATCAACCAGTTGAGTATCGCTCCTACTCGTCGAGGAAGCTGCGTAGCACTTCCGAGCGGCTGGGGTGACGCAGTTTGCGCAGAGCCTTGGCTTCGATCTGGCGGATACGCTCCCGGGTGACGTCGAATTGCTTACCGACTTCTTCCAGGGTGTGATCCGTATTCATATCGATACCGAACCGCATGCGCAGAACCTTGGCTTCCCGGGCTGTCAGACCGGCCAACACATCGCGGGTAGCGGCGCGCAGGCTTTCCGCAGTTGCGGCATCAGCTGGCAGAGCGAGGGTGGTATCCTCGATAAAGTCACCCAAGTGGGAGTCTTCATCATCACCGATGGGGGTTTCCATCGAGATAGGCTCTTTAGCGATCTTCAACACTTTGCGGATCTTGTCTTCCGGCATTCCCATGCGCATGGCCAGCTCTTCCGGGCTCGGTTCACGCCCCATCTCTTGCAGCATCTGCCGGGAGATCCGGTTCAGCTTGTTGATGGTTTCGATCATGTGCACCGGGATGCGGATGGTTCTGGCCTGATCCGCAATCGAACGGGTGATAGCTTGGCGGATCCACCAAGTCGCGTAGGTCGAGAACTTGTAACCACGACGGTATTCGAATTTATCGACCGCCTTCATCAAGCCGATGTTGCCTTCCTGGATCAGATCCAGGAATTGTAGACCCCGGTTGGTGTACTTCTTGGCGATAGAGATCACCAGACGCAGGTTGGCCTCAACCATCTCTTTCTTGGCTCGGCGGGCCTTGGCCTCACCGATGCTCATACGGCGGTTGATATCCTTGATCTGGGAAATGGACAGACCGGTTTCCACTTCTACCTGCTGAAGCTTGGCAACCCCACGCTCCACTTCTTCGCTGACATCTTGCAGCGCGGTAGACCAGGATTTACCAGCGGCCAATGCCTGATTGAACCAGGCCAGATCGGATTCTTTGTTGGTGAACAGACTGACGAAGTTTTTCTTCGGCATCTTGGCGCGCTCAACACAGCTCTTGAGGATGATGCGTTCCTGGACTCGGACTCGCTCCATCATGTCGCGCATGTTGTTAACTAGACGGTCAAACTGCTTGGGAACCAGACGGAACTGACGGAATACATCCGCCAGACGCTGGATCTCTTCCTGCGTCCGACTGTCTTCACGGCCATAGGATTTGATTGACTCACGGGTTACTTCGGATTGGGAACGCAACTCGCCGAATTTCTCGCGCGCCAGTTCCGGATCCGGGCCACCATCGTCATCACTGTCGTCGTCGTCACCTTCTTCGTCTTCCTCTTCCTCATCATCCTCATCGGCCAGCTCCTCTTCACTGAGCTCGGAACCGATGTGGGTTGCGGTAGGAGGGAGATCGTCTTCGTCGAGATTGACGAAGCCGGCGATGATGTCACCGAGGCGGATTTGACCGGCTTCGTACTTGTCGTACTGATCCAGCAGGTAAGTGATGGCCTCAGGATACTCGGCGACCGAGCTTTGTACCTGGTTGATACCATCTTCAATGCGTTTAGCGATGTCGATTTCGCCTTCGCGAGTAAGCAGCTCGACGGTACCCATTTCACGCATGTACATGCGGACAGGATCCGTGGTCCGGCCAATTTCGGACTCTACCGAAGCCAGAACCTGAGCAGCGGCTTCTGCGGCATCTTCATCTTGAGCCGTTTCGGTCATGATCAGATCATCGGCATCAGGGGCACTTTCTACCACCTGAATACCCATGTCATTGATCATCTGAATAATATCTTCGATCTGATCCGAATCAACGATATCTTGAGGCAGATGATCGTTCACCTCGGCATAGGTCAGGTATCCCTGTTCCTTGCCCTTGGCAACGAGGAGTTTAAGCTGCGACTGCGGGGTATGCTCCATAGAACTCATCCGGTTGGTGTTGCTTGTTTGCGCCAGAAATGCGCGTAGTTGCGCAAACCGCCGATCATACTAAAAATCGACCAGTTTTGCACGTTGACCATGATGAATGCGTAAAAAGACCGTTGCCCAAGGCTTGTGGCCAGGCGATGCGGTCTCTGTAATGCGGTTATCTTCAATTTCGTTTTGATAGTTCCCGTGAACCGGGCGTGCCTATGATATAGGGATAATGGCTCAAAATTACAAGTTTAAATTGCTTAACCGGCATTATTTTTTTGTTTGGTTTCGTTCAGCAACAACATCAGTTCCTGCTTTTCATCATGGCTCAGCCCGCCATTCGTGGCTTTGTTTTGCAACTCGGCCATGCGCTGCTCTAAAAACAGATCGATGAGGCGGGCGCAGGTATCTTCCAGCTCTTGCTGGATATTCTCTCCTGCGGTGATCTCGTCCAGCATGGCGAGTCGCGCTAAACCTTCCCCCTCTTTGGTGCCCCGCCATTGCTCCAGTAATTGCCCTGTGGTCATCGGGTTGTGGTGCAACTGGGTCAGCAGTTGCAGCAAAAAACCGACCCCGGGTTCGCGCAATCCCAGGAGTTCATGGGGCAGGGGAGGTAACTGGGCTGCAATCTGTGGGTATTGAACGATAAGGGCGAGCGCGCGTCGCACCGGCGTCAGTTTCATCTTGCCCGGCCGCTGCTGGGTGGCCGGTTGCTGCTCTTCTTTTTCCTGACGGGCGAAGATGTCGCGCAGACGGCGCTCGTTTTCGCCCCAGCGCAGACGCTGGGAGAGCTTGGTGATCAATCCCTCGCGGGTGAAGCCCTCGGGTACCCGACGAATCAGGGCCACGGCTTTGTTCGCCAGTTCATTCTGTCCGGCTTCGCCCGAAAGATTCAGATCCCGGGTCAAACGTTCAAACAGAAACTCGCTAAAGGGTTGTGCCTGGTCGAGATACGTTTCGAAGGCCTCACGGCCATGGGCGCGGACAAAGGAATCCGGATCATGCTCGGTTGGCAGGAAGGCAAATTTGAGTTCCCGACCATCCTGCAGACCCGGTAATGCGTTTTCCAGCGCCCGCCAAGCAGCTTCCCGACCGGCATTATCACCGTCGTAGCAGCAGATGATTTCCGGCGCGGTCCGAAACAGTAGTTGCATATGGTCACTGGTGGTCGCGGTTCCCAACGAAGCAACGGCATAGTCGATGCCGTACTGGGCCAGCGCCACCACATCCATATACCCCTCCACGATCAGAATGCGGCCTGGGTTACGATGGGCTTCCTTGACTTCGAAGAGACCAAATAGCTCGCGCCCCTTATGGAAGATAGGAGTTTCCGGGGAATTGAGGTATTTCGGTGTACCCTCGCCGAGCACCCGACCGCCGAAGCCGATGATCCGGCCGCGACGATCGCGAATGGGGAACATGATGCGGTCGCGAAAACGGTCGTAGCTGCCGCCGTTATCTTTCTGGATCAACATGCCTAATGTAATCAGCTGTTGTTCCTGTTCACGGCTACGAGCCAGCAATTGACGCAATCCGTCCCAGCCGGCAGGCGCATAACCAATACTGTATTTTTTTACGATTTCACCACTCAGACCGCGGCCTTTGAGATAGTCGATCGCGGCTTTTGATTGCCGCAACTGGCCCTGAAAGAAACGGCTAGCTTGTTCCATCAGCTGATACTGATCGGCGCTGATCACGGGGGCGGGTTGCGAAGGGCCGTAGCTGCCATTTTCTTCACGAGGCACCGTCAGACCGAGTTGTCCGGCCAGATCTTCGATGGCATCCGGGAAGTTCAGACCATCAAATTCCATCAAAAAGCCGATGGCATTACCATGGGCGCCACAGCCGAAACAGTGGTAGAACTGTTTTTCCTGACTGACCGAGAAGGAGGGGCTTTTCTCGTTATGAAACGGGCAGCAAGCTTGATAGTTCTTGCCTGCTTTTTTCAGCCGGACCCGGCTGTCGATCAGCTCGACAATATCGGTGCGAGCCAGCAAGTCATCGATAAAGGATTGGGGGATCTTGCCTGCCATGTCGGGATCTGCTCATTGAATTACTGGATAGCGGAACGGATCAGCGGACTTGAGGAGTAAGCTGCCGGGACAGTTAAGGTCGCATAAAAAAATAAGCCGCGCTATCACAGGATGCGCGGCTCATGGTCGAAATGTCTTGCTTATGAATTACGCCAGACGTGCCTTGATCTTGGCACTGACGAGACCCATATCTGCGCGCCCCTGAAGTTGGGGACGGAGTGCATTCATCACCTTTCCCATGTCTTGCATACCAGTAGCGGCAAGCTGGGTCACGGTGCTGTCAATCAGAGTGTCGATTTCGGCCTCGCTCAATGGCTGAGGCAAAAAGGCTTGCAGGACAGCGATCTCGGCAGATTCGACATCCACCAGATCCTGACGACCCGCAGCTTCGAACTGACTGATGGAGTCTTTGCGCTGTTTGACCATTTTGGTCAGCACAGCAATGATCTCTTCATCATTCAGAACGGTACGTGTATCGACCTCTTTCTGTTTAATCTCGGCCATCAACAGACGAATAGTGCCGACGCGAGCCTTATCTTTGGCCAGCATCGCCGTCTTCAATTCACTCTTCAGTTGTTCCTGCAGAGACATGGCCGAGGCACTCCGGTTTAACGCAAATTAGTACAGACGGTTACGACGAGCGTTTTCGCGAGCCAGCTTCTTGGCATGACGCTTGACGGCAGATGCCTTGGCGCGCTTGCGAATAGTGGTCGGCTTTTCGTAGAACTCACGGCTACGCACGTCGGCCAGGATACCGGCCTTTTCGCAGGAACGCTTGAAGCGACGCAGAGCGACATCAAACGGCTCGTTTTCACGTACTTTAATTACTGGCATGTGCCTCTCACCTCAGAGATAGATATTTTACGGCTAGCAACAAACACCAAAACGATGTTGAGCAGCCCGAGTAAAAATGGTGCGAAATTCTAATCCGATTGGGCGGCTAAAGTAAACCCTTATCAGAAGAGACTGGTGTAAAAAACCGGCGGAGGGTAACATACTGCCCTCAATTTTCCAGTGGTTTTTTTTCCGCCATGCGTGTTTTAGGTATTGAAAGCTCCTGCGACGAGACAGGGATCGCGATCTACGACGATCAACAAGGGATCCTTTCCCATCAACTCTACAGCCAGGTCAAGCTGCACGCCGATTACGGCGGTGTGGTTCCTGAGCTCGCGAGCCGGGATCATGTGCGCAAAACCTTGCCGTTGATCCAGGCGGCACTGGCTGAATCCGGCTGCACTGCCGCCGATATCGATGGCATTGCCTATACGGCAGGCCCAGGACTGGTTGGTGCCTTGTTGGTGGGGGCTACCATAGGTCGCAGTCTGGCACTGGCATGGAATAAACCGGCAGTCGCCGTGCACCATATGGAAGGCCACTTGTTGGCACCCATGCTGGAAGAGCATGCGCCCGAGTTTCCGTTTTTGGCGTTGTTGGTTTCCGGTGGTCATACCCTGCTGGTGCGGGTCGATGGTATCGGCCGTTACCAGATCCTGGGGGAGTCCATCGATGATGCCGCGGGTGAGGCCTTCGACAAGACGGCCAAGCTGCTGGGGTTGGACTACCCAGGCGGCGCCTTGCTGTCGAAGATGGCCGAAAGCGGGACTCCCGGGCGTTTCGTGTTCCCACGGCCGATGACGGATCGTCCGGGACTGGATTTTAGTTTCTCCGGCCTCAAAACCTTCGCCGCCAACACGATTCGAGCTCAAGGTACCGATGCTCAGACCAAGGCGGATATCGCTCATGCCTTCCAGTGTGCTGTCGTGGATACTCTGGCCATCAAGTGCAAACGGGCACTCAAGGAAACGGGCCTGAAACGGTTGGTCATGGCTGGCGGCGTGAGCGCGAATCGGCAATTACGCGCCCAGTTGGCGCAGATGATGACTGAGTTGGGTGGCGAAGTATTCTACCCGCGCCCTGAGTACTGCACCGATAATGGCGCCATGATTGCCTATGCCGGTTTACAGCGTTTGAAAGCCGGCCATACCGTGGGTCTTGAGCTGAGCGTCCAACCGCGCTGGAGCCTGGATACCTTGTTACCGGTTGAATAAGGCGCGTACAGGCGTCCTGGATTGTTAACGCCGCCCTAATCGGGGCGGCGTTTTTGTTTGCGACGCCAGATCTTGTCCTCCTGGCCGTTGAGCAGGCGCAGGATGTTTTCATGGTGGCGATAGACAATCAGGGCACACAGCATGGCCACGGGCATGGTGAATTCCGGTTTCAGCCAATAGGTGTAGAGAGGTGCCAGCAGGGCAGCGACGAGGGCCGCCAACGACGAATAGCCGCTGAGCAACAGGACGACAACCCAGGTAGTCAGCATCATGGCCCCCATGTCCAGGCCGATGGGTAACATAGCCCCCAGCGCGGTAGCGACGCCTTTACCGCCCTGAAAGTGAAAAAACAACGGATACATGTGTCCGAGGCAGGCCGCGACGCCGATCAAACCGAGAAAAAACGGCGTCACCCCCAGATACCAGGCCAGATAGACAGGCGCCGTGCCTTTGCTCATATCGCACAGCAAGACCAGGACAGCCGCCGAACGCCCGCCCAGTCGCAGCACATTGGTGGTGCCCGGATTATGGGAGCCGTGCTCTCGGGGATCGGGCAGGCCATAGCAGCGGCTGACCAATACGGCGCTGGAAATGGAGCCGCCCAGATAGGCGAGCATGATCATGGCAAGGCTTAAGGCTGTCATTGGCTCTCAAGGGTTGTCTTGGTGAGGGACTGGGGTAAGATCCATCCGCAATCGGGCAAATCATAGGCCCAAATGGGCAAAAGAGGTATCCGACCTCTGCAGGTTAACAGAAGAGAGAAACAAATGGACAAGGTGTTTATCGCCGGTTTAGAGGTGCTCTGTACTATTGGTGCCTACGAATGGGAAAAAGGGATCCAGCAGAAGTTGGTGTTCGATCTGGAGATGGATTTCGATAACCGTCCAGCTGGGTTGCAGGATGATCTGGCGCTGGCGCTGGATTACGCCACCGTGGCCTCCCGAGTGACGGCACTCGTGCAGTCCGAACCCGTTGAATTGGTTGAAACCATGGCCGAGCGGGTTGCCGCCCTGATTTTGCAGCAATTTTCGGTACCCAAAGTGCGTGTCAGGGTTACTAAGCCGACGGCTGTGGTGACCGCTCGTGGTGTCGGTGTCGAGATCGTGCGGGAGGCCTGATGGCGCTCATCTATATCGGTGTGGGAAGCAATATTGACCGCGAGCATTTTGTCCGCCGTGGTATTCAGGCGTTAGCGGCCCATTTTGCAGAGCTGCGCCTTTCTACCGTGTACGAGAGTCAGGCGGTCGGCTTCAATGGCTCCAACTTTTATAATCTGGTGGTGGAAGCCCGGACCGAGCAGTCGGTGGCTGAGGTGCTGGCCACCCTTAAGCAGATTGAGTACGCCCATGGTCGGCCACTGAATGCCAAGAAGTTTTCCGCTCGGACTCTGGATCTGGATCTGCTGTGCTATGACCAGTTGCTGCAGGATGAGCCGGTGGAGTTACCGCGGGCCGAAATTCTGAGCAATGCCTTTGTGTTACGGCCATTGGCCGAGCTGAATCCTGAGCTCATCCATCCTCGGCTGGGTCTGTCGATGGCTGCACTCTGGCAAGCCTATGATGCCGGCCGTCAGCCCTTGACGCCGGTTGCAATCGAGTGGCAATTATCTACCGGGGAGTATCTGGTTCGTGTCTGATCTGCACGCAGTCATTTTGGCTCTGTTACAGGGGCTGACCGAATTTTTGCCGGTATCCAGCTCGGCGCATCTGATTTTGCCCTCGCAACTGCTGGGCTGGCCGGATCAGGGGTTGGCCTTTGATGTGGCGGTACATTTGGGGACCTTGGCTGCCGTATTACTCTATTTTCGACGTGATATCGCGCAGATGGTTCTCTCTTGGGGGCGCTCTATCCACTCCCGCCAGTGTGATGAGCATGGGCGCCTAGCCTGGTTCATCGTACTGGCGACTCTGCCTGCTGCAGTCGCTGGCTTGTTGTTGAATGGTTTTATTAGTAGTCATCTGCGAGCTGCCGTGGTGATTGCCATCAGCACCATCAGTTTTGGTCTGCTGATGGCCGTTGCTGATCGGATTGGACGCAAGACGCAACCTCTGGCCAGCTTGACGCTCAAACAGGCGCTGCTGATTGGCTGTGCCCAGGCGGTTGCCCTTATCCCCGGCACCTCACGCTCCGGCATCACCATGACCATGGGTCTGTTGCTCGGGTTGACCCCGCAGGCTGCCGCACGGTTTTCATTTTTACTCTCGGTGCCGGTGATTCTCATGGCTGCAGGTTACGAGGGTTTGCATCTGCTCAATAGTCCGGGTGCGGTGGCGTGGCGTGAAATCGGCATCGGTATCTGTGTCTCGTTTGTCAGCGCCTTGCTGGTGATCCACCTGTTCCTCAAGATGTTGGCACATATTGGCCTGTGGCCCTTTGTCCTCTATCGCTTGTTGCTGGGGGCTGGGCTGCTGCTCTTTGTCGTCTGAAACAGTGAAGGGGCCTCATGGCCCCTTCATCGTTTACTGGGTTTGGTCTGCGAGTGGCGCCAGCCATTCGACGTTGCTGAGTCGCGTCCGCTAGCGCTCCAGCCAGCGTTCGCGGACGGCGCGAATGGCCAGTTGCCGCTCCCGGCCCAGCTTCTGCCGGATCGCTTCACCCTGGTAACCGGCGGCAATAATGGGTTGTACCGGAACGGCTTGTGCTGCGGCGAAGGCTTCGGCGACATAATTAGGCTCCGGATATTCCCGCTCGGCAAATCCCAGACGACCATGAAAATCGGCGCGGCAGCAATCGAGCAGCTGAGCGAGTCGTTGCGGACGCCGCCAGGCGTCGAGTTTGTCGAACAATCGCAGCAGGGTCACGGTTCTGAGTTCGGTGGCGATATGAATGAGACAATGGAATTCGCTAACCAGCAAGGCCAGATCCCGGCACTCGTTGGGTACCCGGTAGCGGCTGCAGAAGTCGCGGATCAGCGGTAGGCCCCGCTCGCCATGACCATGGTGGCTGGGCAACATCTCGGCGGGCGTCTCGGCCTTGCCAAAGTCATGACACACGGTAGCAAACCGGACGCTCATCTCGGGACTGATCCGGGCTGCTTGCTCGATCGCCATCAGGGCATGAATGCCGGTATCGATTTCCGGGTGCCACTGTGGACGGGCCGGGACACCAAACAACCTGTCCAGCTCCGGGAACAGAACGGCAAGGGCACCACAATCCCGTAGCACCTGGAAGAACACCTGTGGATTATCGCCGCCAAGCACCTTTTCCAGCTCTTTCCAGACTCGCTCCGGCGTCAGATGGGCGAGCTCACCACTGCGCGCGATATCGCCCATCAGCGCCAGGGTTTCCCCGGCGATCCGGAATCCCAAATGATGAAAACGCGCGGCGAAGCGAGCCGCGCGTAACACCCGTAACGGATCTTCACTGAACGCCGGTGATACATGCCGCAAGAGCCGGGCCTCGAGGTCGGCCTGACCTCCGTAGGGGTCGTGCAACTGACCCTCGGCATCCTCGGCGATGGCGTTGATGGTGAGATCCCGGCGCAGCAGATCCTCTTCCAAGGTGACCTCGGGGGCGGCATAGCAGGCAAATCCGGTATAGCCATGGCCCTGTTTGCGCTCGATGCGGGCCAAGGCATACTCTTCACGGGTGCGCGGGTGCAAAAACACCGGGAAATCCCGGCCCACTGGCTCATAGCCCTCGGCCAGCAACTCCTCGGCGCGAGCGCCGACCACTACATAATCGCGCTCCTTGATCTCGAGCCCCAAGAGTCGATCCCGTACCGCGCCACCCACCAGATAAACTTGCACAACCACCTCGCTTTGATCTCGAAATTGTGATTCTTCGGGGTCTTATCCCCTCGGGCTAACAAGCAGAGTATATCCGCTTTGACATCCCATGGTGCTGGCTTTAACCTGCCGCCTATTCGTAGGAACAGCAGACAGCCTTGCGGTCGAGCCTCGGGCTTGGTGAGACAGGGGTGTCTGTGTTGCTCCTCGCTGGGAGAGTCACTATGTACAAAACGTTCTTTGGCCTGACGGAGAGTCCGTTTTCCATCTCGCCAAACCCCAAATACCTCTATATGAGCGAGCGCCATACCGAAGCGCTGGCCCATCTGAACTATGGTTTGCGCGAAGGCGGTGGTTTTGTATTGCTCACCGGTGAGGTGGGTACTGGCAAAACCACGGTATCCCGTTGTCTGCGCCAGCAACTGCCAGAGGATACCGATCTGGCGTTGGTCCTCAACCCAACGCTGACCGAGCGCGAATTGATGGCCTCAATTTGCGATGAGTTCAAGCTGGCCTACACCGCCGAGGCCGGCATCAAGGAGTTGTTCGATCTGCTGCGCGATTACCTACTGGCCAACCGGGCGGCAGGACGCAAGACGCTCTTGCTGATCGATGAGGCCCAGCACCTTTCCGCGGAAGTGCTGGAGCAGTTGCGGTTATTGACCAATCTGGAAACCGATGATGCCAAGCTACTGCAAGTGGTGCTGATCGGCCAGCCGGAACTACAGCAGCTCTTGCGCCAACCCTTGTTGCGACAACTGGCACAACGGATTACCGCGCGTTATCACCTGTTGCCACTGTCGCGCGACGACGTCGACGCCTATGTGCGATTCCGCTTGCAGGTGGCCGGTTGTGTGCAGCCCATCTTTACGCCCGTGGCGATCCGGGCTTTGCATCGCCTCAGTGGTGGTATTCCCCGCATCATCAACTTGATTGCCGAACGTGCTCTGCTAGGCGCTTATGCCGAAGGGCAGGCGAAGATCAGCGACAAGGTGGTGGTGCAAGCCGCCTATGATGCCATGGGGGTGCAGGATAAGGGTACCAGTGGTTGGGGTGTCACCGCCTTTGCTCTGTGTGGTCTGCTCATGCTGGGGGTTGGCTGGCTTGGCTGGCAGCAGTGGGGCTTCTTTCCCGAGCAGCAAGTGCATCGGGTCGAAGTCCCGATCAAATTGCCGCCGGATGCCAAATTGATGAAACATTTCGAGAAGTCTCTGCAGCAGGCCGTCTACCAAGATGAAGCCATGTTGACTCTGTTCCGGGTCTGGGGCTTCGAGCCATCGCTGGACGAGGCCAATTGTGACGCGGCGTCGCGAGTCGGCCTGCTCTGCCAGCAGGGCAGCGGGCCACTGGATGAGCTGGTGTCGCTGGATCATCCGGCGGTGGTGCGCTTGTATGACGAGAATGCCACCGAGTTTTACGCCGACCTGCTGCGCATTGACGAGAAGGAAGCCGATCTGCTGGTGGATGGTGAGGCCTGGACCGTGACCCGGGAGTGGCTGAGTCAGGCCTGGGGGGATGAGTACACCTTGCTCTGGCGCTTGCCGAAGAGTGGTTCGCGCAGCATCACGCCACGCAGCAACAAGGCCGATCTGCAATGGCTGGAGAATGCCCTGAGCCGGGCCTTCAAGGAGCGGCCGCGCAAAGTCAGCAAATTTGACACTGAATTGGCGGCCAAACTCAAACGCTTCCAGGAAAGTGAAGGACTCAAGCCGGATGGAGTGGCGGGAACCCAGACGCTGATCCGCCTCAATGCTCGCAGTCGGGAACCCATGCCGCGTCTGGATCGACCGCTGGATGAGCTCAACGCCAGCACACCATCATCGGAACAGGGAGCCAGCTGATGTCTATTCTGCTATCTGCCAAACGGCAGCATGAACGTCCGGGGCATGCCTTCGAGGCGAGCCTGGGACTGGGAGTCGAGCGGGAGCGGCAATGGTTGGGGCCGCTGCTGGCTTGGCTGATTGGCTTACCCTTGTGTCTGGTGCTGGGCGCCGCAGCCAATTATGGTTGGCACTGGTGGCACAACCAGCCGATTGAGGAGCGGGTCGAGCTCAAGGAGCCCACCCCGTTACCCTATCGTTTGGCTTCGACCGCCTACGAGTTCACCACCATTCCCTTCCCGGTTGCCCCGGAGGTGACCGAAGTGGTGATGCCGCCGACGAATCCGAGCCTTGCTCCGCGGGCGACAGATCCAATGAGTAACATGAATATGGATGGGGTATCCCCAGCGCTGGCCCAGCGCTTCATGCAAGCGGTGCAGGCGGCTCCTGGAGAACCAGGGGCTAGCGAGATCCAGCCGGTAGCCGAAGTGGCTCCACCTTCGGCGACGCCGTTAGCCGACTTACCGGCGGAGATCAGCAATCAGGTGCCAGCGTTGCGTTACAGCTCCCATGTCTATTCGTCGACGGCCAGCAACCGTATCGTGACGCTGAACGGACGGGATTACCATGAAGGGGATGAGGTAGCTCCTGGCGTCAAGCTGCTGCAGATCCAGGCCGATTACAGCATCTTCCGTGTCGGTCGGCAGAGCTTCAGTCTGCAATCCCTTACCGATTGGAATGGCCCGCAGTAGGCGGTTGCCACCGAGGAAAACCAAAAAGCGCCCGATCCGGCGCTTTTTTATCGAGTTCAGAGCTCGCTTGAGATCAGACTGGATCAATTCATCCAGCGATCTTTGCTGCGTCGACGGGGACGCGGTAAATAGGGCAGCAGCAGGCCGAGTAACAGGCCGACCCCGGCGATATAGCCGCCTTCGCGCCACCAACGGTATTGCTGATCCTGCTCCTTGGTGCCCAAGTCTTGTTGCAGTTTTTGCTTTTGCTGGCGCAGGGCCTGTAGCTCTTTGCTCTGCTCTGCCAGTTGCTGCTCTTGCTGACTGACCTGTTGTTCGAGCAGGGTCAGGCGCTCCCGTTTTTCTTTTAGCTCCCGTGCCTGATCCGAATCGATGTTATCCATCTTCAACTGCAACTGGCGGAGTTGTTCCTGCAGAGTAGTGACCTGAGCACGGTAACTGGGGGCTGTTTGCAGCTCCTTGCCGAGGATCCAGGCGGTGCGGCCCTTACCGTCGATGATTTGGGCATACTTGCCACTGGCATCGAGCGCTAGAAACTGGACCTTGTCTCCGGCCTTGACGCTGCCGAGGATCCGGTATTGCTTGCCCGGGCCGCCATGTAGGTAGGTGAAAATGTCGTCCGAGACATAGCGGTTGACGCCTGAGCCAGGCGTGGAGCTGGTGGCTGATTCCTGCGTGGTGGCAGGCGTGGCCTCTGGTGCCGCGGCGGAGGGTTCGGCGAATGCCATATTCACGGGCAGGCTCATGGCGAGCAGCAAGGCTACAGGAGTCGCTTTCACACTGGGTATCCATCAGAAGGAGGAATCGGCAGCATAAGCGGCACGGCTCTTTCCGACAAGCCCCGGTCGCAGGCAATGTGGTCTTCAAGACACACCATTGCCTGCTGCTTTGCTGTGTCGAGCCTCTCGCTGGCTAGATAATCCGGCACACACTGTTCGTGTGCCGGGCTCGAATAGCGGTGGCGATTACTGGAAGAACCAGCGCAAGATCTGGAACATCAGAATGGCGAGTAAAGCTCCGGCTGGCAGGGTGATGACCCAGGAGATGACGATATTGCGCACCACTCCTAAGTTGATCGCGGCTATGCCCCGAGCCAGACCCACTCCCATGATGGCACCGACTAGCGTCTGGGTTGTCGAGATGGGCAATCCAGTTCCTGAAGCGATAACCACGGTACTGGCGGTTGCCAGTTGAGCGGCAAATCCGCGGCTCGGGGTCAGATGGGTGATGCCGGTGCCAACGGTCGCCATGACTCGCTTCCCCATAACGGCGAGACCGAGCACTATACCGACCGCTCCCAGCGGTAGCACCCACCAGTCGATATGACTCTTGGCCACTATCTCTCCGGCATTATTGACGGTAGCCGCAACGGCGGAGAGGGGGCCGATGGCATTGGCAACATCGTTCGAGCCGTGGGCAAACGCCATGGCACAAGCCGTTACCACCATCAGAATACCGAACACCTTCTCCACATTGGTGTAATGCATCCGGATATCAGCCTGGGGATTAAAGTGCATACGGCGGATAAAGAACCAGCCAACTACACCGGCCAACAGCGCGATCAGAGTCGAAATCAGCAGGCTTTCCGGGGTGCTCAGCTGCAGGCCCACATGTTTGAGACCTTTTTGCAGGGTTACCACGCAGATCACGAGGGCGGTCAGAAAAATGTAAAATGGTCCTACTCGCTTGGCGCTTGCCAGCGGATGGGATGTGTTGAAGATGAAGCGCTGCACGCTGACAAACAGCAGATAGGCCAGCAATCCGGAGAGCGCGGGAGTGACGATCCAGGAGCCGACAATACCGGCGAACTTGCCCCATTGCACTGCATCGGCACCCACACTGACCAGGGTAAAGCCAACGATGGCACCTATGATGGAGTGCGTAGTGGAGACCGGCCATCCGTAGAAAGAGGCTAGCACCAGCCAGATCCCGGCGGCGAGCAGTGCCGCTATCATCCCTAGCACCAACAGATCCGGTTGGGCGCTGAAGGCGGTGCTGTCGATGATGCCATCCTTGATGGTGGCGGTCACTTCACCACCGGCCAGATAAGCACCGGCAAATTCGAACACCATGGCGATTAGGATCGCCTGGCGAATGGTTAACGACTTGGTACCGACCGAGGTCCCCATGGCGTTGGCCACGTCATTGGCGCCGATCCCCCAGGCCATCAGAAAGCCAAAAGCGGCGGCAATCAGCACCAGTTGGGTGCCGTATTGGGTCAAAATATCCATCAATGAGTCTCGTCAGGGTTAGCTACGGGCGAGCATTAGTTCGAGGCGGGCGCCGACGCGGTCGGCTTGATCGGCCAGATCACCGATCTGATCCAGCACCTTGTAGAGGAAGATGGCATCGATCGGGTTCATCTGTGCTTCACGGGCATAGAGCTTTTGCCGCAGCTCTACTTGCAAGCGATCGGTGTCATCTTCGATATCATCCAGCTGCTGCACCATCTGCTCGACCAGCTCCAGCTCCTTGCCGCGAAAGCCGGTTTCCAGCAGATCATCCAGCTCGCCGATGGCCTGACTGGCAAGGGCCGTGGCATCCAGGCAGCGGCTCAGATAGGTGTCGAAATCATCACCCAGCCCGGCAGGGATCACCAGACGGCGGCCCAGCATGAGCCCAGCGATATCCTTGGCGCGATTGGCGATCTTGTCCTGCTGGCTTAATAGCTCCAGCAGATCGGTACGTGCTACTGGCATAAAGAGACCGCGAGGCAATTTCAGACGAATATCGCGCTTGTGCTGATCCGCCTCGCGTTCCAGATGGGCTATCGCCTGCTGCTGTTGTGCCGCGCTGTTCCAGTCGCCGGCCTCCACGGCCCGGAAAAAGGGACGTAGCAAGGTACAGCACTCATGCACCTTGCGGATATGCTCCTGCAGCGGGGTGAGTGGTGACTTGGCAAAGAGTCCTAATATGGTATTTACTGGCATGGCGATACCTATGCTGGTGAATTTATGTGCATTCTGACGATGCAGGCGCGCATCCTAACCGAAGCCGGATGCGGAAATAACACGGAAATTCATGTTAAATATAACGGTTAAACCTGCACATCCAGTAATGGATGGCCTGGATCCCCTGCCTTGTGGACTTGTCTGATGACTACTGAAGTCGAATTAAAATTTTTAGCCAACCGGGATCTATCCGACGATCTGGCCCGGCAACTGGCGACGTATACCGTGTTAAGTCACACGGATCGGCACCTGGCCAATGTCTATTTTGATACCGAAGATCGACGTCTGCGCAGCTGGCAATACGGATTGCGGATCCGGACTCAGGATGGTCAGCATGAGCAGACCATCAAGTGTCGTGGCCAGGCGATTGGCGGCCTGCACCAGCGTCCAGAATACAATCTACCTCTGGACGGTGAGTGGCCGCAGTTGGCAGCCTTTCCGGCAGAGATCTGGCCACAAGATATCGATCTGGGGGCATTGCAACAGGATATCCGTCCCCAATTCCGGACCGATTTTCGTCGTCAGGCCTGGCGCTTGCTGCTGGCCGACAGCACTGAAATCGAACTGGCGTTCGATCAGGGATTTATCGAGGCCTCCGGTCTGCAAGAGCCCTTGTGCGAACTGGAGCTGGAGCTGATCAGCGGCGATGCGCTGAGTCTGTTTGGCGTCGCCCGGGAGCTGCTGGCGCTAGGTAACCTGCGGCTGGGGAGCATCTCCAAGGCGCAGCGTGGTTACCGTCTGGCCGGATTAACTCCGGAGCCGGAAGTTCAGCGCATGGGGTTTGTCCCGGTCGGCGAGACCATGCAGGTGGTCGATGGGCTGTTTGCCGTGTTCGGTTTTGCCTTCAATCACTGGCAGTATCATGAGCAGCTGTTTCTCGAACAACCCTCCCTGGCAGCCCTGACCCAACTGCGCAACGGAGTCGCGCTGTTGCAGCAGACCCAGCAATTCTTTGCCGATCTGTTGGTTCATATGGCGCCTCGGCCTTGGCAGGATGCGCTGAGCTGGCTGGAGCACGAGTTGCAGTGGCTGGATGAGGCCCTGGCACTGGAGCGTTTGACCGCCGAACGAGGTCATTATTTCCGTGGCCTGTCGTGTCACGATCCGTTACTCCTGGCTCTGCAGCAGCGACAACAGCAACTACCATCCTTGGCCGCCATGCAGCAGCTGTGTTACTCCGCGCGTTATGCTCATTTGCTGCTGGATGTGAATCAGTGGCTGTTTGCCGCCCAGAATGCCGCAGGCCAGTTGCCGGAGCTGGCGCGTCTGCCTCTGCGTCCCTATGCGCGGGCCGAGCTGGATCAGAGCTGGCAGGAGCTTCATCAGGGCGATATGCAGGAACCACAACTGGAGTACAGTGCCTATCTGACGCTGGTCGGCAAACTGCGGCGTAATCTATTGGTGGGCGTCAGTTTTGCCGCCCTGTTTGATGATGAGCTGCAGCAGGGCTTCCGACTGCCCTGGTTGAATATCTTGCGGCGCATGGAAGAGCTGGAGCAGTTCGAGGTACTGGATAAGGCGGCGGTCACCCTGAGCACTCCGGCGCGACTGGAGTTGGAGGAGTGGCTGACAGCCAAGATTGAACCGCGACTCATCGAGCTGGATCAGGCCCGGCTGCAGGCACGGGACATGCTGCCGTATTGGCAGCAATCCTCCTCGGCTGAGGAGTAAGCCCCAGCTTTTGTGTTTCTGCCAGAGTCGGGTATCGTGCCGGCAATCTGAGAAACTGTGGGGAGGGAACCTGGCGATCCGGATCCGGCTTTTTCCCCACAAAGGCTGCCATGACGGGTTGGCAGTGCTAGATTGAGGCCATCTGCGCCCGCTGGCGCCTCGTCATGCAGGAATGTTTCATGTCCGATTTACCCTCTGTGCTTCAGGATCAGGCCAACCGTCATTGGCAGCGTTTGCTACCGCTGCTGGATGCGGAGCAGCTGACCGCTATCACACCATTCCAACCCACGTTAATGAGAGTCTTCGCGCTCTCCGATTTTATTGCCGAGTCGGCCATTCATGCTCCGGCATTGCTGATCGAACTGTTGCAGGGCACAGAGCTGCAACAGGCCGAGCGTCATAGTGACTACGCGCCGGCATTGGCGAGTGAATTGGCGACCGTAGACAACGAAGATCGTTTCAAGCAGCTGCTGCGCCGTTTTCGTCGCCGTCACATGATGGTGATTGCCTGGCGTGAGTTGCTGGGGCTCTCCGCCGTCGAGGAAAGTTTTGTTCATCTCTCGGCGCTAGCCGATGCCCTTATCACTCAGGCGCTGGCTTGGCTCTACGCCAAGGCCTGCCGGGAACAGGGCACACCGGTGAATGCCGACGGGGTTCCCCAGGAGTTGGTGGTGCTGGGCATGGGCAAGCTGGGCGGTGGCGAGCTTAACTTTTCCTCCGATATCGATCTGATTTTCAGTTTCCCGGAAAATGGCGAGACTCAAGGTGGGCGTCGGGCGCTGGACAATCAGACCTTCTTCATTCGTCTGGGACAACAGCTGATCAACGCACTGCATCAAACCACGGCCGATGGTCAGGTGTTTCGGGTGGATATGCGGTTGCGACCGTTCGGCGATGCCGGCCCTCTGGCGGTGAGCTTTGCCGCCATGGAGGATTACTACCAGCATCATGGCCGCAGTTGGGAACGCTATGCCATGGTCAAGGCCCGGGTGTTGGGGCCGAAAACCGCCGCCGGCGAAGAGTTGCAGCAGCTACTGCGCCCCTTCATCTATCGGCGCTACATCGACTTCGGTGCCATTGAGGCTCTGCGCAAAATGAAGGGCATGATTGAAGCCGAGGTGCGGCGCAAGGGGCTCAAGGACAACATCAAACTGGGGGCCGGGGGGATCCGCGAGGTAGAGTTTATCGCCCAGGTCTACCAGCTGATCCGCGGTGGTCGTGAGCGAGCTCTGCAAATCCGTCATTTGCCTGCCGTGCTGGTCGAGCTGGGGCGCAGCGGCGCTTTGGCCCAATCCAGTGTCGATGGCTTGCTGGAGAGCTATCGCTTCTTGCGCCGGGTCGAGAACATACTGCAGGAGATCGGTGATCAGCAGACTCAAACCTTGCCGGAGTCCGAGCGGGATCGTCTCCGCCTGGTTACCGCGTTGGGCTATGCCGACTGGAATTGTTTCTATCACCAGCTACAGCAGGTGATGGCCCTGGTGCGGCGTGAATTCATTGCCGTGATCGGCGATGCCGACGCGGAGCAGGATGATGTGCCGCAAATTTGGCATGATCTCTGGCAAACCAATCTGACTCTGGAGGAGACCTCGCCCTTGCTGCTGGCGGTGTGCCCTCAGGAGGGGGAGGCGCTGGCGGCGGCTTTAGTGACTTTCCGTGCGGACTGCCATCGACGTTCCATCGGTCCGCAAGGGCGCGAGGCGCTCAACCGCCTAATGCCAGCACTGTTACTGGCCATTGCCGGCCATGAGGCTCCTGCGACACTGTTTGCCCGGGTCCAGACGCTGCTCAGCCAAATCATGACCCGTTCGGCTTATCTGCAGTTACTGGTAGAGAATCGCGGCGTGTTGAACCAGTTGCTGCAGTTGTGTGCCGCCAGCGAGGTGGTAGCCAAGCAACTGGCCCGTTTCCCGATCTTGCTGGATGAGCTGCTGGATCCCCAGCATCTGTATCACCCCACTCCTCTGGATCAATATCGAGATGAACTACGGCAATACCTGATGCGGGTGCCCGAGGAAGATGTCGAGCAGCAGATGGAGGCGATGCGGCAATTCAAACAGATCCAGCTGTTGCGGATCAGCGCCGCAGACATTGCTGGCGCCCTGCCGCTGATGAAGGTCAGTGACCATCTGACCTGGCTCGCCGAGGCGATCCTGGAAGAGGTGGTCGCGCAGGCCTGGAGCCAACTGATCGTGCGTTACGGCCTTCCGCCCCATACCCGGCAAACCGGAGAGCGCAGCTTCTGTGTCGTGGCCTATGGCAAGCTGGGGGGCATAGAGCTGGGCTATGGCTCGGATCTGGATCTGGTGTTCCTGCATGGCGGCGATCCGGCAGGTGTCACCGATGGCGATCGGCCCATCGATGTGCGGCAATTCTATGTCCGGCTGGCGCAGCGCATCCTGCATCTGTTCAGTACCCGGACCCCCTCCGGCATTCTCTACGATGTGGATATGCGCCTGCGCCCCTCCGGTGATTCCGGGCTGCTGGTCTCGTCGTTGCATGCCTATGAGCACTATCTCCATCACGAGGCCTGGACCTGGGAGCATCAGGCGTTGGTGCGGGCGCGGGCTGTGGTCGGGGAGGCGGCGATCGTGGCCGATTTCAACCAGATCCGCAAACAGGTGCTGAGTCGCCATCGCGATCAGGCCGCCTTGCAGCAGGAGGTGGTGGCAATGCGCGACAAGATGCGCGCTCATCTGCTGCGAGGTACCGCCGAGCAGTATGATTTAAAACAAGGTGCGGGGGGGATGACCGATATCGAGTTTATGGCCCAGTATCTGGTGCTGGCCCATGCCGAAGCCCATCCCGACACCATGACCCGCTGGAGTGATAATGTGCGGATCTTCGATACCTGCGCCGAGGAGGGATTGCTGACAGACGAGGAATCAGCCCGATTGAAAAAGGCCTACCTAGCCATTCGCGATATGGCCCACCGCTGCACGCTTTCCGGCCAGAGTCGAATTGTTGAGGGCAGTGAATTACTGGCCGAGCGAGCGTGGGTCACCGCCTTGTGGCAGAAATTGCTGGTCAACCACCAGGGATAAAATGGACGCGGGCGTCCGCAAGCCGTGAACAAAAAAGGCAATGTCCGTCGACATTGCCTTTTTGCTGATTGCCCTATGGCCGTCAGCCTCAGTAGAGGGATGGATCCTCCTTGCGAGGGCGGGTCTTGAAGCGGCGGTGCAGCCACATATATTGCTCTGGCGCCTGACGGACGGCGGCTTCAATCACCTGATTGCTGCGGGTGGCGTCGGCGATGTCGTCACCAGTCGGGAAGTTCTGCAACGGCGCGCCGATCACCAGTTTGTAGCCACCCTGAGGCAGGCGCAGGGTATAACAGGGCAACACCACGGCATTTTTGACCCGAGCCAGCGTCGCGGTACCTGTGATGGTGGCGCTTTGCTCGACGGCAAAGAAGGGAACAAACACGCTGGCGTGGCGACCATAGTCATGATCCGGGGCGTACCAGAGCGCCTCTCCCTTGCGCAGGGCTTTGATCATGCCCTTGATATCCCCCCGATCCAGCAAGCACTTGTTAGAGCGGGTTCTACCGCGTACCTGGGCATATTCCATCACCGGATTATCGTTGGGTCGATAGACACCGACGCCGGGATGCAGAATACCGAACATCCGGGCATTGAGCTCCAGCGTCATGAAATGGCAGGAGAGCAGCAGCATGCCTTCGCCGCCGGCAACCGCTTCCCGCACATGTTCGTCGCCCTGGATGTGCATGATGCGGCGCAGCCGCTGATCGGGCCAATACCAGGCTATTCCGGTTTCGAATACGGCACAGCCAACGCTTTCAAAGTTGGCGACCAGCAACTGTTCGCGAGCGGCATCATCCAGCTCCGGCATCGCCAGCTGCAGATTGCGACGGGCGATCTGAACCCGCCGTTTGAGTACTAACATCGAGAGCCGACCGAGCTTGCGTCCCAGAGCCATCTGCCAACGGTAAGGCAGTTGTACCAATAACCAGAGCAGGCCGAGCCCGGCCCAGAGTGGCCAATAACGAGGATGACACATCGCCAGACTCAGGCGAGCGGTGGGTGCTGAAGACATCAAAATACTCCGCGATGCGAGTGGAAAACGCCCTGCATGTTAGCAGATTTGCCTTGCATCAGGCGAATCGCCGGTGTCTGTGTGCTAGACTGCGCCAGGATTTTGTCTGTGAGAGTCTGATTATGAAGATCACGCTGCCTGATTTTGAAAAGGCCCGAGTGTTGGTGGTGGGCGACGTCATGCTGGACCGCTATTGGTCTGGTCCCACCGGTCGCATTTCTCCCGAAGCCCCGGTTCCGGTGGTCAAGGTCGAACACAATGAGGAGCGCCCGGGGGGGGCCGCCAACGTGGCGTTGAACGTTGCCGCACTGGGGGCTAGCTCGATTCTATTAGGTCTGACCGGTCAGGATGAGGCGGCGACTGCCTTGGCCGACAAGCTGACATCGGTCGGTGTTGAAACCGATTTTGTGCGTCTGGCCAACTTCCCGACCATTACCAAGTTGCGGATCCTCAGCCGTAACCAGCAACTGTTGCGTCTGGATTTTGAAGAAGGTTTCCATGCCGTGGATCCGGAAGCCTTGCTGACCAGAACCCAAGCCGCCTTGTCGCGCGTTGATGTGGTCATCCTCTCCGATTATGGTAAGGGCGCTCTGGCGGCGGTTCAGCAGATGATCACCCTGGCGCGGGCCGCCGGAGTTCCGGTACTGGTCGATCCGAAGGGAACCGATTTCGAGAAATATCGCGGGGCCACCTTGCTGACACCGAATATGTCCGAATTTGAAGCCGTGGTTGGTAAGGTGCGTGACGAACAGGACCTGGTGAAAAAGGGACTGGAGCTGGTGGCTCGTTACGAACTGGATGCCTTGCTGGTCACCCGCTCCGAACATGGTATGACCCTGATCCGTGCCGGAGAAGAAGAGTTACATCTGCCAGCCCAAGCCCACGAAGTGTTCGATGTCACCGGGGCTGGCGATACAGTCATTGGAACCCTGGCGACGGCACTGGCGGCGGGCAAGACACTGGATGAATCCTGTGCCTTGGCGAACACGGCGGCCGGTATCGTGGTGGGCAAGCTGGGGACTTCTACTGTCAGCCCGATTGAGTTGGCCAATGCGGTGTATGGTGACCATGAATCCGGTTTTGGTGTGGTCACCGAGCAGCAGTTGAAATTTGCGGTGGACGCCGCGCGTCGTCGTGGTGAGCGGGTGGTGATGACCAATGGCTGCTTCGACATCCTGCATGCCGGTCACGTCTCCTATCTGCAAAATGCCCGCAAGCTGGGTGATCGTCTGATCGTGGCGGTGAACGATGATGCTTCGGTAACCCGCTTGAAGGGACCTGGTCGTCCGGTCAATCCGGTGGACCGTCGTATGGCTGTGCTTGCCGGTCTGGGTGCAGTCGATTGGGTCGTGCCCTTCAGCGAAGATACTCCGCGCCGGGTGATTGCCGAAACCTTGCCGGACTTGCTGGTCAAGGGGGGCGATTATCAGCCTCACGAGATTGCCGGTTATGAAGAAGTGACGGCCAACGGTGGTCAGGTGCTGGTACTGAATTTTGAAGATGGATGTTCCACCAGTGCCATCATCAAAACCATCATCGAACGCGAATCCTGATCCTCCCAGTGATGCGACGTCTCAAGGCCAGCCTCAGGAGCTGGCCTTTTCTTTATCGGAATAACATCACCAGAACCCGTTTTGTCACTTTGGAGGTTCTATCGACATGGCTCGGCATGTGTAGTCCGGAATGGTTTACGGCGTGGAAGAGGGGAGCAGGTCACGGACAAAATTCGGCAGTGCGAAGACCGCGGCATGGGTCTCCTGGTTGTAATAGCGCAGATCGGTGATCTGTCGCTGGAGCAAGCGCTGCTGGATGGTCTCGGGATGCAACGTTTTGGGATCGCAACTTTGGCTGGCACAGGCCAGACTCCACAGGCCGCCATAGAGTGCTATCGGAACCAACATCGGCCGGACGCAGCGAAAGACCGCCGTCAGTTCAGCCAACAGATGGGAGAAGCGCGCGGGATCCAGTTGGGGTGAACACAGATGCAGGCTCAGGATCCCCTGCTCGCCCAGCACTCGGGCGCAGTGGGCGAAGAAGTGTCGATCATACAGAGGAGCCGAGGGGCCTTGAGGATCCGTTAAATCGAGGATGATAAGGTCGACCTGTCCCTGATACTGACGCACGTATTTGAGCCCATCACCGATCTGGACCCGCACTCGGGGATGTTCTAGGCTACCGTGATGAATGCCGGGCAGGTGCTGGCGAGCCATGGTGAGAACCTGAACATCCAGTTCGCAAATCTGGATATCACGGATGCTCTGGTGCATCAGCAGTTGTCGCGCCGAGCCGCCATCACCGCCCCCTATGATGAGGGCGTTGACGGGATTGGGGTGACTGATGGCGGGAAGTTGGGCCAGGTGTTCGTGATAGAAGAATTCGTCACCTTCGCTGCTCATCAGATGCCCGTCCAACAAGAAGGCGCGACCGAAGGCACGTGTTTCGACTAGCTGCAGATGCTGGAGACCTGTGTGTTGGTCGAGCAGCATCCGTTCAATGGGCAGTTGGGTCGCCAAATCCGGAGAATGCCAGTCCACCAAGGCGTCTCGGCTCATAAGGCGCTCCTATAAAAAAACGGATGACAACCCCTGGCTGTCATCCGTCTTGTGTTTCGTGGCTCAGGCGCTCTTCTTGCTCACCGGAAACTGACGATCCAGCATGATATAGAGTGCCAACGCCAGGCTACCTTCGCCAAAGAAGCGTTTTACACCTTCCAGATCTTCCACGGTCACGGCCTGATAGCTCTTCTCTTCGTTGTCGATCAGCGTCATGCGTTGGCAGACATACTTGTTGGCCCGGGTCTGGAACAGTTTCAGATAGGCGAGACGACGATTGTCTTTGATATGACGTTCTTCGACATTACAGACTTGCCAGCCGAGAAAGATGATGTCGCGGCCATTGTCGCGGGTGACGGTTTTTTCGTTAGGATCGCTGGTCAGTGGATCGCACAGATCCGGGCGCTCCTTGATGATGGCATCCAGATGATCCTGCGCACTGACCGCGTGCAAGGTGCTGCTCTGCGGGCTCTGCCCAAAGAGTTGCTTGGCTTTATCCCACAAACTCATGCGTGCCTCCTTCAATCAGCACAAAACCGGTAACGAACTAAGTTACTGAAGATGTTGATAGACTGAATGTTAACCGCTTACAAGTGCTGGAAACGCGATCAAGCTCGAAAGAGCGAAAAGCCGGTCGTTAATAAATGTAAAGGCGCCCGCAGGCGCCTTCTGGAGACTGAATGTCTGAATTAGCCCTTGCTTAAACCGCTGTTGACTTCAACCAGATCCTGCTCTTGGAGATTACCGGCAATCTGCTTGAGTTGCAGACGCTTGAGGATGTAGTCATAGCGAGCCGCTGAGAGCTGTTGTTTGGCGGAGTAGAGTTTGCGAGTTGCATCCAGCAGATCGACGATGGTACGGGTTCCGACTTCATAACCAGCCCGTGTCGCGGTCAACGCGCTTTCGGCCGAGATGACGGACTGTTGGTAAGCTCGCACCGTGCCGATCGCAGCGTTCACATCGTTGTAGTTGCGATACAGATCTGCCTGAATCGATCTATGGCTCTTCTCCAGCGCTTCGCTGGCGGAAACATAATTGAACTGTGCCTGTTTGACGCGAGAATCCACGGCTCCACCGGTATACAGAGGCAGGTTAAATTTGAAACCTATGTTGCCGCTGTTCAGCGTGCCGTCATCATAACCGGTACCGCTGTTCTTGTAGTCGGTATAGGTGCTACCCAGATTGGCGCCCAGATCGAGTGTTGGATCATTGCCGGTTTGTGCCAGGTCAATCTGCTGTTTGGCAATATCTTTGGCAATGCGCTGTTGGTGCAGTTGTAGGTTGTTTTCTTCGGCCAGTTTCATCCAGCTGTCTGAGCCTTCGTTCAGGGCGACCGGCGTGAAACGCTGGGTATCCAGCAGATCCAGTTGTTTATGCTCGGTGCCGGTGAGCTGACGCAAGCCTTCATAGCTGTTGGTCAGATTATTCTCGGCGGTGATGACATCGGCACTGGCCAGATCATAAGCGGCCTTGGCTTCATGCACATCGGTAATGGCGGTCATACCGACGTTATAACGTTGTTGGGTTTCGTCGAGCTGACGCTTCAAGGCATCCAGGTTGGCATTGACGTATTCGAGCGTATCTTTGGCGGCCAGAACCGAGAAGTAGGCATCCGAGGTCCGTACAATCAAGGATTGCTTTTCATAGTTGTAAGCTACATCGGTCTGAGCCGCTTGTTTCTCGGAGATATCGCTATTGATCCAGTTGCTGCGGCGGTAGATGGCTTGTGACAACCCCAGGGATGCCCCTGCCGTGCCTGCAGTCTGTTTATCATCCTGGTTGGTTTTTTGATAATTCAGGTCAGCGCCCAGATTGATTTGCGGCAGGTTGGCGGCCTGCGCCTCATTGATTTTTTCGAAGGCAGCATCGCGCTGGGCTTTCGACTCCAGCAGTTGCGGATCTTTTTCCTGCGCCTGACGATAGATATCGAGCAGGTTTTCTGCATTGGCGAACCCGCTGAAACTCATCACGATGAGGGCGGACAATAGACGCTTGTTCATAAAATGGGCTTCTCCGAATTATTCTGACTTGAGCGAGTGAGCAAGGCTGTATCGCAAGCGGTGCTTGCCGAACGACACCAATAATGACGAGTGTAAGTAAAAAAACAGTTTAGAGACATTACTATAGCGTTGGGGTGGCGAAAAAAACTGCTCTCAAGCTTACCATTGGTCTCGGGTTCAGGTTAACCTGCCTGCCTCACGGCTCTCTGTTTGCCTCTTTCATTAGTTTCACTTCCGCCACTAACTGATCCTGTCGGAGTCTATCATGTCGCAACTACCGCTGGCTGCCGAGCCCTATTTTACCGCAGCCGATGTTGAAATTTTACGCCAGGAAAACTGTCATCAGGGTTTCTTTCGTATGAATCGCTATACCCTGCGCCATAAGCTATTTGCCGGCGGCTGGTCTGCGCCGCTGACTCGTGAGTTGTTCGAACGGGGTCATGCTGCCGCCATGTTGCCCTATGATCCGCAACGGGATGAAGTGGTGTTGCTGGAGCAGTTCCGTATCGGTGCCGTGGATGGCGAACGCAGCCCCTGGTTGCTGGAGATGGTGGCGGGCATCATAGATCCTGGTGAATCCCCGGCTAGTGTCATTCATCGCGAGGCGGAAGAGGAAGCCGGATTGACGGTGGCTCGCAGTCAGTTTGCGCTGAGTTATCTGGTCAGTCCGGGGGGCACCACAGAGCGTATCGATGTGTTTATTGGTGAAGTGGATAGTAGCCTGGCCAGCGGCGTGCATGGCCTGGCCGATGAGGGGGAAGACATTCGGGTGCATGTGGTTTCTCGCGAACAAGCCTATGCCTGGGTCGAGTCCGGGCGTATCGACAACGCCGCTACCGTGATCGCGTTGCAGTGGCTGCAGTTGCATCTGGATGGCGTGCGTCAAGCATGGTTGAGTCCTGTGGCGGCAGCATGATCACGCTCAAGAAACGGCATGTTCCTGATCTGGCCAATTTGCATCGAATTTGCGAAACCAACTACATGGGGCTGATGAAGTTGTTGCCGTCCATCGCCTTCGAAAAGCGAGGTTATGCGCTGAGTGCGGCGGATGGCCTGGATTTTCGCCTTCGGGTACTCGAAGAGAGCCGTTTCACGACGTTACTTGAAGTAGCGCAAAATAATGAAAACTTACCACAATATCTGAGGGCATATTTGCAGGTGCGTCTGTATCATGACGCCCGCATGGCCGAAGTGTGTGTCAGTCAGCAGATTTCACGGCTGCGGTCTAGCTATCATTACCCGAACGAAAAGATGCATCACAGAGACGAGAAAGAGCAGTGCAATCACTTTCTGGCGGAATGGTTGCGGTTTTGTCTGGCCCACGGCTACGGTGCTTTTGAATTCAGACCAGATTAATTACGACGAAGAATATAGCCCAATTGGATACTGTTACTCTCCCTGTTGGCGGCAGCGAGCAACCGATTCGCCTGTTGCAGATCACGGACACCCATCTCTTTGCTCAAGCAGAGGGACAGCTATTGGGCATTCGTACCGCCGATAGTCTGGCGGCTGTTCTCGCGGCCATTCAGGATCAGAATCAGCCTTACGATCTGATCCTGGCGACAGGGGATCTCTCTCAGGACTATACCCCGGACTCCTACCGCCGCTTTGCCGATATGGTCAAGCCGTTGGGGCGCCCCATCTTCTGGTTACCAGGCAATCATGATGACGGTCCCTTGATGCGGCAGGTGATGCCCGATTTCGGCATCAGCAATGCCCAGCAGATCCTGATGGCGGATTGGCAGATCATCATGCTGGATACGCAGGTGTACAGCGTGCCCCATGGCTGGCTCAAACCCGAACAGATGGGTTTTCTCGAACAGTGCCTGAACCAGCAGCCTGAGCGCTTTACCCTGATCTGTCTGCATCACAACACCTTCCCGGTTGGCAGTACCTGGCTGGATCAGCACGATTTGAAGAACGCCCCGGATCTGCTGGCGCTGCTGGCGCGCTTTCCAAACGTCAAACTGGTGCTGTGCGGTCATGTCCATCAGGAAAGCGATCTGGAACACAACGGCGTGCGGTTTATCTCCTCGCCTTCGACCTGTATCCAGTTCGAGCCTTTGAGTCGCGACTTTGGCCTCGATAGCAAGGGCCCGGGTTGGCGTTATCTGCAACTGTATGCCGATGGCCGCGTCGAGACCCAGGTGCATCGTTTACCCGCTGGTTGTTTCATCCCCGATGGTGCCGCAGGCGGCTATTAATGGCGCAGCCAACTCTCATCTATCTGCATGGTTTTCAATCCTCCGGTGACTCGGCCAAGGCCCGGTTGCTGGGGGCTTATCTGGCGCAGGCTCGACCCGATATCCACTATCTACGACCCACATTTCCTGATACGCCGAGTGAGGCGTGGGCGGCTATTTCCGCCTGTATCGCCTCGGCGTTATCTTCCGGTCCGATCGGCCTGATTGGCAGTTCTTTAGGAGGGTTCTGGGCCACGGTGGCGGCTGAGCAATTTGCGCTGCCCGCTGTGCTGGTGAATCCGGCGGTGCATCCCCAGCTATTGCTGCGTCATTTTTTGGGGGCACAGGTCAATCCCTACACCGGAGCGGCCTATACCCTGGTACCCGAGCATATGCAGGAACTGGCGGCGCTGGATCCGGAATCGCTTCAACATCCGCAGCGGTTGTGGTTGTTACAGCAAAGTGGCGACGAAGTCCTGGATTACCGTGTGGCTATCGACTTCTACCGCGCCAGTCGTGTTACTCTCGAAGAGGGGGGTAACCACGCATTCAGCGGATTTGAGCGTTACTGCCCAGAAATTGTAAACTTCCTCCAACTCTAACGTCAGCAGAAGCCCCTACATGAGCAGCAGCAATTATCAGGCAGATGCCATTGAGGTCCTGAAGGGCCTCGAACCCGTTCGTCGTCGCCCCGGCATGTATACCGATACCTCCCGGCCAAACCATCTCGGCCAGGAAGTTATCGATAACAGTGTGGATGAGGCGCTGGCCGGTCATGCCCGCTCGATTCAGGTGATCCTGCATGAGGATCAGTCGCTGGAAGTGATCGATGATGGTCGGGGGATGCCAGTGGATATCCACCCCGAAGAGGGCGTCCCGGCCATCGAGCTTATCTTTTGCAAGCTGCACGCAGGCGGGAAATTTTCCGGCAAGAACTATCAGTTCTCCGGTGGTCTGCACGGGGTCGGTATCTCGGTGGTGAATGCCCTGTCAACCCGGGTCGAAGTCACCGTCAAGCGGGATGGTCAGGTCTACGAAATGGCGTTTGCCAATGGTGACAAGGCCGTCGAGCTGGCGATTACCGGCACCTGTGGGCGTCGCGTCAGCGGCACCCGGGTGCGTTTCTGGCCCGATGCCAGTTATTTCGATTCGCCGAAGTTCTCCGTTTCCCGACTGGTCCATCTGCTCAAGGCCAAGGCCGTGCTCTGTCCTGGCCTCACTATCTCTTTCGATGATAAACAGAGTGGTGAACACCAGGAGTGGTGCTATCAGGATGGTTTGCGCGATTATCTGATCGACACCGTCAAGGAGTCGGTCTGTTTGCCGGAGCAACCCTTCACTGGCTCGCTGAGTACGGATCAGTCGGCAATCGACTGGGCGCTGTGCTGGTTGCCGGAAGGTGGCGACACTCTGGCCGAGTCCTACGTCAACCTGATCCCGACTGTTCAGGGCGGCACCCACGTCAACGGCCTGCGTCAGGGGTTGCTGGATGCGATGCGTGAATTTTGCGAGCTGCGCAACCTGCTGCCGCGAGGCATCAAGCTGACGCCGGAAGATATCTGGGATCGCTGCGCCTATATCCTGTCGGTGAAGATCCAGGATCCGCAATTTGCCGGGCAGACCAAGGAGCGGCTCTCCTCCCGCCAGTGCGTGGCGTTTGTCTCCGGCGTGGTGAAGGATGCCTTCAGCCTGTGGCTCAACGTCAATATCGAGCTCGGCAGCCAGTTGGCCGAGATGTGTATCAGCAGTGCCCAGAAACGTCTGCGGGCCGCCAAAACCGTGGTGCGCAAGAAAGTCACCCAGGGACCGGCCTTGCCGGGCAAGCTGACCGATTGCGCCTGTTCCGATCCGATGCAGGGCGAGCTGTTTCTGGTGGAAGGGGACTCGGCAGGCGGTAGCGCCAAGCAGGCGCGGGATCGGGAGTTCCAGGCCATCATGCCGCTACGTGGCAAGATCCTGAATACTTGGGAAGTGGACGCCTCCGAAGTGCTCGCCTCCGATGAAGTGCACAACATCTCCATCGCCATCGGTCTGGATCCAGACTCTGACGATCTCTCCGAACTGCGTTACGGCAAGGTGTGCATCCTCGCCGATGCGGATTCGGATGGTCTGCACATCGCCACCCTGTTGTGTGCATTGTTTGTAAAGCACTTCCGGACCCTGGTGCTGCGTGGCCATGTCTATGTGGCCATGCCGCCTTTGTACCGGATTGACTTGGGCAAAGAGGTCTATTACGCCCTGGACGAGAGTGAAAAAGAAGGGGTTCTGGAGCGGTTGCGGGCCGAGAAGAAGCGCGGCACCATCCAGGTTACCCGCTTCAAAGGTCTGGGTGAGATGAACCCGAAACAGCTGCGGGAAACCACCATGGATCCCAACACCCGCCGTCTGGTGCAACTGACGCTGGAAGAAGGCGATGACACCCTGCAGCTGATGGATATGTTGCTGGCCAAGAAGCGTGCAGGGGATCGCCGGGAGTGGCTGGAAGAGAAGGGCAATCTGGCCGAGGTGATTTGATCCCTAATCTGGGTGCTTGAGGACCCTTGTGAGCGTGCTGCGGCCCGAGCTTATGGCTCGGGCCGTTTGTTATCTACACGAAATGCCCATTCCTTGACATCGGCGTCAGCTTTTCTTTACACCCGAAGCCCCCCGGGATGCCTCCCGTAGAATTCAGATGTCGGATCCGGATTGATAGGATCCGGGCCGTTGAACATCGGTTTCTGAAGATCAAGGAGTGTGCGATGCAACCGAGCCATGGCTGGTTTGAAGACCTGTTTGCGCTGATCACCTCGGTGGCGCTGATTTCGCTGGGGATAGTCCTCTTCAAGCAGGCGGGCATCGTTGTCGGCGGCACCGTAGGCTTGGCGCTGCTGCTGCAAAAAGTGAGCGCCTGGTCGTTTGGCACCTGGTTCTTCGTGGTGAATATCCCTTTCTATGCCATGGCGCTGCGCAATATGAGCAAAAGTTTCGTGCTGAAGACCATGCTGGTGGTCGGTAGTGTCGCCGTCTGCGGCGACCATATGGACCGCCTGCTGGCGATCTCGACGCTGCAGCCTATGTATGCGGCTGTGGTGGGCGGCTTGCTCATCGGGATCGGGCTGATGATCCTGTTCCGCCACAAAGCGAGTATGGGCGGTTTCAATATTCTGTGTCTGTGGTTGCAGGAGCGTTACCGCTATCCGGTTGGCAAAACCCAGATGGTGCTGGATTGCTGCGTTGTTCTGGGCTCGTCGATAGCGGCGGATGGTCTGACACTGCTGGTCTCGGTGGTCGCTTCCGTCATCATCAATCTGGTTTTAACCCTGAATCATAAACCGGGCCGTTACAGCCCGGTTGCCTCTTAAATCAATCCATCCTTTTCCTCCTAGTCGACTACAACTTAATGGTGTGGACTCAATTGTCCAGCCATGGTGCTGGCCTGGTTCTTGCTAGAACCAGGTCTTATAGGCTGTCGATCAGCTCGCGATGTCAGCAAGTTCTGGATGGGAATGACGATGAAAATAAAGAACAAGTTGCTGTTGGCGATCTTGGGGATTGGCATTTTGCCCCTTATTTGTGCAACCGGCGTCATCGGTTACTCCATTACGGATCAAGTCAACCAGGCCCTGTACAAACAGGCCTCGGAAAAATTGACCGCAGTACGTGAAATGCGGCGCGAACAAATCCACGATTACTTCACCCAGTTGAAGACGATCGTCGCCAGCATGGCCAATAGTGCCAATACCGCCGCTGCTGCCCGGGATTTTGCCAATGGCTTTGATGTGTCGTCTGAGCCGGATACGGCCGACTTGCAGTCAATCCAGGACTATTACCGGCAGGATTTTCTGACCCAATACAAGAAGCTGGATCTCAATATCCGCGACAGCGACATCATCTCCCTGGTTGAGAAATCTGATCCAGCCACACTGTTTTACCAGGCGCGCTATATCTCGAAGAATCCGAATCCGGTGGGCTCCAAGCAGTTGCTGGATCAGGCCGCCAGCAAGGGTAAATTTGCCTCCCGTTATGACAGATACCATGCTACTTACCATCCTGTTTTCCGTAAAGAGCAGGCCGAATTTGGCTTTTATGATCTGTTCCTCATCAACAACGACGGCCGAGTCGTCTACACGGTGTTCAAGGAAACCGATTATGCGGCATCCCTGGCGAGCGGAGGGTTGGCCGACTCGGGTCTGGCAAAGGCGTGGCAGGCGGCAACCCGGGCCGCGAAGGGGCAGGTTGCTCTGACGGACTTCTCGGCCTACAAACCCTCGTATGGGGCTCCCGCCGCGTTTATGTCGGCGCCGGTGTTTGACGGAGAGGAGCGCATCGGAACTCTGGTGGTGCAGGTTTCCCAGGAGCAGCTGAATAAGTTGATGACCAGCAATCAGCAGTGGACCAATATCGGGCTCGGTGACACCGGTGAGTCATTGCTGGTGGGGGCCGACGGTCTGACGCGCTCGGAAAGCCGCCTGTTGCTGGATTCCCCGCAAACATTTTTACAACAAGTAGCGGAAACCGGGCTGCAGCCGGACAAGACTCTGGCCGCCATCAAGGCGCGACAAGCCTCTAGCGGCTATTTGAAGATCCAGTCGAGCGCGTTGCAGCAAGCCTTGCAAGGTAAATCCGGGCTGGTGCAGGAGAATGATTATCTGGGACGTGATGCCATCATTGCCTACGCGCCTGTGAATATCCTGGGGCAGAAGTGGGTAATCTTTTCACAGATGGATCAGGGGGAAGCCTTTGCCGCAGTCTCGGCCATTATGGCGTCCATCACCCAGAATACCCTGATCATTCTGCTGGTCGTCACCCTGATTGCCGCCGCGTTCGGCCTGACCATGGCCCAGAAGCTGATCAACCCGCTGCGCGAGCTGGTGCAATCCTTCCAGGAGTTGGCGCAAGGGCAAGGGAATCTGCAGGTGCAGTTGGCGAGTGCCCAGCGGGATGATGAAATTGGCGAACTGTCCGTCGCCTTCAATGCTTTTATCCGCAACATTCGCGAGATCGTGATGGAGGTTTCCGCCTCGGCCAGCGAGTTGAGTCAGCTGGCGCTCACCCTGCGCCATCAGATGAGCCAGACCCTGCACGGTATGTCGGAGCAGCGTGCCAAATCCCAGACCATTGCCAGTGCCATGACCGAGTTTGCCGCCTCGATCGATGAGGTGGCGCGCAACAGTCACGATACCTCCAACGCCATGATGCTAGCGGATCAGGTGACGGTCTCCGGCACTGACAATGCGCAGCGCTCTGCCAGCGAGATCGACAAGTTGGCCCAGGGCACCAAGCACTCTGCGGAGTCCATGTCCCATCTCAGCCAGCAAATTCAGGACATCAGTACCGTGCTGGAGGTGATCAATGGCATCGCCTCGCAGACCAGCTTGCTGGCGTTGAATGCGGCTATTGAGGCGGCCCGGGCCGGGGAGATGGGACGCGGATTTGCGGTGGTGGCCGATGAGGTTCGTTCACTCTCTTCCCGGACACAGAGTTCGACGGTGGATATCCAGAAGAAAATGGAGCTGTTGCGCACCGCGGCCGAGCAATCGGTGGCCCATGTCACCGCGGCGCATGTCAACGCCGACAGCAGCATTGGTCTGGTGCATCAGACTGCAGCCGAAATCGAGCAAATTCACCAATTGGTCAGTGACGTCCAGACCATGCATGCCCAGATCACCAGCGCCTTGAGTCAGCAGCAGAGCACGGTCAAAGAGATCGAGGCCAATGTGATCGAAATTCACGCCTTGTCGCAGACCGGCGAACAGCATACCTCCCAGGCATCGAGCGAAGCAGAACGCTTGCAGGCGCTCTCGTCCCGGCTGAGTGAGCTGGTGGGGCGCTTCAACACCTGATATTCAATCAGCCTCATGGGCGCTGCTGGCTCTGCTTTGGTGGTCATGAGCGCTTGTATAGGATTTCGTCAGCGCTTTGGGCGACGGCGGTTATTTGTCGTTGGCGCCATAGCGCGCCAAGATCTTCTGATAGCCGCCATCGCGCTGTAATTCGTCGAGACGCTGGTTGAAGTGGTCGCGGACCATGGCATCGCGAAAGGCGAAGTGATAGATGGTTGGCGGGAAAAGTGCGTGGCGGGCCACCGGCTGGGCCAGTTCATGATCCAGAAATTGCCCGCTGTTCTGGGCTTGACGCAGATAGTAGTTGAAGACCCGTGTCTCCATGATGGCGCCATCGATACGACCGCGTAGTAGTTGGCGCACCTGCAGGGGCTGTTTGGCGGTCTCGACGTAATAGGGCGAATTCGCCACCGCAGCCGCAAATTCTTGGCCCAGAATCTGGGTCGCCCGCTGAAAGGCCAACAGCTTGAGTGTGGAGAGTTGTGCCATTTGGGTCAATTTGCCCGCAGGCCAGCGACTGCTGAGCGTGATGAGCTGGTTGTGGAAGGTGATCACCGGCTGGCTGTAATAGACCTTCTGGATCCGGCTGGCATCGAGCATACCCGGGCGCACGTTGATGATGCCATCGAGCTCGCCGCTTTCCAGCATCTGGAAGCTGCGCGCCAGCGGCAGGTAGTGAATGTGCAGGTCATATTCAGGCGCTTGCAGGGTGGCACGGAGCAGATCGATTTCGATGCCGCGATCCTCCTCCTGAATCACATAAGGCGGGATGGAAAAGCTGACGCCGATGTGCAAATGACCGGCGCTGGCAGCCATGGCCAGTCCGTTCGTCAGGGTGACGACGAGGCCCAGGATGCACAGGCAGGCACGAGATAGCATGGCGACTCCGAAAAAAGGGCAGCAAACCCATGGCTCATGAAAGAAGTGTATCGTTCGAGCCACCGCTTGTCTGCCATGGCTATGCGCAATTGTTTGGGCAAAAACTGCCCTTGGGTTTATAATCCGCGGCCAAATTCGTCATAGCCAGCTTACGGGACGTGTTCATGTCTGAGTTCCTGAACGAGGTGGGCAAACGCCGCACCTTCGCCATCATTTCCCACCCCGATGCGGGTAAGACCACCATCACCGAGAAGGTGCTGCTGTTCGGAAACGCGATCCAGCGCGCCGGTACCGTCAAGGGCCGCGGCTCGGGTCAGCATGCCAAATCCGACTGGATGGAGATGGAGAAGGAGCGGGGCATCTCGGTCACCACCTCGGTGATGCAGTTCCCCTACAACGACTGTCTGGTCAATCTGCTGGATACGCCGGGTCACGAAGACTTCTCGGAAGATACCTACCGCACCCTGACGGCGGTGGATTGCTGCCTGATGGTCATCGACGCCGCCAAGGGGGTTGAAGACCGTACCCGCAAGCTGATGGAAGTCACCCGCTTGCGCGACACGCCGATCCTTACTTTCATGAACAAGCTGGACCGTGAAGTCCGCGACCCGATGGAAGTACTGGATGAAGTCGAGAACGAGCTGAATATCCTGTGCGCCCCCATCACCTGGCCCATCGGTTGTGGCAAGCAGTTCAAGGGGGTGTATCACCTCTATAAGGACGAAGTCTATCTGTACCAATCCGGTCAGGGGCACACCATCCAGGAGAAGCGCATCATCAAGGGGCTGGATAACCCGGCGCTGGATCAGGCGGTGGGTGAGGATCTGATCGATCAGCTGCGTGAGGAGCTGGAGCTGGTGCAGGGAGCCTCCCACCAGTTCGATCTGGAGGCCTTCCGCAAGGGCGAGATGACGCCGGTGTTCTTCGGTACCGCGCTGGGTAACTTCGGTGTGGATCATATGCTCGATGGCCTGACCGAATGGGCGCCGGCGCCCATGCCGCGGGAAACCGACAAGCGGACCGTCGAGGCCAGCGAGGAGAAATTCTCCGGTTTCGTGTTCAAGATCCAGGCGAACATGGATCCCAAGCACCGCGACCGTATCGCCTTTATGCGCGTGGTCTCGGGCAAGTACGAGAAGGGCATGAAGATGCGTCATGTGCGTCTGGGCAAGGATGTGAATATCTCCGACGCCGTGACCTTCATGGCCGGGGATCGGGAGCAGGCCGAAGAGGCGTATCCTGGGGACATTATCGGTCTGCACAACCACGGCACCATCCAGATCGGTGATACCTTCACTCAGGGTGAAGATATTCGCTTTACCGGGATCCCGAACTTTGCGCCGGAACTGTTCCGTCGTATCCGGCTGCGGGATCCGCTCAAGCAGAAGCAACTGCTCAAGGGGCTGGTGCAGCTCTCCGAAGAGGGCGCGGTGCAGGTGTTCCGTCCCATCGAGAACAACGATCTCATCGTCGGTGCCGTCGGTGTGCTGCAGTTTGACGTGGTGGTGTCGCGGTTGAAGAGTGAATATGGCGTCGAGGCGCTGTATGAGGCGATCAACGTCAGCACCGCCCGTTGGGTGGAATGCAAGGATGGCAAGAAGCTTGATGAGTTCGAGCGCAAGTGTGCCATCAACCTGGCGCTGGATGGCGGCGATAACCTGGCCTACATAGCGCCGACCATGGTCAATCTGAATCTGACCATGGAGCGCTATCCGGATGTGGTATTCCACAAGACCCGGGAACACTAAGCGCTTCCTGTGCTTGCAAGGGCTGCCATCGGGCGGCCCTTTTTGTATGGCTCTGCCCTAGTCATGGCTTGATAGCTCCTGTACAGGCTTGAGGTAGGAGTCCGCACGAAAGGCAGACTCCAGCCCGAATGCTTGCCAGTTAAAAAGTTCGGGAGAGACCCCCTCTCTCGCCAACTCGCCGTAAACCCTTCCCTGGGGGCTCGATGGCGGCATCCCTGCCGCCAACGGTTGGCTCAACAGGCTATCTCTCCTTCGCTAACGCAACTGGCATTAGACTCCAGCCCTCTTGATGGCTAACAGGTGATTGGGGCATGACCTTTTGGTATCCATGAATCGAGTTCTATTGGCGAACAATAAGAAGATGATTATTTTTTATAAATACGGATTCATTATTTCCCATGTGACGTCCCATTCTTGAATATAGACCGCAAATAAAAACGTTTGCTTGTTATGGATATAATTCCGACACACTTCGATACAATCGTTTTTCTCGCCTCTTTGATATAATTCATTCTCGAAACCAGCGCCAAATAAAAACGTTTTACATAAATTACAATCACTTGCCATTGGTGTATCACGCCGTTGCCAGGATTTCCTCATCCAGCTAGCGAATGAATCCTTATTTTCTTCGTGAAAAAAAATAGAGTTGGAAATAAAACGTTTTTCTGGTCTGAATAATTTATTCATGATTAAACAATGTGATGGCTGGTCAATTTTTAATTCGGCTGTTAATTACTATGAGCCCCGTCCTCCCCACTTATTAAAACAGGTCTACGGAAATGGCATATTTACATTTTGTTCTCGGGCTCATCATGGTTCTGGGGTTAGCCCTGGCGGCCAACCCCAAAGAGTGGCGCAAGATCAAGTTGCGCTTCGTGGTGCAACTGCTGGTGGTCGAACTGGCTCTGGCCTGGTTCATGCTCAACTCCCAGGTTGGTCTGGCGGTGATCGGTGCTTTTGCTGCCGCGTTCAATAAACTGATGGATTTTGCCGCCGAAGGCACCAACTTCGTCTTCGGTGGCCTGATGAATGAAGGGGCCTTTACCTTCTTCCTCAAGGTGCTGATGCCCATCGTCTTTATCTCGGTGCTGATCGGTATCCTGCAGTACATCCGTCTGCTGCCGCTGATCATCCGGGGGATCGGCACTGTGCTGGCCAAGATCAACGGCATGGGCAAGCTGGAGTCCTTCAACGCCATCAGTTCGATGATTGTCGGCCAATCCGAGAACTTCATCGCTATCAAGAACATACTGCCCCATATCAACCAGAAGCAGATGTACACCCTGGCGGCCACGGCGATGTCGACGGTTTCCATGTCCATCGTTGGTGCCTACATGCAGATGATTGAGCCCCGTTATGTGGTCGCGGCTCTGGTGCTCAATATGTTCAGCACCTTCATCGTGCTGTCGATCATCAACCCCTACGAGCCGGACAACAGTGCCACCGATGCGGCCAAACTGGCGCAAGGGGATGAGCACCATACTCCCAAGCGCGAGAACTTCTTCGAGATGCTGGCCGAATACATCATGGCCGGCTTCACGGTGGCGGTGATCGTGGCGGCCATGCTGGTCGGCTTCATCGCGCTGATCGCCATGATCAACTACCTGTTTGATGCCGCCTTTGGCATGAATTTCCAACAGGTACTGGGTTATCTGTTCTTCCCGATCGCCTGGGTGCTGGGCATCCCCGGTGGTGAAGCCATGCAAGCGGGCAGCATCATGGCGACCAAACTGGTGACCAACGAGTTTGTGGCCATGATGGACCTGGGCAAGATGGCGGCTGGTCTGTCACCGCGCACCCTGGGCATGTTGTCGGTATTCCTGGTCTCGTTTGCCAACTTCAGCTCCATCGGCATCATCGCCGGTGCGGTGAAGGCGCTGAATGAAGAGAAGGGCAACATGGTGTCGCGCTTTGGTCTGAAGCTGGTGTACGGCTCGACCCTGGTGAGCTTGCTCTCGGCCGTCGTCACCGGTGTGATGCTCTGAGTGATGGATTTGAACAAGGGCCTCCGGTGACGGAGGCCCTTTTGTCGTTAGCAATCCCGATGTTTCGCGGGGAGAACGAGGTTAAGGCTGACAAGCGGCGGTGGAGTGATTAGCCTGAAGGTGATCGTTCTTTATCTTGCGAGTCATGACCCATGCCGACCGATAGCCATGCGTTGACGGATAGCCGCCAGGCGTTGACTGATAGCCATGTCCACCTGGATCTGGATGAGTTTGCCGGGGATTTGCCAGCCGTGCTGGCCCGCAGCTGGGCGGTCGGGGTCGGGCGCTGGATAGTGCCGGCGATTGCTTCCCGTCACTGGGATCGACTGGCGGCACTGCACGCGGCGCAGCCGGGAGTGTTTTATGCCCTCGGCTTGCACCCCTGGTTTCTGGCCGAAGAGTCGCCCCGGGCGTTGGAGGCGTTAGCCCGCCGGTTGGCGGCGCGACCCGAGGGATTGGTGGCGATCGGCGAGTGCGGACTGGATGGCGCCATCGCCCTGCCGCTGGCCGAGCAGTTGCCCTGGTTCGAGCGGCATCTGCAACTGGCCTGCGAGCTCAAGCTGCCGCTGATTGTGCATTGTCGCCGCTGCTACAACGAGGTGCTGGCGCTGCTGGCCCGCTATCGTCCGCCTGCAGGTGGCGTGTTGCACGGCTTTGCCGGTTCGCGCCAGCAAGGTGAGCAGCTCTGGGCCCTGGGCTTTCGCTTAGGGGTCGGGGGCGTCATCAGCTATGAGCGCGCCCAGAAGACGCGGCGTGCCGTGGCCCAGTTACCGGTGCAGGCGCTGCTGCTGGAGACCGACGGCCCGAGCATGCCGCTAGCGGGTGCCCAGGGGGAGCGTAACGAGCCTTGGCGGGTGAGCGAGGTGCTGGCGATCCTGGCGCAATTGCGCCAGCAGCCGGTCGAGGTGCTGATGCCGCAGTTGGAGGCCAATGTGGAGGCGCTGTTTTTCCCCGATCGGAGCGCGCTTAATGGCGGCATCGCATGATGATGCGACCGCCGAACGAGGTGGCGAGCAGGGCTGTTTGCGCAAAAGCGTTTGCTCTCTCAGTCTGTTGACTCCGGCTTGGATAGGATGAGCCTGTCCACGAAGCCACTTCCCGGGAAACCGGGCTGGACCACGCCACAGCCATGCTGTGGCGTTGACATTTTCGGCTCCTGAAAAGCGTTTGCGTCGCCAGATCCGGAGTCCGGGTGATTGATATGCTGGGTATAGAGGTATGAGATGAACGAAGTTGTGCTCTCCTTGTTGGCGGGTGGTGCGGTCGGATTACTGTTTGCGTTTTTGAAGTTGCCGATCCCGGCACCCCCGGTGTTATCAGGGGTCATGGGCATTGTCGGGGTTTATCTTGGCGCTCAGGCCTACTATTGGTTGTTGGCGCGCTTTTTTTCCTGAAAAATGCGCCACGGAATGCGGCATGGAGTCGCATCCACACACATGACCCGCCGGAGGGTGGGTCTGCGGTCAAATGGAATTGAAGCCGTCACCCGGGATCGGGTCGCGTGCGCTCTTCACGGAACCAAGTCCGCTCCTGTTATGAGCCGGTGTTCGTACCGGAGATGACAGTTGACGAGTTTGGCCTCCTCGCGAGGCCTGGGTTTAACACTGCAGCTTTTAATTTTGCATTGGAGTTTTCGATGAGCGATTTGCAACAAGCCGCCCAGCGCGCGCTGAACCTGATGGATTTGACCACCCTGAATGATGACGATACCGATGCCAAGGTGATTGCCCTGTGTCATCAGGCCAAGAGCCCGGCCGGATTGACCGCCGCGGTCTGTATTTACCCGCGTTTCATCCCGATTGCCCGCAAGACCCTGCGCGAGATCGGTGCCGACGCGGTCCGGATTGCCACCGTGACCAACTTCCCCCACGGCAATGACGATATCGCCATCGCCGTGGCCGAGACCCGTGCTGCCGTAGCCTATGGCGCCGATGAGGTGGATGTGGTGTTTCCCTACCGGGCGCTGATGGCCGGTAACGAGCAGGTGGGTTTCGAGCTGGTCAAGGCCTGCAAGGCGGCCTGTGGCGACCAGGTGCTGCTCAAGGTAATTATTGAGACCGGTGAGCTCAAGAGCGAAGCCCTGATCCGTCGCGCCTCGGAGCTGGCAATTGATGCCGGTGCCGATTTTATCAAGACTTCGACCGGCAAGGTGGCTGTGAACGCGACTCTGGAGGCGGCCCGCATCATGATGGAAGTGATCCTGGCGCGCAATCCGGCGGTAGGCTTCAAGCCGGCCGGAGGCGTCAAGGATGCCGCCAAGGCGGCGGAGTATCTGGATCTGGCTGCTTCTATCCTCGGGGAGAACTGGGTCAGCCCGCGCACCTTCCGCTTCGGGGCTTCGAGCCTGCTGGCCAGTCTGCTGGCGACTCTGGGGCATGGCCCGGCACCGGCAGCCAATAACGGCTACTGATAGCGGTTCTCCTGACGGCATTCGATCGCTGGTCTCTCGAAACCTAGGGGGAATTGTCTTAACGCCAACCGTTGGCGCCATGGATGGCGCCGTCGAGCCCCCAGGGATGGGTTTACGGCGAGTTGGCGTAAGGCAAGCCCCCGAGGTTAAACGCGGTGTGGCATCGGCATCCTGTCGTCGGGTGATACGAGCAACAGATAACGACAAGCCGGTGATGACGTGGCATGGCCCGCACCCGGTTTGCACCAACAAGACTACGGAATCAACCTCAGAGGTGTGCAATGTTTCTTCCCCAGGAGATCATTCGCAACAAACGCGACGGCCGCGAGCTTTCCGCCGACGAGATCCGCTTTTTTATTCAGGGGGTCGCCAACGACAGCGTCAGCGAGGGGCAGATTGCCGCTCTGGCGATGGCGATCTATTTCAATGACATGACCATGAACGAGCGCATCGCGCTGACCTGTGCCATGCGCGATTCCGGCTCGGTCCTCGACTGGACATCGCTGGAGCTGGGTGGGCCGATTGTCGACAAGCATTCCACCGGCGGGGTGGGGGATGTGACCTCGCTGATGCTGGGGCCCATGGTGGCCGCCTGTGGCGGCTTCGTGCCGATGATCTCCGGCCGTGGCCTGGGCCATACCGGCGGTACCCTGGATAAACTCGATGCCATTCCCGGCTACCAGACGGCGCCCAGCACCGAGTTGCTGCGCCGCGTGGTGAAGGAGGTCGGGGTGGCGATCATCGGTCAGACCGGTGATCTGGCGCCCGCCGACAAGCGCTTCTATGCCACACGGGATGTAACGGCCACGGTGGAGGCCATTCCGCTCATCACCGCCTCCATCCTCTCCAAGAAGCTGGCGGCGGGTCTGCAGGCGCTGGTGATGGATGTGAAGGTGGGCTCCGGTGCCTTCATGCCCAGCTTCGAGAAATCGGCCGAGTTGGCGCGCAGCATAGTGGCGGTGGCCAACGGTGCCGGTTGCAAGACCTCGGCGCTGCTCACCGATATGAGCCAGTTGCTGGCCTCCAGTGCCGGCAATGCCCTGGAGGTGCGCGAAGCGGTGCGTTATCTGCTCGGCGAGTACCGTAACCCACGGCTGCATGCCGTGACCATGGCGCTGTGTAGCGATATGCTGGTGGCCGCTGGATTGGCTACCGATGAGCGCCAAGCCCATGCCAAGTTGCAAACTGTGCTGGATAATGGCGCTGCGGCCGAGCGCTTCGGCCGCATGGTGGCGGCTCTGGGCGGTCCGGCTGATTTCATGAGTCGTTACGACGAGTACCTGCCCAGTGCGCCGGTGATCCGGCCATTGCTGGCCGAGCGTGGCGGATTCGTGCAGCGCATGGACACCCGTGCCATCGGTATGGCGGTGGTAGCCATGGGGGGGGGGCGCCGTCGGGCCAGCGATACCATCGACTACCGAGTCGGCTTCAGTGACTTCTGCCAACTGGGACAGACGATCACAGCCGGGCAACCGCTCGCGCTGATCCATGCCCGTAGCGAAGCGGATTATCAGGAGGCGGCCCAGGCCCTGCGGCAGGCCATCGTCATCGGGGATACTTGTCCCGAGGCGTTACCCGAGGTTTATCAACGCATCACGGCCAGCGATGTGAAGGAGCTATAGCCATGAAACGTACCTTTATTCTGATGATGGACTCACTGGGCATTGGCGCTGCCGCCGATGCGGCGCGCTTTCAGGACGAGGGGGCCAATACTCTGGGGCATATTGCTGCCGAGTGTGCCGCCGGGCGGGCCGATATCGACCGCCAGGGGCCGCTGCAGATCCCCAATTTAACCCGTCTGGGTTTGGCTCACGCCTGTGCCGGGGCTAGTGGCGAGTTTCCGGCGGGGCTTGATCAGAGCGTGGTGCCCCAAGCGGCCTATGGCTATGCCCAAGAGATCTCCTCGGGCAAGGATACGCCTTCTGGTCACTGGGAGATGGCGGGTTCGCCGGTGCTGTTCGACTGGGGCTACTTTAGCGACAAGGAGCAGAGCTTTCCGCCCGCCCTGCTGGAGACGCTGGTGATCCAGGGCAAATTACCTGGCTATCTGGGTAATTGTCACTCCTCCGGCACCGTGATCCTGGATGAGCTGGGCGAAGAGCATATGCGTACCGGCAAGCCGATTTTTTACACCTCGGCCGATTCGGTGTTCCAGATTGCCTGCCATGAAGAGACCTATGGTCTCGATGCTCTCTATGCCCTGTGTGAACTGGCCCGCGAGGAGCTGACGCGCGGTGGCTATAACATAGGTCGGGTCATTGCCCGGCCCTTTACCGGGAACAAACCCGGTGAATTCCAGCGCACCGGCAATCGTCATGATTACGCGGTCGAGCCGCCCATGCCGACCCTGCTGGACAAGATGAAGGCCTCGGGTGGCGAGGTGATTGCCATCGGCAAGATCTCCGATATCTACGCCGGTTGCGGTGTCACCCAGAAGCTCAAGGCCACCGGCCTTGAGGAGCTGTGGGATGTGACGCTGCAGCAACTGCAAACGGCCGGGGATCACAGCATCATCTTCACCAACTTCGTCGATTTTGACTCCTCCTACGGTCACCGTCGCGATGTGGCGGGCTATGCCCGGGCGCTGGAGTATTTTGACCGCCGCTTGCCGGAGCTGATGGAACAGCTGGGCGAGGGTGATCTGGTGGTGCTGACCGCCGACCATGGCTGCGACCCGACCTGGACCGGCACCGACCATACCCGCGAATATGTGCCGATGATCTTCTGTGGCCCGGCGGTAACGGCGCAGGATCTGGGCCGCCGCGAGACCTTTGCCGATATCGGCCAGAGCATTGCCCGCTACCATGGCTTGCCAGCGCTCGATTACGGGACCAGCTTTATTGAATGATGAACCGGACCGCGAGCCCGGCCCGCGGTCCTGAATAAGACAGTGCTACCAGGAACTATAAGGAACTAAACGATGCCAACTCCTCATATCAATGCCAAAGAGGGTGCCTTTGCCGATGTCGTCTTGATGCCGGGCGATCCGCTGCGCGCCAAATACATTGCCGAGACCTTTCTCGACAATGCCGAGCTGGTGACCGATGTCCGCAACATGTATGGCTACACCGGCACTTACAAGGGACGCCGCGTTTCGGTCATGGGTCATGGCATGGGGATCCCCTCCTGCTCCATCTACACCAAGGAGCTGATCACCGAGTATGGGGTGACCACCCTGATCCGTGTCGGCTCCTGCGGCGCGGTACGGGATGATGTCAATCTGCGCGATGTGGTCATCGGCATGGGTGCCAGCACCGACTCCAAGGTGAACCGCATGCGTTTCAAGGACCATGACTTTGCCGCGCTGGCTGATTTTGATCTGGTGCGCCACGCCGTGGATGCCGCCAAGGCCCGGGGCATCGCCGTCAAGGTCGGCAACCTGTTCTCCGCCGATCTGTTCTACAACCCGGATGTGGCTATGTTCGATGTGATGGAGAAATACGGCATCCTCGGCGTCGAGATGGAAGCGGCCGGTATCTATGGTGTGGCGGCCGAATTCGGTGCCAAGGCGTTGACCATCTGTACCGTCTCCGATCACATCAAGCGCCATGAGCAAACCAGCTCCGAAGAGCGTCAGCTGACGTTCAACGAGATGATCCTGATCGCGCTGGATTCGGTGCTGCTCGCCGATCAAGCGGCCTGAGGATTAGCGGCTTGAAATAGCACCCATGCATAGCCTGGGTGATAGTCAAATAAGGGACGCGCCGAGCGTCCCCTTTTTATGGGCGCAAAACCTTGCCTGTTGCCAGCCGGATCGCTACCCTGAGCCCTCATTTTTGCGTTCAGCAGGGAGCCCTACGCCAGATGCCATTCTCACACTTGCCCCATGATATTGCCGCCTGGTCGTCGATCCTGGCCGCCGCCCCCGTCTATGTCGCTCATGCCGATACCCTACAGCCCCGCGAATGCTTGCCGGTGCATGGTGGCTATCTGGTGCTGATGGGCGAGTTTATGAGTCGCGAACAGCTGGCGGTTGTGGTTGCCCAGCTGCAGAGTCGTGATATTGCGTGGGCGCTGGTGCCACCATTCGTGCTGGCGGAAGTGCAGGTGCTGGTCTTGGCGCTGGATCGCTATGATGCCGAGCTGGCACTCTGGCTCAAGGCCCAGGAGTGGCCGCTGGATGCTGCTCATGTCGCTGAACTGCCCAACCTGGCTGAGCCGGGCCTGATCCTGATGGATATGGATTCCACCGCCATCCAGATCGAGTGCATCGATGAAATTGCTCGTCTGGCCGGTGTCGGTGAACAGGTGTCGGCCGTGACTGCGGCGGCTATGCAGGGCAAGCTGGAATTTGCCGATAGCCTGCGCAACCGGGTCGCGCTGCTCAAGGATGCTCCGGTGGCGATCCTGGATGCGGTGGCGGCCAATATGCCGCTGATGCCGGGTCTGACGCTGCTGGTGGATGGCGCCAAGGCGGCCGGTTGGAAGGTGGCGATCGCCTCCGGGGGCTTCACCCGCTTTGCCGGCAAGCTGCAGCAGGATCTGGGACTGGATCATATCGAAGCCAACAATCTGGAAACGGCGGGTGAGGTGCTGACCGGTCAGGTGCTGGGACGTATCGTCGATGCCAAGGTCAAGGCCGAAACCCTGCAGATGCTGCAAAACCGCTATGGTATTGCCAGTGGCCAGACGGTGGCCATCGGCGATGGTGCCAATGACTTGCCGATGCTCAAGGCAGCCGGACTCGGCGTGGCGATCCATGCCAAGCCCATAGTGCGCGAGCAGGCACAGGTGGCGATCCGCCAGCTGGATCTGGAAGCCGTGCTCTGCTTGCTGCACGCCGGGGCGCGAGTCGCGGCCTTGCGGTGAACCGAGCCTAACGAATCAGGGAGCCTTCAAGGCTCCCTTTTTTGTGCGTATTCACGGGCCCTCCAACGACTAGCGTTTGATTTTCAAACGGTACAGGGTGGCCGCCGTGGTATCCATCATGTCGCAGATGCCGACCACACTCCACAGTGTTTCCTCCAGCTGCCGTGCCTTATGGATGGCATATTTGGCGACGTAATCCAGCTCACCGGCGATGAAGTCCACATCCGGGCGACCGGTGCGGGAGAGAAACAGCCGCACCGAGGAGAAGTTGCCGCGCTTGAGGGCCGTGCGCACAAAGTGGCGTTTATCCTCGGCGCTGGTGAACTCATCCTCCAGGCGGCTGTCGTAGCAGAGGTCACCCTGCCTGTCGAACTGGCGGCTGATGAAGATCTCGCAGCTATGAGGGGCATCTTCCCGACGCAACTGGCGCAGCGGCAGCAAAATGAGATGCTTGAGCAGTGGCCCCTGGAACAGTGGCAGCAGGTTAAACGGCTTTTCCACGCAGCACTCGGTCAGCAAACCTTGTAGTGGCCGAGGCTTGTCGATGGTGCCGATGGCGCCGAGCCGATTGGGCTTGGCCTTGCTCAGGTATAAGGGGGTATTGAACAGGTGGTAGGTATACAGATTGCGCAGCGCCCGGGCCATGCCGCTCATGCGTTTGAGCTCACGAGCGGTTTTGAGCTTGTCCGGGTTACTGTCGATCAGGCGTTGGAAGAACAGACGGCCGATATGCGTATCAGCCGATCCTTCGATGCATAGATTCAATACGGTACGGGCCGGATTGGCGTTCACCACCCGATAGGCCAGATTCTGCAACTTCATATCCCGGGTCAGGGCTTGCAGCTTGGGCAACGTCAAGCCGATGACATCACCCCGCTCACAGGCCAGAGGTTGTTCGAGCTCGACTTGTAGACCGTGTGTGGAGATGTCCCGGGTCCAACCGACCACGGTATTGATGCCATGTTTCACGGCCACTGTGGTTTTGTGCATATAACGCAGCTCCTTGCGTAGTTGCACATAATGCAGCAGTTCCAGTTCGAACGCGGGCACCTCGATGGGATTGGCAAAGATCTGCAACTGATTGGCCTGGAACTCTTCCAGGGCATCGGTCAGATAGTCGATGCGCTGGGCATCATCATCGACAGCAATGAGCTGGCCGACATAGCCGAGCTGCTCCAGTTGTTGTTCCACCGTCGCGACGTGGGCCGGAGGCAGGCCATCGATGTTGATCAGGCTCTTGAGACCCTGGCTGTTGAGCTGGATGGCTTCCAGATCCAGTTTGAAGACTCGCCAGCTTGGGCGACGGGCACCGACGGTGAAGAACAGGTCACGCAAACCGCTCTCTTCGAGCTCCTCCTGAGTGGCGGAGAAGAAGTAGATGTGACTGCGCACTGTGTGGGTGAAACAGTAGATCCAGCATTGTTTGTGGGGCTGAGGTTGGCTGAGCAGGCGTTGCATCCGCAGCGGGGTGAACAGGCCGCCGAGCTTGTCGTTATTGCGTTCGTCACGCCAGTATTCCAGCACGGCCTGGTTGTTCTCGCTTTTGAGCACATGTACCAGCTGCGGGGTGGCCTCTTTGTTGAAGAACAACGGCAAGCCGGTCATGCGTGGCAGATAGTACTGTTCGTAGCCCTTTACCTCGACCGAGGAGAGCAGGTAATCGATGCTGACCCGGTAACGCACTTTATTGGTATCGATGAAGTTGTGTAGATAACGGTCCAGCTCGGGATCGGAATCGGCGCGCAGCAACTTGAGCCAGAAGCGGTTTTCCCGCAGCTCTTCACCGAGGATCTGATAGCAGACCGGTTCGTTGATCAGGGGCGCCGGAGACTCCTTCTGCAAGCCGGTGAAGGTGACATGACACAGTTCACCCACTTCGAAGGCGATGGGGGCGGTCAGCAATAGCCGCAGGCCGCCGGGAGAGATATCCGAGGTCTTGGCCTGTAGCGCAGGTTGGGAACCGAGCTTGAGTACCACAGGTGAGCTGAAATGCATGCGCTCTTCGCGTCTGTGGTAGTAACTGGCAAAGTGCACCGAATCGATCTCGAAACGATGGGGATCATGGGATGGATCCTCGCCGAGCTGGGAGTCTTTTTTCAGCCGCTCTTTTTGCGCTGCCAGTACGGCCTCGTAGACCCCCACCGTGTATTTACCGTGATAGATGGGAATGGTCGCCTGGAACACTTCGATATCTTCCGGGGTCATAAAGTGCTGGATCCCGGCATAGACAAACGGCACGGCATTATTCCGGGCCCGCAGGTCGATACTCCGCACGGACGGGGTGGATTTGCGCTTGAGCTCCATTTTGAGCAAAAAACGGGTATTGTTGTTCTCACCATGGGTCAGGCGACTGAATATTTCATCAAAGTCGGGCTCTCTGATCAGCGGCAATAGCTGTTCGAGCAGAGGGTGTGGCCTTTCTGAATCCATAACCGAGTAAGTCCGTTCCATGACAACAAGCTTTGTTGGCTAAATGTATTTTACTATATCGACCATGTCTTTGTTTTCTTAATGAGTTTGTGTGATGGCCCGAAGCAAAGTTGCGTTTGTTTGCAGTGAATGTGGCGCCGAATTTCCCCGTTGGCAGGGGCAGTGCGGTGAGTGCCACGAATGGAACACCATCTCCGAGATTCGGATGAGCACAGCGACGACCAAGAGTGGCTCGCGCCTGAGTGGCTATGCCGGTGAGCTCAGTGGCAAGGTGCAGACCCTGGCCGACGTCGCCCTGACTGAAATTCCTCGTTTCAGCTCTGGATTTCGTGAACTGGACCGGGTGCTGGGCGGTGGCATAGTTCCAGGCTCTGCCATCCTGATTGGTGGCCATCCTGGAGCTGGTAAGAGTACCTTGCTGTTGCAGACCATGTGTCAGCTGGCGGCTCGGATGCCGACCCTCTACGTCACCGGGGAAGAGTCGCTGCAGCAGGTGGCAATGCGTGCCGGTCGGCTGAACCTGCCGACGGATAAACTGCGGATAGTCTCGGAAACCAGTGTCGAGCAGATCTGTAATCTGGCACAGCAGGAAAAACCCGCCATCATGGTCATCGACTCCATTCAGGTGATGCATGTGGCCGATGTCAGTTCGGCTCCGGGCTCTGTCTCCCAGGTGCGGGAGGGTGCGGCCCAGTTGACCCGTTTTGCCAAGCAGCATCAGGTGGCCATCTTCATGGTGGGCCACGTCACTAAGGATGGTACCTTGGCAGGTCCCAAAGTGCTGGAGCACTGTGTGGACTGCTCCGTGTTGCTGGAGGGAGATGGCGACTCCCGTTACCGTACCCTGCGGTGTCAGAAGAACCGTTTTGGTGCCGTCAATGAATTGGGTGTATTCGCCATGACGGCCCAGGGGATGAAAGAGGTCAGTAATCCTTCGGCCATCTTCCTCAATCGTGGTGAAGCGGAAAGTCCGGGCTCTGTGGTGATGGCGATCTGGGAGGGCACCCGCCCGTTGTTGGTCGAGTTGCAAGCACTGGTGGACTACTCCCAGCTCTCCAATCCGCGTCGTCTGGCGGTAGGGACCGAGCATAACCGTCTGGCGTTGCTGTTGGCGGTGTTGCATCGCCATGGTGGTGTGCAGATGTCGGATCAAGATGTGTTTATCAATGTGGTTGGCGGGGTCAAGGTCGAGGAGACCAGTGCGGATTTACCGTTGATCCTGGCGATGGTCTCTAGTTTCCGCGATCGGCCGGTAGCGCAGGATCTGATCAGTTTCGGTGAAGTGGGGCTGTCCGGCGAAATTCGCCCGGTCCCTTCCGGTCAGGAGCGGTTGCAAGAGGCAGTCAAACATGGTTTCCGCAAAGCGATCATTCCCAAGGGCAATATGCCCAAACAACCGATCCCGGGGATGGAAATCCTGGCAGTCACTACCTTGGCTGAAGCGCTGGAGCTGCTTTAGTCTGCTTTCTGAGGCATGAATGCATGAGGCCACCGTCGGGTGGCCTCTCTGCTTTGATTGACCCAAGAGTTAATCCGCAGAATGGGATTGCTCATGCTCGACATGTTCTTCCAGCAGGTGAGCCAACTCGCGCTGCAGCATATCGGCGTTGCCGACGTTCAGTTCAATCAGTCGTTTGAGATGGGAGACACTGTCGATATCAATATGGTGGCAATACAAACCGAGGCGATTTTTCCCGGCATGACTGGGTTCGACTTCCATATGGATTTCGATGTCGGATCCCGCCAGCGCGAAGCTGAGCTCGAAACGACCCGTTACGGTCTCCGGCCAGTCCTCGGGTTGTTCAACCAGTGCCCCTTGCAAGGATAAGTCCAGCAGCTTGACCTGCCAGCAGCGTTCACCCTGACATAACTGTGCCGGAGTAGAAAAAATAACGCGGAAAAAACGGCGGCGCTCGATCATGGTGTCCTCCTGAACTCGTCGTTTTTAGTGTAGGCGGATCTGGCGGACCAAGGTAAGCCCCATGCTTGAATAATGTGCTTCAGGCACGGGGTAAATGCTCAGGCGGCGATAATTTCATCCAGGATCTGCAAGGCCTTGACCAGTCGATCCTCCAGGCGGAAGCGCTCTTCCAGCAGTGGACCGAGTTCATTCAGATCGGCATCCAGCTCCAGCAGTTTATCTTCGTCCAGGCCATCGCCGTACTTGTCGTTGAAGCTCAGGGCAAACTCGGTGGTGGCCTCTATCTTCGGTAATATCCGATTCACAATGGACAGGCGGCGTCCGCTGGCCTTCTCGATAGCACTGATAACATGCTGATAAATCTCGAAATGCCCAGCGGATATATAGTCCACCAGATGCTGGCAGAAATCCTGAACCTGAGTGCAGGAAGGGAGACATTTTTTCCGGTTGCTCTTGTGACTCAGAAGGCCGACAAACTGCACCAGCAATTCATGCCGTGCATCCAGTAGCGCATCTATCGATTCATTCTTACCGGCCAGTAGCTGGCGGGTTTTATTGATTCGAGTGAGCATAGAGCCTCCCCATCTGACTTGTCGTAACACTCTAGTTATTGCCATTAAACGGAGTTATTTCAGATCAGGTCAATAGCCTGGCTACCTTTCTTTGCGCTCTGTTAACTCGGACATGATTTGTTAGCAAAAGGCTATCGTCCAGTGAGCTTCCGGTTACAGGCCAGAATGTTACAATCGCCATTCTCAATGGTCCGAGGAAATGGAAAGAGTATGCAACCCTTGGTGAATGATCGTTATTTACGAGCCCTGATGCGGCAACCTGTCGATGAAACGCCGGTCTGGATGATGCGGCAAGCCGGGCGTTATCTGCCGGAATACCGTGATGTGCGTGCCCAAGCCGGTGATTTCATGTCGCTGTGTCGTAATCCCGAGCTGGCGTGTGAGGTCACCCTGCAGCCGTTGCGTCGCTATGCATTGGATGCCGCCATTCTGTTTTCCGATATCTTGACCATACCGGATGCCATGGGATTGGGATTGACCTTTGGCCAGGGCGAAGGCCCGCGCTTTGCTCGCCCTGTGAGCTGTTTGCGCGATGTGCAGCAGCTTCCGGTTCCGGATCCGGAAGGGGAGTTACGCTACGTGATGGATGCGGTCCGGACCATTCGTGGCGCCTTACAGGGGCAGGTTCCCCTGATTGGTTTTGCGGGCAGTCCCTGGACTCTGGCCACCTATATGGTGGAGGGAGGCAGTTCCAAAACCTTTACCCGCATCAAGCAGATGATGGTACGCGAGCCGGAAATCCTGCATGCCTTGTTGGCCAAGCTGACGGACAGTGTGTGTCTGTATCTGAATGCTCAGGTAGCCGCAGGTGCTCAATCGCTGATGATCTTTGATACCTGGGGTGGAGTGCTCTCGACACCGGCGTATCGAGCTTTTTCGCTGGATTATATGGCGCGGATTGTTGCCGGGCTCACCCGGGAGCTCGAAGGTCATCCCGTTCCCGTCACCCTGTTCACCAAAAATGGTGGTCAGTGGCTGGAGGCGATTGCGGACACCGGCTGTGATGCGATTGGGCTGGACTGGACGGTGGATTTGGCCGATGCCCGGCGTCGAGTCGGTCATCGGGTGGCGCTACAGGGCAACATGGACCCGGCCATGCTCTATGCATCGGCATCTGGAATCGAGCAGGAGGTGGCTCGTATTTTGGCGGAGTTTGGTCCAGGCAATGGTCATGTGTTTAATCTGGGGCACGGGATCGCCCAGGATGTGGATCCGGCGCAGCCGACGCATTTTGTCGATGCTGTGCATCGCCTTTCTCGGCCGTATCACCGGTAATGATCATCGGCACCATGTTTCTGGTCGCAATCAAACAACAAGGCCGACATTGCTGTCGGCCTTGTTGTTGACTGTTATCGAAGAGTCCGTCTAGCCCCGAGCCATTAATCGCTTGTATTCGCGAACCTTAGCCAGATATTGACGCTTGCTCTTGCCGCCCATACTTTCATTCATCGGTAAATCGACACGCATGGCATTGACCGGACGGTTGTTGATGCGGAACTCATAGTGCAAGTGAGGGCCAGTAGAGCGGCCAGTGTTTCCTGACAAGCCAATCTTCTGACCTTGTTTGATCTTTTGCCCGGGTTTCACCAGAAGCTTACTCAGATGCATATACACTGTGGTGTATTTGCCACCATGACGAACCACTACGTAGCGACCCATATCTCTATGGCTGGTGGCCTTGATGACAATGCCCTCACCGGTCGTCAGAACCGGAGTCCCGACGCGGACTGAAAAGTCCGTACCATTGTGGGGTTGCACTCGCCCGGTCACCGGGTTACGGCGGCTGGGGCTAAAACCGGAGCTGACGCGACGCTGGCCCGGGATCGGATAACGCATGAAAGTGCCGGCGCTGCTGAAACTGGAGGCGCTTTCATCATAGAAATTTCCATCCGTGTTACGGAAGGCGCTAAAGTTGCGGCCATTAATCGTGAACGCAACGGCAAGGATCTTGGCATTTTCGCTGTGTGCTTTATCGAACAAGACCTTGAAGGTATCGCCCCGGTGCAGATCTCGACGGAAGTCGATGCGGCCCCGGAACATGTTGGCAACCTTGTGGATCTGGTTATTGGTCAGTCCAGCGTTACGGGCGCTGGTGACAAAGGCGCCGCTGATACTGCCTTTAATGACCCGGCTCGGGCGAACCGCAGCCACTTCTTTCTTTTTCTGTTCAGCTTTTGCTGTCTTGAGATCGGTTTTGGTGTCCGCTTGGGTTACAACTTTAGGTTGAGGTTTTGCACTCTCGGCCTCGTCATCATCCATTGTATTGCTGACAAACTTGGCTGCCTCACCACTCACAGGTTCAACGCGAGAAACGTAATTGTCGCCTTGGCGCTCGAACAATACGCGCCGCTCGCCGTCCAATGGGATAGCCAACTGTTGCAGAACATTGTTGCCATCGACCATGAAGGAGAGTTTTTGGTTGATCTTGAGTCGGATCAGGGAGTTCTGGATGTCCACTTCCAGCAACTTATGCAGAGTCTTGGCAGGCAGGTTCAAGGTGTTGAAGATCACGGATAAGTTGTCGTCACCCTTAACCTTATAGTCAAGCCATTCGAGGTCAGGTGCTGAATCCGCTTCCAGACCGTCAACGGGGGATGCTTCATCACCGACCACTTCGTGATCAGGGATGGTTAGAAATTCGGTATCTGCAGCTTGGGAACCGGAGATGTTGGCTTCGGCAGAGAGATTTTGGGCTTGTACAGTGATGGGATTATCCGCAAGCAGCTCATTCGGGGAAGGCAGCAGTGTTACGCTGGCAACAGAAAACCCCGCCAACATCAAGATGGCGTACAGGTGTTGCCGGGGAATGGGGGGCTCCCACTCGGCGATTCTGCTCATTGGAGCTAAAAACCGTTTCATCCTGTGTCCTTGCTTTATCGAAACTGGATACATAGAAAACCGATGATTTATATCATCACGAAACGCAGGGGCGAAGCAGAGGCGCGCCTGACACTTTCAAAACCGGATTTGTATCACGGATAGTGGTCACTAACCAAGATTTTTGCGGCCTACAGAGCCGATGTAACGGTTACATGCTGCTTTTTTACTCGGTGGTAACGATAGTTCCTGCTCCTAAACCGATAGGGGCCGATCCGACTCCGGGTTCGACTGATCCTCGTCAATCCCAAGTGCCTGATCTTGGGCAGCACTGTAAGCCGGATAGATATAAGCAAGGAGTATACCGTTTTTCAGCAGCTCAAATGGCGTCGATTGAGATCTGGAATCACGCATTATCCTGATCAATCTCATGATCAATGGCTGGATGGCGGCATGATATCGAGCAGTATGTACCAATATGGGGCATCAGCCTGAGGCAACTCTGTGAGGGCGCCTCAGGCCAATGGAAAGGTCCAGGACTTCGATTCAATAGCCGCGTTGAAAATCGACCATGAATTCCAATGGCATCTGTTCTAGGTAGCGCAAATAGTTGCGCTCGAAGATCCGGGCCACCTGTTCGGGATGACTCCAGGCGGAATTGTGCGGGGTGATCAGGATATTCGGCAGTTGCCACAATGGATCATGAGGCGGTAGCGGCTCCTCTTCGAAAACATCCAGAATGGCCACTCCCGGGCGTCCGGACTTGAGGGCCTCCAGTAGATGCTCGCTCTGGATCGCATCGCCACGTCCTACATTGAACAGGATGGCCGTTGGTTTACAGCAGGCGAGCAACTCGCGGTTGAACAGGTGACTCGTTTCCCGGGTAGACGGCAAGGCGCTGACGATGACATCGACTTGCGGCAACAGGTGCGGCAGTGCTGAAGGTTGGAATATGTCATCAAACCCAGCCACTTCGTGACCTCGGCGATTGACTCCCCACACTTCCATACCGAATTGGTGTGCCGTCATCGCCAGATGTTGGCCTATGCTGCCGGTGCCCAGAATCAACAGACGGCGTTCACTCAACGGGCGATAGGGTAGCGCTTGCCAGTGGCGATTCTTTTGCTGTTCGCGGTAGATGGGTAAGTGACGGGTCAGGCTGAGCAGATGCGCAAAGACGTATTCGCTCATCAGGGGGCCGAAGACTCCCCGGATATTGGTCAGTTTATAATCCTGACGTAAGCCGGGTTGCAGTAGTGCATCGATACCTGCGTAGGTGGACTGAACCCATTGTAACTGGGTGGCCAAGGATAATACGGTTGCGATAGTCGCGGGTTCACCCAGTAAAATATCTGCTTGCGGAGCAAGCTGCTGGGCTTCGGATGGGTTATCAGCGACGAGTAACCTGAGATTAGGTAGTGCTTGTTGCGTCAGCAATTGTTGGTAGCTGTTGTTGTCACGGCTAAGCAGCAACAAGGTGTGATGAGTCATGATGAGAATCTCCTGATTTCTTTGATGGTAGCGCAGGCTGTTTCAGGATTCGAGTTCCTGGTCCTCAGGATGAGTGAGCATCAGGGGAAGAGTGCAATAGCATGGTCATCGGCATACAATGAGCGTATTCACAGTGAGGGAGTAACCGCGTGTTCGGCGATAAATTTTATAAACGTCTAGGGGATTTGGAACCCTGGCAGCAGAGTGTATTTGCATTGGCTTTGGCCGAACGCATGTATCCCAATTATCATCTGTACGCCGAGAGCACCGGTAAAGGTAATGCTATCGAGTTTCGCGCGGCGCTGGATAGCCTGTGGCGTTATCTGACGGAGAGAGGCTCGCGAGTCAATCTGTCGGCCATCCTGGAGTCTTTCGAAGCGTTTATTCCTGATCCCACTCATGAAGAGAGCTATGGAGCCTATCCGGCACTGGACGCTTGTGTCGCTCTGGGCTGTGCCTACAATTCGGTGATCTGCCGGATTGGTGAAGAGCCGATGGAAGCGAGTAATGCATCGATTGGTTCGGTGGCCGGCTTTATCGAGATGCTCGAAGAGCGAGAATTGACCGAAGACGAACTGTATGAACAGCCGTTGATGGAGCAGGAGATGGCATTCCAGGTGGAGCTGCTGAATCAGGTCTCCAGACCTCGTGATCCACACCAGATCCTGGCCATTCGCTCCCTGGCGGCTCAAGATGGTGTCTCCAATCTAGGGATTACTCTCGAGTAAGCTTGAGGTTCATCACGACGACCAGCAGCGAACTCTGATGGTCGTTGCTCTCCGGCCCGAGCTGGAGTTCCAGCAAATCTTGCGTTCAGGCGAGCTCCAATCCACCACACACATCGACAATCAGAGTGATAGTTTTACGGCTCCACACTCTTCTATTGTGGATGGCGAATACTCTGCTGGGTTGCGTCGCTTATTAATGATGATAGCGCTTTCGCCAAGGGCTATTGGCTGGATAACTGCGCACAATTGGCGGTATGTGTGGGATAAGTGTGAAGAGCTCGGCACTTCTTGCCGAAAAGCTGGCCGATCACCGCGTGGTGCGGGATAAAGCCTTTGCTTGAGGCTGTTTTTTTGACTAGATTGGTCGCTGATTTTTAATTAGCGCCGGAATAAAAAAGGACTCTCTATGAACAAAACTGAGCTTGTCGATGCGATTGCAGCAAAGGCTGATATGAGCAAAGCCCAGGCCAAAGTTGCACTGGAAGAAATTCTGAACAGCATCACTCAGAGCCTTAAAGAGGGTGATCAAGTTCAGTTGGTCGGGTTTGGTACTTTCAAGGTTAATCACCGTGCTGGCCGTACAGGTCGTAACCCGCAAACTGGTGCTGAAATCACTATCGCGCCTTCCAATGTGCCAGCTTTCGTCGCCGGAAAGGCGTTGAAAGATGCGGTGAAATAATTTTCCCCCGTGTTGAAAAAACCCGACCTGATGTCGGGTTTTTTATTGTCTGAAAAGCTGTGAGTTTTCAATCTTATGGTGCTATTGGGGCGCCTTTCCTCAAGACACAGTCGATCGCTGCATGGACGAATGGGTTCCATTTTGCCATTCTCAAATTCTGAATCAGCGTTGTTAATGGTCATTGAGGGCGACTCCGTGGATAGCCATGGTGTTTTTAACTATCAAGCGGTAGGTTCTTTGCTTTGGATCCGCGTGGCTGGCGGTATTAATTACGAGTTTGCCTGTCGCTATCGGGATGCCATCATCAACGCCGCCCGTCAGTTGCCACCAGGTCCCTGGATCCGGGTCACAGACATTCGAGCCTGGGCGCTCGGGGGCCCGGAGGTAATTCCCCCTCTGCATGAACTCATGTGTTGGTGTGAGGAGCATGAGTTGCAGCACAGCGTTAATCTGATCTCTTTGCCAACGCTCCAGACTCATATGCTCGATCTCATGATGCGAGGGGTTGTGCGACACTCGGAACGTCATCTGGTGGAGCAAGTCTCCCAGCTTCGACCTTTGCTGCAGCGCTTGTCTCCCGGCGTGGATTTGCGAGTGCTGATTACCAAGCTCTACGCCGATGATGTGACCCTCTTCGATTAGCCTGTGGTAGCATTCCCGCTCCTAATGACAAGGGCGGACCTGAATTATGGCTTATCAGTGGATCCTGTTTGATCTGGACGATACCCTGTTTGATTTTCCGGCAGCTGAAGCATTAGATGCCGCGCTGGCGCACTATTCGGTGACCCTGACGGCCGAGATGTTGGCGGATTACCAGGCGCTGAATAAGGCGCTATGGGAGCAATACAATGCGGGGCTGCTGGACGCCGAAACCTTGAAGCAAGCCCGTTTTCGCGATTTAGCGCCACAGTCGGGCGTTTCGCCGCTAGAGCTGAACCACACCTTTTTACAGGCTATTTTGCAACGTAGTCAGCCGTTGCCCGGGGTCGAACAGACGCTGCGTCAATTACATGGCAAGGTCGGGATGGGGATCATTACCAATGGTTTTGCGGATATCCAGCATGCGCGCCTCAACCAGAGCGGGTTAGCCGATTGCTTTGATTTTATGCTGGTATCCGAAGAGTTAGGTGTGAACAAACCCGATCCGCGGATCTTTGAGGCCGCGTTGGCGCGCATGGTGTCTGTCGAGCCTGCTGATGTGCTGATGGTCGGCGATAATCCACAGACGGATGTTGCCGGTGCAGCAGGTGTCGGGATGGAAACCTGCTGGTTTAATCTGCGCCGTGAGTCTCAATCCGTGACTTCGCATCATGCGATTGAACGATTCCATGAGCTGTTGATGCTGCCACGAGTACAACCCTTATTCGCCTTGTGATCCTTCGGGGCATTGGTAGTTCACAACAGAGGCGCCTGATGGCGCCTCTGTTGTGTCATGTCTCTCTTGCCTAATGAGAGTGGGTTTCCAACGTCAGGTGCGCCAGATTGGGGATTTGCTCCAGATGATGCCGTAAGTGAGTCAATTGCGACTCTGTTACTGCAGGCAAGCCGACGATAGCGGCATAGCGAGTCTCGCCGATACGCCAGACATGCAGGTCAAGAAGCGAGCTGTTGTGGCGGGTTACTGTGTCACGGATCTGCTCACTGACAGTGCCATGACTCTCGGCATCGATCAGAATGCGTGTAGTTTCACTGAGCAAGCCTTTGGCCCAGTAGAGGATTACCACGCCACCTACCAGCCCCATCACAGGATCCAGCCAAGCGGCGCCCCACAGCATGCCGCCTGCGAGTGCGACAATCGCCAGCACCGAGGTGGCGGCATCGGTGAGCACATGGATGTAGGCCGCTTTCTTATTCAGGTCCTGATGTCCATGCTCATGGTCATGGTCGTGGTTATGGTCATGGTCATGGTCGTGGTCATGGTTGTGATCATGAGCCCGTTGCACATGGGCGTGGCTGTGGCCCGAATGCCCATGATCGTGATGATGCCCGGGCCCATGGCTATGTCCCTGTTCACCCAGCAACCAGGCGCTCAACAGATTCACCACCAATCCGACCATGGCAACCAGCATGGATTCGCCATAGTGGATGGTGCCTGGGTTAAACAATCGAACCGTAGATTCCCAGAGCATGGAGCAGGCTACGGCGGCCAGGATCAGTGCACTGGTATAGGCCCCCAGGATCTCGATTTTCCAGGTCCCGAAGGCGAAGCGATGATCGCCGGCAAAACGACGGGATAAGGCATACGCCAGCAGTGAAATACCCAGAGCCAGGGCGTGGGTGCTCATATGCCAGCCATCGGCCAGGAGGGCCATGGAGTGGAACTGCCAACCCGCGAGGATTTCGACCACCATCATGGTCACCGTTAGTGCCACCACCCAGGCTATCTTGCGTTCACTACCTTGCATCGGACGATGAAACGCCTGAGCCTGGATGCAGGTCAGTGTTGTGGTCTGTGGCGGCACGGGAGCCGCGGTGTGTGATATGGACATGCAGGCATCTCTTTGTCATAGTGTGAATCAAATATACCCCCCCCCAGTATATTTCAGCAAGCCGGTTGTCATGGATAATGCGGGCGGAACTTGCCGAGGAATCAAGATGAGCCATACCCAAAAAGAGAAGAAAGCCCTGCTTAATCGTGTCCGTCGACTGCGTGGTCAGCTCGATGGTCTGGAGCGCTCGCTGGATCAAGGACTGGGATGTTATGACATACTGCAGCAGATTTCGGCGGTGCGCGGCGCGGTGAATGGTCTGATGGGACAGGTGCTGGAAGGGCACATCCGGGAGCATATGCAGCCCCTGGCCAGCGACGATGAACCGGAAGCCACGGAAGGGATCATCAAGGTTCTGCGCTCATATTTGAAGTAGTTTGCATCACCAGGAATGCAGATTTCTCAACATTTAATATTGAAATTGCGCCATATATAAATATATGTATCTTATTGTTTAATATTCGTTTGGTTTTTCTGCTGCACAATGGCCAGTTGTTTGTTGTATTTCACTATTGCTTGTTACTGTTTTTAGTGCGTGACAGGACTCATCACAAGATCCTCAGGGTGAGCCGAGCCTCTCGTTAGACGCTTTCTCCCGGCTTGCTTCGATCCGTTGCACTCAAGGCGACTAGACTTGGGAGCAACGCGCAAACTGAATGCATATTTTGCACGCACAATCCCTGCATTGGCTGCTTCCAATGCTTTATGACCATCAATAGGGAGGATGGATGATTCAACTCGATTTTTACGGCACCTTGGTGGCTGCATCGCTGGTTTTGCTGCTCGGCCGCTCCTTGGTTAACCGCATCCCTTTCTTGCGGACTTACAATATTCCCAAGCCGGTTGCCGGTGGATTGTTGATTGCCTTGATCCAGTTAGTGATTTTCTGTGTGACCGGAAAGTCAGTCCAGTTTGATCCGGCTTTGCAGACGCCCTTGATGCTGGCGTTTTTTGCCACTATAGGTCTGAATGCCGATTTTGCCAGCCTGCGCCGCGGCGGCCGTGCTGTGTTTATCTTTTTGCTGGTGGTAACCGGTCTGCTGCTGATGCAGAACACCCTGGGGATCACCCTGGCTTCGCTGCTCGGACTCGATCCGCGCATGGGGTTACTGGCCGGGTCTATTACCCTTTCCGGTGGGCATGGTACAGGAGCTGCTTGGAGTGCGACCTTCGCGGAGAAATACGGACTGCAGTCCGCTTCGGAACTGGCGATCGCCTGCGCTACCTTCGGGTTGATCCTCGGCGGCCTGATTGGCGGCCCAGTCGCTCGTAAGTTGGTGAAACAGGTAACGGTTCCCGGTGAAGATGAAAATGCCGATTCGTCACCGCTGGGCTTTGAGTTGCCGGAGCGTGAACGTCCGATCACGGCTTTTTCCATGATCGAGACTTTGGCGCTTATCTCCGTAAGCCTGATGGCCGGAACCCAGGTTGCACTGTTGCTACAGGGGACCGCCTGTGAACTGCCAACCTTTGTCTGCGTCTTATTTGTCGGGGTGTTGTTACGCAACGTGCTGGGGTTACTGCGCTGGCATGAAGTCGGGGAGCGGGAAGTCTCGTTACTGGGTAATGTCAGCTTGTCGCTGTTTCTTGCCATAGCGCTGATGTCGTTAAAACTGTGGCAGTTGGCCGCGCTGGCCTTGCCCATGATCGTCTTGCTCTCCGCACAGACCCTGGCTATGGCGTTGTATGCCTACTTCGTCACCTTCCGGGTGATGGGGCGCAATTATGATGCGGCCGTTCTGGCGGCGGGGCATTGTGGTTTCGGGTTGGGGGCAACCCCCACCGCCATCGCCAATATGCAGGCCATCACCCAGCGCTTTGGACCGTCCCATTTGTCGTTTCTCGTGGTGCCCATGGTGGGGGCCTTCTTCATCGACATTCTCAATGCGGTGATCATCAAGCTGTTTCTGGCATTGCCCTGGCTTGCCTGATTTGGCTCTGAGGGGGATATGGCAAGGGAGCTTGGTGCTCCCTTGTTTTTTGGCTCACTTGCTCGCACAATGCAACCGGTTGCTTTGACGGATTTCGAGGATGTTATGTATAAATTGATCGCGCTGGATATGGATGGAACCTTGTTGCGGGACGATGGCTCCATCTCCGCGCGGACGCAACAGGCGATTGCGGCAGCGAAGGCAAAAGGCATCAAAGTCGTGCTGGCCTCGGGACGCCCGATTGCCGGCATGGAAAAATTCTTGCAGCAGTTGGCGCTGACCAGTCACGAAGACTATGTCCTCAGCTACAACGGCTCCCTGGTGCAGAATGTGGGCAGTGGTGCCGTGTTGGCCAGCCGTCTGCTGAATGGTCAGGATGTTCGCGACTTATTCGCCATCAGTCAGCAGTTGGGGGTGAATATTCATGCCTTCTCCCGCCAGCAAGGATTGATTGCGCCACGGAACAGTCGCTATACCGAGCTGGAGCGCAGTCACAATGATTTACTGCTCACCGAGCTGGATTTTGCTCAATTGCCCGAAGATGAAGCCATTCTCAAGGTGATGATGGTGGATGAGCCGGAGATCCTCGCTCAAGCCGTGGGCGCCCTGCCTGCTGAGGTGTATCAGCGTTTCACCGTGGTACAAAGTACCCCCTATTTTCTGGAGTTCCTGCATCCGGATAGCAACAAGGGAACCGGGGTTGCCGCGCTGGCGGCGCACCTGGAGATCAGCCCCGAGGCGATCATCTGTGTCGGTGATGCCGGTAATGACGCCCATATGCTCAGTTATGCCGGACTGGGTGTGGCCATGGGTAATGCCACTGACGAGATCAAGGCGATGGCGGATTTTGTCACCCACAGCAATCAAGAGGATGGTGTTGCCCACGTGATCGAACGCTTTATGCTGCAGCCTTGAGGCTGCTGGCTTAAACCAGGGAAAAACCACCTTGAGCCCATGGCAGCGGAAGGTTACCTTAGTGCCCCTCCTGGGTTGCTGAAGGGCCGAACCATGGTCAAGCTGAGTGGGTTATTCCGATATCCGGTGAAGTCCTGTCGAGGACTGGATGAGTCGCGGTTGTGGGTCGGAGCTGAAGGGCTGGTGGGTGACCGCCGTTATATGGTTGTCCGGCCGGACGGCAGTTTTATCACCGCCCGAACCCATCCCCAGCTGCAGCAGGTGCGAGTGCTGTGGTTGGAGGCGGGGATCTGTCTGCGTACACCTGGGCTGGCTGATTTGGAGCTGTTTCCTGCGCAATTTGACCAGGAGCAGGTGACCACCGGCGTCTGGAGTGACTCTTTTTCTGCTCGTGCAACCCGGATGGAGGCGGACGCCTGGTTCAGCCAGTTGCTGGGGGAGCCGGCCCGTCTACTCTGGCTGGGTGAATCATCGCCACGTTATCGCGCCAAATTGCAGCAACATGTCAGTTTTGCCGATGGTTATCCGCTGCTGCTCATCTCGCAAGCCTCACTCGATGATCTCAATCGGCGTTCACCGACACCACAGCGTATGGAGCAATTTCGTCCCAATCTGGTGGTGAGCGGTACGGCTGCGTTTGCCGAGGATGGCTGGCGCCGGATCCGCATTGGCGAGGTGGAGTTTTTGGTGGCCAAGCCCTGTAGCCGTTGCGTGATGACCACGCTGGATGCCGAGTCAGGACACTACCACCCGCAGCGGGAGCCCCTGGCCACGCTGGCGACTTACCGGCTGGGGGAGGATGGCGAGATCTATTTCGGCCAGAACCTGATCCCGCTAAATGAGGGCTGGGTCAGCGTCAGCGATCCGGTGGAAGTCTTGGAGACGCAGACCGCCCCTGCCTACCCCGAGCGTCCCCGATTACCTGCCGAACAGGTCGCGGCGCCCATTCGTCCCCAGGTTCAGGAAGATGAGGTGCTGGCTCGCTCAGTGTCCGCTCGGTTTACGGTGCGGATATCGACCGAGGAAGGGGATGCCTCTTTCCAGGCAGATCCCGAGCGGCCCTTGTTGATACAGGCGGAGGAGGGCGGAGTTCAGTTGCCTCACGCCTGTCGGGCGGGTATCTGTGGCCGGTGTAAACAGATGCTAGTCGCTGGTGAGGTCGAGCAGCCTCAGGTGCCCGGGCTTAGCGCGACGCAACGTGAGGATGGTTTGATTCTGACCTGCTGCGCCAGCGCACGCAGTGATCTGATCCTGGCGAAGCCGCCATTCAACTTTCGTCGCTAATCTGGTGTGGCTTGCGAGGGGGAATCATAGCTTGCCAAAAACCAAGGCCACCGAACGGTGGCCTTGGCACAGGATGGTGAACATCACTCTTTAATCACTTCAATCTCGCTGAAACCGAAGCGTAGAAATTCGTTATCCCGATAATCTTTACTGGCGCTCTTGTCACGAGTCAGTGCGGCGATCTGTTTTTCCATCGCCAGAAACTGCCGCAAGTCGATCCCTTCCGCCGCCGCCATCGCTTCATAGATGTCGTGATATTTATCATTGGCAAAATTGATGAGACGCGGTTTGCCGTTGAAATGGTATTTAATTTTCAGAGCCATCTGCTATCCACTGTCCAGGTTGCCGACTTACTCGGCATCCTGTTCCTTTTTCTTTTTCGGGGTACCCCAAGGGGACGTCCCAGTGCTGGGTTTGCTTGGCCGCGGTGACGCTGGGCGCTGACTGTGTTGTGGACGACCATGCTGATGATCGCGGCCGTGCTGCCGTTCGCCTGAACGCGGGAAGTGTTCGCCCCGTTCACCCCCCTGGCGGCGTTGCCCCTCTTGTTGCTGCAGCGCACGCTCCCGTTGTACCGGGTCATTGTCATTGCGGAAGATCCGCTCACCCTGGGAGCGCGCACCCCGTTCATTGGGTCGATCACCATAAGGGCGTGCAGGACGATCGCCATAAGAACGTGGGCCGCGTTCACCTTGCGGGCGGTCGCCATAAGGGCGTGAGGAACGTTCACCTTGCGGACGGTCACCATCACGACGCGGGCCGCGATTACCTTGTGGGCGATCGCCATAAGGACGAGAGCTGCGCTCGCCTTGTGGGCGGTCACTATCACGACGTGGGCCGCGTTCACCTTGCGGGCGGTCGCCATAAGGGCGTGAGGAACGCTCACCTTGCGGGCGGTCGCCATAGGGGCGTGAGCTGCGCTCGCCTTGTGGGCGGTCACCATCACGACGTGGGCCACGCTCACCTTGTGGGCGGTCGCCATAGGGGCGTGAGCTGCGCTCGCCTTGCGGGCGGTCACCATCACGACGTGGGCCACGCTCACCTTGCGGGCGATCACCATAAGGGCGTGAGGAACGCTCACCCTGCGGACGGTCACCATCACGACGTGGACGACGTTCTCCTTGCGGACGATCGCCATCCCAACGAGGGCTGCGTTCTGCGTGTGGCTGGTCGCCGTCAGCGCGGAGCGGGCGATCCGTGCCATATCCCTGACGTGGACGACGCTCACCTTGTTTGCGTCCAGTAGCCTGAGGACGACTCATGATCTTGCGGGGTTCATCAGACACTGGTACTTCCGCATTCATCAGGCTGCTGTCTTGGCTGGCCAGATAGAGTGCTTCTACTTTCTGACGAGCCCAGGAGGTGCGACGCAAGAAACTCAGGCTGGATTTCATGCTGGGCTCATGGCTGAAGCAGTTGATCGGCAGGCGTTCTGCCAACCCTTGCCAACCATAAAGGCTGACCAGTTCCGAGAGCAGGCTCTCCAGCGTGATGCCGTGTAACGGATTGTTTTCTTGTTTCTCGCTCATAAAATGCCTGAAGGTGTGCGGCTGAAGGTGACGCATCGGCATGAATTGCCATCGCTGCGCCCAGATAAAATGGCTAGCTTCGCCGGCAGCGGTTTGATCGCCGAAGGCTGAAGCCGGTTCAATTTCATCATTAATTGCGCGCATTGAACCGCAAATTTACTCCGCGGTCAAAGAAACTGGCCAAGAAGTGCCAGGAAAGTCTATTTCAGGGCTCTGTAGCTGCGGAGAGGCGGAGCAGGAAAGACTTGGGCGGTTGTGGTCGCATGGTTGCGTGTCACTACAGGCCTCGAGTCGCAGGCCTATTAAGGCAAATATCGGACCGTTAATCAGACGTTAGGACTTTCTCGTCATGCCGGAAGCCTGGATAAAGAAACGCGGTTGCTCAGCTCCGACACGGATACAGGCTAGTACCTGTTTTTCGCGGGTATACACCCACTCCTGCTGCAGATTGGGCACGCGAATGTTCAGATGCTGCAAGTATTCGGTAAACAGCATGCGGCTACTTATTTCAATCAATGATTGTCTCATCAGGTCTCCTCCGCGTTGCGGTATTCCGGATTGTTTGATGACAGCCGGGACCTACAAGCGTGTTCAGCGTGGTTGATGGATAGCCGGAGAAATCGTGCGGCAGTTGACTCGCGATTTCGTCTGCATCCATGGCCGTTGCTGTCACATATTCCTGATGGACTCGAGTAGTCTAGGTCTCATCTTCCGCCATTCAAGCCCCAAGCGATGTTTGTGGGCGGTAAGGCAGTGCTTTCTGCTGGCTGGTATAGCCAGGGTTCAGAAATGGCATTGAGTGACAATAAAAAACCGGGGCACTAGGCCCCGGTTGTAGTTCAAGAATGAAATCTTGATGTGTTACGGCAGTTGGCAAACGTCGATGGTTCCCTTGACGCCAGCTCCAGTCATTTCTGCAGTGGTATCCAGCTTCAGGCGGAACAGCCAGTTGCCTGCACCCAGGGTCATGGTGTTGTTACCTGGATCGGTACCCTCACCACCGAAGCGGCCGTAGGCTTCATAGACGGTATCAGCTGCCATTGGTGCTACCAGCTTACCACCAGAGGTTGCAAAGAATTGCGGATCCCAGTTAGTGGTATCAGCTGCAATCTTGAAGCCTCCGGACAGGTCAACACCGGACACCTTAGTTTCATAGATACCGCTACCCTTATAGGTCAGCTGATAGGCCGCATCCCAGGCCCAGCCAGAGTGGTTACCACGCAGTGCCAGTTTGGTCTCACCCAGAGTAGCAGCTTCTGTTGAATCAGGCAGCAGCTCACAAGCTGCGGCTGGTTCATCAATCGCCAGAGTCAGGGTTGGGCTGTCTTTGTCAACCACACGGAAGACAAAGTGGTAGGTTCCGACCTTGGCTACATCGAGAGCCACGTTGCCCTTGGCTGCGTCACCAGTACACAGGGTCAGTGGAGTACCCACCACCAGCTTGTCACCAGCGGTACATACACCGTAGTTCACGGAGCTCCAGTTGGCATCGGCCACTTTCACTTCTTTGCTGCCAAACATGTCTTCAGTTACGTCAGTAGAGAATTCGTAACTGTAGTTAGCGCCGGTAAAGGTGAACTGGTTCGTCGTGTCGGCGCCCCATGATCCAACCAAGCTACCACGCAGATAGACAGGCACATCAAAGGGTTCAATGGTGGATGGATCCTGCTTCTTGCTGACCGGCAGACCAGCGCCTTGTGCAGAGCCTTGCGGCTTGACAAACACTGCCACAGACCAGGCTGGAACGCTGAACTCACCATTGGCGAAGGTGGCGCCATTACCGATGGAGGCCGTACCCAGATCAGACTGGATGCTGCTCAGCTCATAACCGCTCAGGGCGATGTCGGCACCATTGCCATCCTGGAAGCTACCGGCAGTCTGGGTGTCTGCGGTGGCATTGACCACAACCACGATACCATCAGTGGTTTTGTCCAGATCGGTTTGACCGATGCCATCGTCAATGGTCATGACGATAAGACCCGTGGTTTGCTCCGGACCCACGTTGCGGAAGTCGACCCGCTTCATGACTTCGGTGCCAGTTCCCAGGGTGAACAGCGGGGAAGATTGACGCAGGCTGGCCAGCTCTTTGTAGAAGCTATCCATCTGAGCAATCTCGGCTGCACCTGGCTTACCAGCCACATCCTTGACCGCCTTGATCAGATCGTAGTTGCCGCCATCCTTATCCTTGCGTGGCAGACCGACATCGTAGTTGTTGTCTTGCTTGGTGTAGTCGACCTTGTTGTACCAGTCGCCAGAGTCGTAGGAGTCGCGTTCGAAGGACTTGGAGCGCAGCAGCTCGGAGCCCTGTTGATCGAAGGCGGTACCTTGACCCAGCAGCACGGTCGCCAGCGACAGACCCTGCATACGAACACGGGTATCCAGAGATGCATCTTCGGCGGCCTTGTAAGCAATGATGTCGAAGATGGTCTGGTTGTCGTGCTTAGAGACATAGTTCTGGATTTCAATCGGGTCGTTGGCATAACCAGCCTTCTGACCGTTGTAGTCGATGTCTTCACCCTTGGTTGGAACGCCTTCACGGTCGACCAGGACAAAGTCCTTCAGGTTACCGGCCATGCCCAGCATGGTCAGCTCGGCCAGATGGCGAGCGCTGTCTTCAGTGACGCCTTCTTTTTCATTGGCCAGTACATAGGCGCCGTTGCCGAAACCTTGGCTGCTCCGGATGCCGTCACCACCATCGAACGGGCTACCACCACGAACGGCGTCGCGCAGACGATCCGAGAAGGAGCCGATGCCGGTGCCGCCCAGGTGAGCCTGACGTGCCTGTTCGAAGCGGGCGTCATCGGCGACTTCACCGAAGTTCCAGCCTTCACCGTAGAAGTACATCTCAGGTGCGACGGCCTTGACCTTGGCCAGTGCATCGACCATTTGCGCCTTCGGATGATGGCCCATGATGTCGAAGCGGAAGGCGTCGATCTTATAATCTTTGGTCCAGGTAACCAGGGAGTCATCCATCAGCTTGGCAAACATGGCGTGTTCCGGTGCCGTGTTAGAGCAGCAAGTCGAGGTGGTGACATCGCCAGAGGTTTCATCCAGACGTTGGTAGTACCAAGGCACGACCTTGTCGAGTACTGACTTGTTACCGAGGCCTGATTCGTTGGTGTGGTTATAGACCACATCCATCACCACGTTCATGCCGATATTTTCCTTGATGGCTTTGACCATCTTGCGGAATTCGAGGATACGCGCGGTGCCATCCGGATTGGTGGAGTAGGAACCTTCCGGCGTGGTGTAGTGGAATGGATCATAGCCCCAGTTGAAGGAGTCAGTATCAGCAACCATACGGTTGAGCTCTTGACGATCTTCGCCATCCTTGTCCAGGGTGGCCATCACTTCGGCGACTGTGCTGTCACCGCTGCAGTTGGCCTTGAACTTGTCGCTGTTGGCTACGTTGGTATTGACGTCGCACAGCTTGCTGAACTTATCATCCAGGTTGGCGACCTTGGCCGGATCTTCGTTGATGGTGGCGATATCGAAGGCTGGCAGGATCTGCAGATGGGTAACGCCAGCAGCAGAGAGCTCCTTCAGATGTTTGACGGCCAGTGAGTTCTCTTCGGTCAGCGCCACATACTTGCCGCGTTCGGCCGCTGGTACTTCGGTATCAAAAGCGGTCAGATCGCGAACATGAGATTCATACACCACAGTTTTGGCCACATCAGCAGGTGTGGTTTGGGCGTGTGGTGCCTTCAGTGTGTCCCAACCTTCCGGCTTCAGATCGGCATCATTCAGATCGACCACTTGGCTGTACTCGGAGTTCATGGAGAGGCTCAGCGAGTAGGGGTCGGTGACTTCATAGCTTTCAAGCTTACGGGTCAGCGGATGATAAACTGTCATCTGGTAGCGATAGTACATGCCCTTCAGATCGGCGGCACCGGCATAGCTCCAGGAGCCGCTGGCGCTGTCGAAAGTCATGTCATTGGTGCTGACTGCTTCCTTGTTGGCGTTGTAGATAACAACCTTGACGCTTTGCGCGGTCGGGGCCCACAGGCGGAAGTTCACGCCAGAATCGGAGACGATGGCACCGTATTCCAGAGTTGAGGCCTTATCGGCGTAGACGGCATCCAGAGCCTTGGCAGTTTGCACCTTGGTGCCTCTGTCGATGATACCCTTGCTGTCGGTGGAGACGGCGATCAACTCACCCTTGAGCAGGGTCTTGATGTCCACACCTGATGGCAGGGAGAAAGCAGTCCACTCTTTGAGCTTGCGATCCTTGGCATCGAGAATGGCCAGTTGGGCATCGGTCAGCGTGGTCTTTTTCAGATCGAAGCGCTTGTCAAAGCTCAGCTTGTTATCAGCTCCGGCCTCAATGCCGCCATCGACATCGTAGTAGAGGTTGGCATAGGCGGCGTCTTTGGCGCCTTCCCAGACGATGGTATTGGCATCGATCAAATGGGCTGCAGCTCCCGAGATACCAACGGTTTGCTCTGGTACTTTGTCAAAAGCCAAGGCGCGGGTGTCGAACAGTTCGCCACCGGCGATCAGCGATTGCTGAAGATCGCTCAGTGAAATATGCAGGTCGCTGTTTCCACTGATCTTGTTCTTGTTGGCATCACGGACTATGACGTTGATACAGGCAGGATCGCCATTTGGATTGACGGGGATTTCCCAGTACGGACCGTAGCTATCCACTTTGGTCGGAGTCTTGCTGACATCGTCCCAGCTACTGGAGGTGGCACCATCGGCCACACCGGCGCAGTTGGCATCGTTCCAGATGTAGAGGTTGTAACCGGCGTAATCGCTGGCACTTGCCGCACGACCCTTGGTGGTAGCCGCTATGATGCTCTTCTGATCTACCAGGCTAAGTACCATGGTGTTAGCAGGAATAGCACCATCTGCATAAATTTCAGTCGGAGTCTCTAGATTGGTGACGGTCGGCAGAGTCGCGGCTGGATTGCTGGGGGTGTAGGTGGTGTTGCTGTCGTTATCGGAGCCACAACCGGCCAGAGCCAGTGCGACGACGCTGGGCATCACATACCAGGCGAGTTTTTTAAATCTGAAGTCCATACCTTCGTTTCCTTTTTGAGGTTTTACGGAGTCTTGTTGATCGCGTGAAACTTGGAAGACATGCGTTGGATTTTTTTCTGCTTTCGAAGGAGCATGAAAGCGCAGATCCATACACAGTGGCGCGCACTATAGGAGGGTCGAGGGCTTAAATATGTGATACGGAAACGTTTTCAAGCGGTTTGCTTTTTGTCGTCATCAAAGCAAATTTGAAAGTTGCGAGCTGGCTCAACTGTTAAATTTATGAAAAGGCTTTCATAAATTGAAATAAAATTCCGTAACAAATTTTCAGTATCTAATCAGAATGGAGATAAGCAACCGAGTTTCCAGTGGATAGTTATTTCGTCTTCCCGTGCGCCTAGTCCCTGCTTCTATTTCTGTTTGTTGGCGGGGTTTGCCAGATATTCGGCTAAAAATTACGGCGTAAAAAAGGCAGCCAGATGGCTGCCTTGATGATGAGGGATGGATCTATTGACTATTATTGCGCTTGCTCACGGGCGATGGCGCGATAGCCGATGTCGTTCCGGTAGAACATGCCGTCCCAGCTGACCTGCTTGGCCAGCTCATAGGCCTGTTGCTGGGCTTCCAGTACGGTATGGCCCAGCGCGGTCGCGCACAGCACGCGGCCGCCGTTGGTGACCACCTGACCATTCTGCTCGGCGGTACCAGCCTGGAACAGCTTGACGTCGATATTGTTGCCGGCATCCAGCCCGTGGATCACATCGCCTTTTTGCGGGTCACCCGGATAGTTGGCGGCGGCTAGCACTACACCGACGGCGGCGCGGCTGTCGTAGAGGGCTTCTTTTTGGTTCAGTTCACCGGCACAACCAGCCAGGCAGAGCTCCACCAGATCGGATTGCATGCGCAGCATGATGGGTTGGGTTTCCGGGTCACCGAAGCGGCAGTTGAACTCGATCACCTTGGGGTTGCCCGCCGCATCGATCATGAGCCCCGCGTACAGGAAGCCGGTGTAGACGTTACCTTCGGCCGCCATGCCACGCACGGTTGGCATGATGATGCGCTCCATGACGCGCTGATGGATTTCCGGGGTGACCACAGGAGCTGGAGAATAGGCACCCATGCCGCCGGTATTGGGGCCGGTATCGGCATCGCCGACCCGCTTGTGATCCTGGCTGGTGGCCATCGGCAGCACATTCTGGCCATCGACCATGACGATGAAGGAGGCCTCTTCGCCATCGAGGAACTCTTCGATGACTACGCGGCTGCCGGCGTCGCCAAAGGCGTTGCCGGAGAGCATGTCACGTACTGCATCCTCGGCTTCTTCAAGCGTCATGGCGACGATCACGCCCTTACCGGCGGCCAGGCCATCGGCCTTGACGACGATAGGGGCGCCTTTTTCCCGCAGATAGGCCAGCGCTGGCTCTACTTCGGTGAAGTTCTGGTATTCGGCGGTCGGGATCTGTTGGCGAGCCAGGAAGTCCTTGGTGAAGGCCTTGGAGCCTTCGAGTTGGGCGGCGGCCTGAGTCGGTCCGAAGATGGTCAGACCGGCGGCGCGGAAGGCATCCACAACCCCGATCACCAGCGGCGCTTCCGGTCCAACGATCGTCAGGCCAATTTGTTCTTTCTGGGCGAAGGCGACCAAAGCCGGGACGTCGGTGGCGCTGATGGCGACGTTTTCCACCTTGGCTTCCCGCGCGGTACCCGGGTTACCCGGTGCTACGAAGATTTTCTCGGCCAGTGGCGATTGCGCTGCCTTCCAGGCCAGGGCGTGTTCACGGCCGCCGTTACCGATCACTAATACTTTCATTCTGTTCCATCCTCTGAACGGGCTCTGCTCTGTGCGGGGCCCGTCTGCAATTCGGGGGAGATGTTTCACCGAAGGCTCGACATCTGAAGCAAACAAGGCCGCTCAAAGAGCGGCCGGTTCGTGATTAATGGCGGAAGTGACGCATGTTGGTGAAGACCATCACCATGCCGTGCTCGTCGGCCGCATCGATCACTTCCTGATCACGCATCGAGCCACCCGGCTGGATGACGCAGCTGATGCCGGCTTCTGCCGCCGCGTCGATACCGTCGCGGAACGGGAAGAAGGCATCGGAGGCCATGACCGAGCCCTGGACTTCCAGACCTTCATCGGCAGCCTTGATGCCGGCGATCTTGGCGGAGTAGACGCGGCTCATCTGACCGGCACCGATGCCGATGGTCTGGCCGTTCTTGGTGTAGACGATGGCGTTGGACTTGACGAACTTGCCGACCTTCCAGCAGAACAGCAGCTCTTCGAGCTCTTTCTCGGTGGGTTGACGCTTGCTGACCACTTTCAGGTCGCGCAGGCTGACCATGCCCTGATCGCGGTCTTGCACCAGCAGGCCGCCGTTGACGCGCTTGACGTCGACACCCTCGCTCTTGCCGGTCCAGAAACCACACTCCAGCAGGCGCACATTGGCCTTCTTGGCCACCACGTCGCGGGCTTCGGCGGTAACGGCCGGGGCAATGATCACTTCGACAAACTGACGGCTGACGATAGCTTCGGCAGTGGCCGCATCCAGCTCGCGGTTGAAGGCGATGATACCGCCAAAGGCCGAGGTCGGATCCGTCTTGTAGGCGCGGTCATAGGCTTGCAGGATATCGTCACCCAGGGCGACACCGCAGGGATTGGCGTGCTTGACGATGACACAGGCCGGGTCGATGAACTGCTTGACGCACTCCAGGGCGGCATCGGTATCGGCGATGTTGTTGTAGGAGAGCGCCTTGCCTTGCAGCTGGGTAGCGGTAGAAACCGAGGCCTCCTTGACATCGGCTTCCACATAGAAGGCGGCGGCTTGGTGAGCGTTCTCGCCGTAGCGCATATCCTGCTTCTTGATGAACTGGAAGTTGATGGTGCGCGGGAACTTGGAGTCGCTACTGGTTTCATCAATGACGCCGTAACTTGGCACCTTGGTGCCGAAGTAGTTGGCAATCATGCCGTCATAGGCGGCGGTGTGCTCGAAGGCGGCGATAGCCAGATCAAACCGGGTGGCGTAGCTCAGGGAGTTGTCGTTGCTGTCCATCTCGTCGATGACGCGGTCATAGTCACGGGCGTTGACCACAATGGTGACATCTTTGTGGTTCTTGGCCGCGGAGCGCACCATGGTCGGGCCACCAATATCGATGTTTTCGATGGCATCAGCCAGGGAGCAATCCGGATTGGCGACGGTGGCGGCGAAGGGATAGAGATTGACGGCGACCAGATCGATGGGGCTGATGCCATGCTGGCTCATGATGCCGTCATCGATGCCGCGACGGCCCAGGATGCCGCCATGAACCTTAGGGTGCAGGGTCTTGACGCGGCCATCCATCATTTCGGGAAAGCCGGTGTAATCGGAGACTTCGGTTACCGGCAGGCCAGCATCGGCCAGCAGGCGAGCGGTTCCGCCAGTGGAGAGCAGTTCTACGCCTCGGGCTTGCAGGGCGCGGGCAAACTCCACAATGCCGGTCTTGTCAGAGACGCTCAGCAGGGCGCGGCGGATCGGTCGAGTGTTTTCCATCTCTTCGTTGTCCTCTAAAGGTTCCAGGGGGAATTTCGCAAAATCTACTCGGAGTGCTGGCACCACCGAAGTGCACAGACCATCAAATGAACTTTGCAGAAATACCCTTGAAGACAAGACCCGGATGCCCATCCGAGTGGGCGCGTATTCTACACAAAAGCGTGATGTAAGGCGATTTTTTTACATGGCTCGGGGCCAGTGCTGACGCGGGTAAAAACGTTTGTCTGTAACGGGTTGAATTGGTTTGGATTCTGCGCCGGCTTGTCATTCCTCTGCCATCGGCTTGTCACCGAATATTCATCCTGGCGCTTTACGCTTGCCCTTCCGGTATCTCAATTCAGCGTTCAGGACTCATGCATGCGCTTTGTAACCTCGAAACACTCTCTCTCCTCCCTGGTGGTCTCGGCCCGTCATGGCGGAGTGAAAAAAACGGCAACTCCAGCCTTGCTGGTGTCGCTGTTGGCCATCAGCAGCATGGCAACCAGCGGCTTGGTCACAGCGGCGCAAGCCGCTCCCCAGGTGCTGGCCAAATTAGCCATCGAGTTGCCAGCTGACGGTCATTTGACCTATCAGGGGCAAGCGGCCAGTCAATTTCCGGATGGGTTGCCCATCGGGTTGGGCTCCGGATTGAGCTTTGTTGGCAAAACCTCCGATGGTGCCCTGCAATTTGTCGCCCTGACCGATCGGGGTCCCAATGCCGATGCGCCGCAATGGACCACTGCAGGGCAGACCCGGGAAAGCAAAATTTTTATCCGCCCGGACTTCGTGCCGCAGTGGATGACCGTCACGGTCAAGGACGGTAAGGCCAAGGCGAGCCATCCGGTGTTGCTGCACGATGGCAAAGGCTCCATTCATGGTCTGCCGCTGCAGCCGGGAACCGTGGGCGCGACCGGTGAAATGGCCTTGAATGATGCCTTGCAGCCGATTGCTCTGACCGATAGCCGGGGGCTGGATACCGAAGGGCTGGTCCCTGATGGTCAGGGGGGCTTCTGGCTGTGTGACGAATATGGCCCGTTTCTGATCCACGTCGATGGGCAGGGCAAGATCCTCAAGCAGTTTGGACCCGATGCGCAAGCGGGTGAACAACAGGTCGCGGGTGGTTTACCCTCGGTGTTGGCGTGGCGTCAGCCGAACCGTGGATTTGAAGGGATAGCGCGTCTGCCGTCGGGCAAGATCATCGCAGCCGTGCAAAGCACCCTGGATATCGACGGGAAGACCGCCAAGTCGGCGACCTTTATCCGCCTGCTGGAGCTGGATCCGCAAACCGGCAACACCCGCATGCTGGCTTATCCGCTGGAATCCGGTTTCTACAAGAAAAACAAGGATGCCAAGATTGGGGATCTGGTCGCGGTCGATGAGCAGACCCTGCTGGTGATCGAGCAGGGCAAGGATAAAGACAAGCAGATGCACAACCGCATCTATCGTCTGGATCTGGCCAAGGCTACGGACTTGAGTGGGCAGTTGATTGCCAACAAGGCGCTGGAGTACGCCGATGCCGATGCACTGCAGGCGGCAGGCGTGGTTCCGGTGGGTAAGCAGCTGCTGGTGGACTTGCAATCCCTGGGCTGGAGTGCTGAAAAAGCGGAAGGATTAACCCTGGTTGATGGCAAGACGCTCGCCGTGACCAGCGACAATGATTTCGGCCTCGGAGTCAAGGTGAAGGAGGCGGTTGGGGAGGCCAAGGATCCGACCGATTACAGTACGGATGGCAGCGGCACACTTCTGCTGGAGGGCAAGCCGGTCGCCAGTAGCCTGAGCTTCAAACCGCTCACCGGTGAGGGTGCCAGCTCCGCCTTGTGGCTGATTAGCCTGGACCATCCGTTGCGTTGATTCCCGGTACCACTCGCACTGAGCTGGCAAACCAGCACTGAACAGGCACAACAGAGGGGCTGTCAAAACAGCCCCTTTTGTTTGATTTTTTTCAACTGTGCGCTCGGCGGCATCAGCTCGCTCAAGTCCGTGCTTTCGAGACTTATCCCCTTGCTTTCACTGATCTGGGTTCCTGAGCCTTGAGCCCCAGAGTCCGGAGCTGCGGAACTTTGCTGCCCTTGCAAGCGCTTGAGCTGGCGCGCCTGGTTGTCCGCCAACTGCCGTAACTGTTGCAGCTCCTGCTGGACCGCGACGATATGGGCATTCTGCTCGGCCAGCAGCTGCTGCAACTGGGTCAGCTGGGATGGCGAAAACAGCGCTTCTTCGGCGGTACTGGCTTCACTGCCATCGTCACTCAGACCACAGGCATGCAACTGGCGCCAGAAGGCGGTGGATGTCAGATTTTCGGGATCCAGTGCCACCGACAGGCTACGGCTCAGCCGCGGATTGAGCAGATGGACATAGAGTCCGGCCAGATAGATATCGCGATGAAACAGCCGTACCACCATCTCCAGGGAGGTGCGATCCGGATGGCTGCGCTTGGCCTTGTCGTACCACTCGCGCAGGGCTCCGACCGCAAAGCGGTCGGCTTCCGAGGTCTCCGGGTTGAGGTAGAGGGCCAGATTCAGTTTTCTGGCCACGCCATTACTCATCACCTACCTCGAGCAGCACCGGCGAGCTGACCGCGTGGGCGGCTTCATCGGCATGGTAGAGGCAGATCTCGCGGGATAGTGCACTTTGCGGGTTATCCAGCAACACGACCCGCTCACCGAGCGTGGTATAGGCTGAACGAATGGCATCGGCAATCAGAGAGGCGCCACCGCCCACCAGATAGACACGGTTCGGATTCTTGGCAAACTTCTTGGCCTCATAGGCAACCTGATCCCCTAACTCGCGGATCTTGGTCTCGATCTTGGTCAGGATGCCGGGGATCTTGGCTTCATCGTTGACCACGCTCTGTAAGAAAGCCATATCGTGGCGGCGCTTGATCAGCTCATTGGCCACCAGATAGCTAGAGTCGCTGTCAGCCGCGGCCAGCGCTTTGCGCGCCGCATCGGTCACCATGGAGACGCCGATCTCGTTGTTGCCGTAGATGGCCGATACATCGTCAAACTCGCCGACTACGACGCCCATATCCAGAGTGGTGCCGCCGCAGTCGATGACCAGGGATTTGGTAAATTCATTGCAGTTGGCGTTCAGCAGATGGGACAGGGCCGCCGGCAGGCTCTCCGGCATGACATCCACATCAACAATCTGGAATAGCTCACCCTTGTTCAGGCTGATGTCGCGCATCAGATTCCGGCGCTTGGCCTCGATCTTGGACTCGTTCTTCTGGCAATCATCCGGGTTGTAATATTCGGTGATCGGCAGGGTGACGATGATATGTACCGGGCAAGGGGTCAAGCCGGTCTGCAACAGGGCATGGTGCACGGAGAGCAGATTCAGATCGTCGTACTGGTACTCGATATGGGTGGTGGATAACGCCTTATCCGAGGTGGCGTCATAGGTATATTTGGTGGTGCCTATGGTGTAGTTGAACACCTTCTGTCCCTTGAGCAGGGCGGCGCTTTTCCAGTCTTTGCGGAACGAGTTGGGCGACACTATGGTCTTCAGCGTGCCCTGTTCAATCCAGCTGACTTTAACATTGGTGGAGCCATCATCGATGGCCAGCTTCATGGGGATAACAGACATACATTCTTCTCGATGAGGTGGCAGATCCAGGCAGACTTCTGAGCACAGAGCCCGAATAATATTGGTTGTATTTTATCCTTTTGATTTGTTTTGTCGAATAAAATAGCGGTGAAATTTATTTCCGCAGATTTATATTCCGCATGGAAATTTTCCTTCCGTGCGGAAGGGAGGTTTACTGCTGCATGCGCGGGTGGCAACTGGTGATGGCGGGGGACTCCCGGACAAGCCCCCATCCTGAGTGCTTACCGGGAATTAGCGATGAAACGGGAGCGACAACTCAAACTGTGGATGCTGTGTTGCAGCTTTGTGAACGGCGGCGTAGGGTGGAGTCATAGCCCTGTCATCTGGTTGTGCTTTAACTGACATGTGTGTGTCATCAACCGGATTACCTAGCCGTCCAAGGAGGCTGCCTATGGAGAGCGACGATCGTAAACTCTATGTTCTCGATACCAATGTTCTGCTGCACGAACCCCTCGCCATTTACTCGTTTCAAGAACACGACGTCATAGTGCCGATGACGGTGCTCGAAGAGCTCGACAACATCAAGGATCGCCAGAAAGATGTCAGCCGCGAGGCGCGGGTAGCAATCCGCACCATGGAAGATGTGTTCCGCGATGCCACCCCGGAGCAGATTGCCGAAGGCATCTATCTGGGGAATCGGGTGGGCGAGAACTGTACCGGACGTCTCGCCATCTTTGCCGACCATCATCTGCCGGAAGGGGAGGAAGTCTTCACCAACAAGGAGAATGACAACCGCATCATCAATGCCGCCCTCTTCTTGCAGAAGAAGTTCCCCGGCCGCACCGTGGTGCTGGTCACCAAAGATATCAATATGCGGCTCAAGGCCAAGGGGGCCGGGCTCAAGCGGGTTGAAGATTATCGTACCGATCAGCTGATTGATGATATTCGCCTGCTGGCCAAGGGGTTCCAGACCATCGAGGGACAATTCTGGGACCAGGTCGGTGAATGCGAGAGCGTCTCCAGCGGGCGGGATGTATTCCACTGGGTGGATGAGACGCTGGTGAGCAACACCCATATCAATCAGTATCTGATCGATGATTCGGACAGCTTTGCCGGGCGTGTGCATGGCCGTGAAGCCGGGCGGTTACAGATCAAGGATCTCAGCCGTGAACGTTTGATGGGGCGTCATGCCTGGGGAGTGAGTCCGAAGAACATATTCCAGGCCATGGCACTGGATGCCTTGCTGGATCCGACCCTGGATCTGGTGATCCTGACTGGGCCGGCCGGCAGCGGCAAGACCTTGCTGGCGATGGCGGCGGCGCTGGAGCTGGTGATTGAACGTGGCATCTTCGATCGCATCATAGTCACCCGCAACACGCCGGAGATTGCCGAGAGCATCGGCTTCTTGCCCGGTACCGAGGAGGAGAAGATGTTGCCCTGGCTGGCGGCGGTGACCGATACTCTGGAGGTGCTGCACAAGCACGATGTCAGTAAGGAGAGTTCGCTGCAGTACATCATGGACAAGGCCAATATCCAGTTCAAATCGGTCAACTTCATGCGTGGCCGCAGTCTGCAGAATACCTTTGTGCTGCTGGATGAGTGCCAGAACCTGACTCCGTCCCAACTCAAAACCATCATTACCCGCTGTGGTGAGGGGACCAAGCTGGTCTGTTCCGGGAACCTGGCGCAGATCGATTCCACCTACTTAAGCCCTGTCACCTCGGGGTTGACCTATATCGTCGAGCGCTTCAAGGATTTCGAAGGCAGCGCCAACATCTATCTCAACGGTGTGGTGCGCAGTCGTCTGGCCTCGTTTGCTGAAGAGAACCTCTAGTTTTAGCGCGGACGTTTATTCCTGCATGGTTACCATGGCCCGCTTGAAATAGCGGGCCATGTTGTTGTTGCTGGAGTTATCCAGCTCAGCTCCGGCGACCCAGAGCAGTAGAGTGGGCCATGTCGTTGGCTAGGTTATCCAGCTTAGCTCCGGCGGCCGAGAACAGTAGAGTGGGCCATGTCGTTGGCTAGGTTATCCAGCTCAGCTCCGACGGCCGAGATAGAGGGCCATGTCGTTATTGGTCGCGTTATCCAGTTCGCTGACGGCACCGCAAAAGCGGATCTCGCCAGCTTGCAATAGGGCGATACGATCGGCGACTCCGCGCGCCTCTTCCGGATGGTGGGAGATCAGCAGTATGCCAATCTGTTGCTGATGGGCCAGTTGCTGCACTTCGCGCAACATCTCGTGGCGTAGCGCCGGATCCAGTGCCGAGAAGGGCTCGTCCAGCAGCAGAAACGGCCGTTGCCGCACCAGCGACCGGGCCAACGCCACCCGTTGTTGCTGCCCGCCGGAGAGTTGGGGCGGCAGACGGGAGAGGAATTCGCTCAATCCCAGGCGCTCGGCTGCCGTATGCACCTGCTGCCACTGCTCGGCGCTGAGGCGCAAATCAGGGCGCACGCCCAAACCGATATTCTGCCGCACGCTTAGATGGTCGAACAGGTTGTGACTCTGGAACAGTGTGGTGAATGGGCGCTCGGCTGGCGGCAGCGACTGCAAGGGTTGATGTTGCCAGAGTAACGCTCCGCTATCGGCGGCGATAAAGCCGCCGAGCAAGTCGAGCAGGGTGCTCTTGCCGGCGCCACTGGGGCCAACCAGCACCAGCAGCTCGCCGGGTCGTAGATCGAAACTGAAACGGAATTGCTCGCCGTCACGGGTCAACGTCAGGTTCTGACAATGCAGGGCCTGGTCGCTCGCTGCTTGTGGTGCAGGTGCGGGGGCAGCAACCGGAGCTGGAATTGTCTCGGGGGGGGCGCTCATCGGGGATCTCCAAATCCGCGCTCGACCAGCCACAGCAGACCGGTGCAAAGCAGCAATAATAACAAGGCGGTGGCGGCGGCATCATCCAGGCGATAACTGCCCAGTTGCTGAAACAGCAACCAGGGCAGGGTCTGCAATTCGTCACTGCCAAACATGGCCACGGCACCCAGATCCCCCAGCGAGAAGATGGCCGCCAGCGCCATAGCCCGACCCAATGCGGCACGCAACAGCGGCCACTCCAGATAGCGCCAGCGACTCCAGCCGTGAAGTCCCAGGCTCATGGCCAGACGATCGTAGCGCAGTACCGCTTGTTGTAGCGCCGGTTGCAGGGTGCGAACCGTATAGGGCAAACAGGCGAGGCCATTGAGCAGCATCACCAGCCAGAACCCCAAGCCGAACACGTCGGCCACCGGCAGTAGCAGGATGAACAGCCCGGTGCTCAGCACCGCGGTCGGGATCAGCAGGATCAGCGAGCCCGAGGATTCCAGCAGGGTGGCGGCATGGGGCCGGCCAAGCCGTTGCCGCAGATGCCGGCTGCTGAATAGCAACCCTAGACTGAGTGCACAAGCCAACAGGCTGGCACCCAACCCAATCTGCAGCGAGGTGAGCAGTGAGGCCCAGAGCTGGTGTGAGGTGAGAGCTTGCCATAGCTGCGGTTTGAGCCCGGCCGTGACGATGGCCAACAGCGGCGGGATAAACAACAGCAGAGCTAGGCTCAACCAGAAGCAATCGACGGCGAGCCCCAGCCAGTGCCGGGTATCGGGGCGGCTTGCCCGAGAGGATCTGTGCTGTTGACCGGGTGCCGGAGCAGCCAACTGGTGGTGGAGGGCCAGCGCCGCGCCACACAACAGCAGGTGCCAGAGTGCCAGTTGGGCGGCGGTATCCAGCTCGAAATCAAAGCGCAGCGCCTGGTAGACGGCGACCTCCAGGGTGGTGGCGCCCGGGCCGCCACCCAGCGCCATCACAGTGGTGAAGCTGGAAAAACAGAGCACGAAGATCAGGCTGGCCAGTGGTGCCAGCTGCCCGCGCAGGGCAGGCCACTCCAGCAATCGCCACAGGGCTCCAGATTTCATGCCCAACTGGCTGGCTAGGCGCCAGTTTTCCGCCGGTACGGCTTCGAGTGCAAACAGTAACCAGCGCGCCGCCAGTGGCATATTGAAAAAGAGATGGGCCAGCAAAATACCGCCAAGCCCATACAGATAGGAGCCGGTCTGGAGACCGAGATTCGCCAGCAGTCGTGGCAGCCAGCCCTGTTGGCCATGCACGGCGACCAGCCCGAACAGGGCTATGATGACCGGCAAGACCAGGGAGATGCCGAACAGCCGCAATAGCAGACCGCGCCCCGGAAAGTGACGGCGGTGCAGGGCCCGCGCCACCGGAATGGCCAGCCCCAGACTCAACAGGGTGGAGAGTCCGGCCTGCAGCACACTGAACTGCACCACATGCCGCAGGTAGGCATCCTGCCACAGCGGGGCGGCGCCGAGCCCCCCCTCATGCAGCAAGGCCAGCAGGGGGCCCAGCCCGCAGACGCCTAGCAGTAGCAACGTCCCGGCGCCGGATAGCCACCAGGCTTTATGGGCTAGCGGTGAATTCATGCTGCTCGACCGGACACCATTACTGACTCACGGCTCCGCGCCACTCGTGCAGCCAGGCTTTGCGACCGGTTGCGATCTCGGCTTCGGTAAAGTTCAGCGTTTTCACCGGGGTTTCGTTCTGGTTAAAGCCCGCAGGCAAGGCGACCTTCGTCACCGGGTACATCCAGTTGCCAGTCGGGATCAGGCTCTGGAACTCATCGCTGAGCATGAATTTCATAAAGCGGGCGGCGAGTTCTGGCTGGTGGGCACTCTTGAGCTGGGCGGCAACCTCCACCTGGCGATAATGGCCTTCCTCAAACAGGGCGGCATGATAGTTCTGCTTCTGTTCGGCCAGGCGGTGGTAGGCCGGCGAGGTGGTGTAGGAGAGCACCAGATCCGCTTCGCCCTTGAGGAACATGCCGTAGGCTTCGCTCCAGCCCTTGGTGACGGTGACCGTTTTCTTGGCCAACTGTTGCCAGTACGCCGCGGCCTGCTCACTCTGGGTCTGCTTGACCCACAGCAACAAGCCTTGTCCCGGGGTGCTGGTGCGCGGATCTTCATAGATGATCTTCAGATCGGGGCGGCTGGCCAGCTCGCTCAGGCTCTTGGGTGGATATTTCAATTTGTTGCCATCGTAAACGAAGGCGAAGTAGCCATAGTCGAAGGGCAGGAAGGTGTCGTCCTGCCAGCCGCCGGGAAGTGCTAGCGGAGTCATATCGACCTGATGCGCGGCAAACAGCTGGCTGCGACGGGCCTCGGGCAACATGGATTCATCCATGCCGATGACCAGATCCGCTTTTGTGTGCTTCCCCTCTAATTTCAGCCGGTTAAGTATCGCCACGCCGTCTTCGAGTGGCACAAAATTGATCTGGCAACCACACTGTTTTTCGAAGGCTTGCTTGATTTTCGGACCAGGACCCCAATCCGAGGCAAAGGAGTCATAGGTGTAGATGGTCAGCGGTTCGCTGGCCATGGCGGTGGTAGTGGCGAGCAGGGTGGAGAGTAAGAGTAGAGAGCGCACGTCGAGACTCCTTGTGATGTGTGTCGGCAGGCGTCCCATCTGCGCCTCTCCGTGAGGAGGGGGCGATGTCGTCTCAAATTCCTCCGCCAGTGTTACCTGGATCAGGTTCGCGGGTATGATCTCAGCGGACGCCCGCACCCCGTTTGAAAACGGCCTCATTCTATTAACGTTTTGTGAACAATACCAGCCAAAGGCGGCTGATGGTGTCAATAAGGAGGCTCTGTGCTGACAGACCATAGTAAGGAAAGACGAACATTTATGCGCATGGTGGTTGATGCGCCGGTGACAGTCATTCATGGCAACCGTCGGTTGGCCGGGATCTGTCGTGATCTCAGTGCCAATGGTATGTCCATCGAGGTCGAGGAGGACGGGATCCGGGAAGGGGACGAACTGCTGGTCAGTCTGGCGACCAGCAGCAATTTGCTACCACCGTTCCAGGCGCAAGCCCGGGTGATCCGGGCGACCCCCCATGAGCCGATTTACCGGCTCGGTGTCGAGTTTGTCTCGGTGGCCTGAACCGGCTCGGCCATGTAGCGGCCGGTCTTGATATAGAGTCGACTCTGCTCACCAATCTGTCCGGCCGGTAATTCGGCCGGACCCGTGGGCTCCAGCAATAGCAGCGAATAGCCCCCAGCGACCAGCGTCTCGTCCTGCCCCTGGGCCGGTAGGGCCACGCCCAGCAGGGCATGGTCGGGCACAAACAACAGCACTTGCGGAATTTCGGGCTTCAGGTAGCGCCACAGGCTCGCCAGCAGGGCCACCTTGCTGTCGCAGTCGCCACTATTATTTTCCAGCACCTGTTTCGGTAGCAGATAACCGGTCCCCCGTTGTCCGCCGCTGCTTTGCAGGCGGTCGTAGGGAATGGACTGCACAAACGCCAGCAAAAAATTCAGCAACTGTCGCGGCTCGACCTGCTCGCCACCTGCAGCTTGCAATAAGGCCTCCGCCACATCCCCCAACTCACTGCTGCTGGTGTCTATGATGCGCACATGATCCGGTTTGATTCCGGCCTGACCCAGAGGGTCACTGGTGGCGATCAGATAGTTCTCCTTGAGCAGGAGATCAAACTGGCTTTTCTCTTCATTCGCCAGCCACTGCTGTACCTTGGCCAACTGGGCGGGATCCCGGGTATGGATCGCCAGGCTCCAGGGATCTTGTCGTTTCAGTTCGAAACGCACCTCGGGCCACTGCTGACGAGCACTGCGCAGTAGCCGGGTATAGAGGGTGCGACGCGCCGCATCAGGACGCCAGGCACTAAAAAAACGCAACTCGCTCTGCTCTGGCAATGTCAGGCTGAGGCTCTGCGTCTCTTTGCTCTGTGTCTCTTGGCTCTGGGGCTCCTGAGTTTGCGCGGCGCCTTGTGCCGCGCTCGAGGGAGGCTGCCAGCGATAATTGAGCGTCAAGCCATCCCGGCTGAAACTCAGTTGTTTAGCCAGAGCTGGAGCACTGGGCAACAGGCCGAGCAGCATGCAACAGCCCAGAACCAGGATGGCTCCTGGTCCGTAGTGCGGGGGGCGGCTACAGCCTTGGGGATCTCGTATCAATCCGTTGTCTCCAGGTTCGAGCGCTGCGCGGGGTCATCCAGCGGAAGGAAGCTGACGCCGGTCAGCCTCCCGGCGCCATCCCTGCAGCGCCTTCCTGGCGACTTCTTTAAGCTAATTGCCAGTGACCGCCCTCTTGCCAGCGCAGCAGACGGCTATGGAACGGCTGCAAGGTGCTGCGGTGGCCAACACTGACCAGAATAGTCGCAGGCAGCCGAGCCTTGAGTAGAGCATAGAGGGTCGCTTCGCTGCTTTCATCCAGCGCCGAGCTGGCTTCATCCATAAACAGCAGGGCTGGTTTAACCAGCAGGGCGCGGGCAAAGGCGATGCGTTGTTGCTCACCCACACTCAGGATATGGGACCAGGGCTCGTTGTCATCCAGCCGGGCGGCGAGACGCTCCAGACCTACCTCGGCCAGCAGTGGGCTCAGCACGCTATCGTCCTGGGGCGGGAGCGGGTAGCAGAGCGCTTCGCGCAGAGTGCCCAGGGGTAGATAGGGCTTCTGGCTGAGGAACAGCACACGACCGTTGGCCGGAAAACTGATCTGCCCTTCGGCATAGGGCCACAGACCCGCCAGGGTGCGTAACAGGGTCGACTTGCCACAACCGGATGGCCCCTGGATCAGCACCGAATCTCCGGCCGCTAACTGCCAGTTACCATCACACATCAGGGCACTGTGCTGAGGAGTCCGCACCGTCACCCCTTGCAGGCTCAGGCCAGCGCCCTCGCGTTGGGGATCCAGGCTCGGCAATTGCTCAGTATGGTCAATGCCTTGCTGGAAAGTGGCCAGACGATCCACCACTGCTTTCCACTGGGCCAACGCCGTGAAGTTGTTGACCAGGGTCGAGAGCGAATCCTGCACCTTGCCGAAGGCATTGAGGATCTGCATGACACCACCGAGCTGGATTGCCTTGGCAAAATAGCTGGGGGCACTGACCAGGATGGGGAAGATCACCGCAGTCTGGTTGTAGCCCAGGGTGAAGAAGCCGAGTTTTTTCTGACGCCGCATCAGCTGGAAGTAGTTTTTCACCACACTGCCGAAGCGCAGACCGAGGATTTTGCCCTCTTCTTGTTCTCCCTTGTACAGGGCAACGGATTCGGCGTTTTCCCGCAGGCGGATCAGCGAATAACGGAAGTCGGCCTCGAAGCGCTGCTGGTTAAAGTTCAGTCTCACCAGCGGGCGGCCGATGAGGAAGGTCAGGGCGGTACCGGCCACGGCATATCCCAGCGCCAACCACACCATATAGCCCTGAGGCAGGTGGATCGCGTGTCCGAGCAGGGTGAAGTCCAGAGGTGTCGAGAGCGTCCACAGCACCATCAGGAAGGTAAACAGCATGGCCACATCCCGCAGGATACTCAGTGACAGGTCGAGGGTGCTGCTGACGAACTGGGCAATATCTTCGGCGATCCGTTGATCCGGGTTATCGGTCTGACGGTCGGTCAACTGCAGCCGGTAGTAATTTCCCTTATCCAGCCAGCTGGCCATGATGTGGTCGGTCAGCCATTGTCGCCACTGGATGCTGAGCATCTGCTGGAAGTAGGAGAGGTAGACCGCGACCACGACATGAATGGTCGCCAGGATGCAGAACATCACCAGACTGTCGGTGAAGCCGGGCAGATTGTAATCCTGGAGCGAGTTGTAGAAGGTGTTGTACCACTCATTGAAGCGCTTGGAGAGATACACACTGCCGCCCATCAGGGTCAGGATGACCATCAGCAACAGCCAACCTTTGCGGCCTTCGGCCGACACCCAATAGGGCTTGAGTAGACGCCAGAAATTGGGCCACAGGTGTTTGACCGGTGGATTTGCACTCATAAACCAACACTCCCTATAAAAACCAGTCATCGCAACTGGATGGCGCTCATGGGCCACTGCGGCTGATTGTGACCGAGCCTGAGGCGACAAATCAATGAATGGACGATAAACCGCTCATGATTCAGCGATTTATGGGGGCTGAGCCCTGATTGAGCGGGTGTGGGATGGCAAGCCGGAACCGCAAGCGCGGTTCCGACTGGATGTTCGAGCGGGCGTCAGGCGCTCAGCAGTTGCTCGATACGTGTCAGGGTATCGGCATCCAGTGCGGGAGCCTGAACCGCGGCAATCGCATCATCAATCTGGCTGCTCCGGCTGGCACCAATCAGTGCCGAGGTGACGGCCGGGTCCCGCAGTACCCACTGCAGGGCCATCTGCGACAGCTTCTGGCCACGATCCTGGGCTATGCGGTTGAGCTGCTGCAGCAATGCCAGACGTTCGGCGGTGATCTGCTCCGGTTTCAGGAAGGGACTGGCGCTGGCCGCCCGGGAGTCGGCCGGTATGCCATTGAGATAACGGTCACTGAGCAGGCCACCGGCCAACGGCGAGAAGGCAATACAACCCATGCCGGCTGCGCTGCAGGCGGGCAAAGTCTGCGGCTCTATGCTGCGTTCGAGCATGGAGTATTTCAGCTGGTTGATGAGGCACGGGGTGCCCAGATCGCGCAACAAGCCGGCGGCACGACTGGCGAGCTCGGCCGGATAGTTGGAGAGGCCGATATACAGCGCCTTGCCCTGGCGTACCATCAGCGCCAGGGCCGCCATGGTCTCTTCCAGCGGCGTATTGGGGTCGGGTCTGTGGTGATAGAAGATATCGAAGTAGTCGAGCCTGGTGCGCTTGAGGCTCTGATGCAGGCTGGCAAACAGATACTTGCTGGAGCCGCCATCGCCATAGGGACCGTCCCACATCACATAGCCCGCCTTGCTGGAGATGATGAGCTCATCCCGATAGGGCAGGAAATCCTGCTGCAGCAGGGTGCCGAACATGGACTCGGCACTGCCGGGTGGCGGGCCGTAGTTATTGGCCAGATCGAAATGGGTAATGCCCTGATCGAAGGCGCGTCGCAGCAGCGTGCGACAGGACTCCTCGCTGTTGACGCCACCGAAGTTGTGCCACAGACCCAGGGCGATGGCGGGCAGACGCAAGCCATGCTGGCCACTGCGACGATAGGGTTGTTGCTGATAACGCTGATCACAAGCTTGGTAGAGGGTGGTCATGGCAACTCCTGATCGGGACATGCATTAAAAAAACAGGGCCGAAAATCGGCCCTTAGAGAGTGACAGCAGCTCAGCGGAATTGATAGCGGATATGGTGTTCGAACTGCTGACCGGGCTCCAGCCAGCAACCGGGCTGCGGCCACTCCGGATGGTGAGGGCTATCCGGCAGGAACTGGGGCTCCAGCGCCACACCGGCGTAATCGGCATATTCGCCACCATCCCGGCTGGGGTTCCCCGCCAGATAGTTACCGGTATAGAGCTGTAACCCGGGCAGGCTGGTGGAAAGCAGCAGGCTGAGCTGACCATCGGCGGATGTCAGCTCGGCGGCGGCCTGATTGTCACTGCCCGGAGTCCGGTCCAGCAGATAGCTGTGGTCGTACCCCTTGGCCCCTTGCTGCTGCTCATCGGCCAGAAAATCAGCGGCCAGCCGCTTGGGCTGATTGAAATTGAACGAAGTGCCATCCACCAGCGCCAGAGGGCCGAGGGGGATGCCGTGGCCATCGGTCGGCACCATAAAGTCAGCCCGCAGTCGCAGTGTGTGCTGACGGACATCGCTCTTGGTGCCATCCAGGTTGAAGTAGGCATGGTTGGTCAGATTGACCGGTGTCAGGGTGTCGGTATGGGCCCGCATCTGGATGGTGACGCTGTTGTCCTCACCCAGACAGTAGGTCACTTCCACCGTCAACTCACCCGGAAAACCCTGATCCCCTGCGGCAGAGGTCAAGCCGAAACGCGCCTGTTGCGCCGATTGTTCCAGCACCTGCCAGCGCAGCTTGTCGAACCCGCCCGGGCCGCCATGGAGCTGGTTGCCGGCCTGATTGGTGGCCAGCTGACGATCGCCGCCCGGATAAGGCAGGTGTCCGCGGGCAATCCGGTTGGCGTAGCGGCCGATCATGGCACCGAGATAGGCTTGCTGGTGGCGGTAATCTTCGGGTTGCGCGCAGCCGAGCAACACTTCCCGGCGCTCACCCGAGGCGAGGGGCACCTGGCAGGAGAGCCAGGTTGCGCCCCAATCCATCAGGGTGATCTGCATACCATTGCCATTTTCCAGACGGATGAGCCGGGGCTCATCCGCATAGCTGCTTGCTGGGCAGGGTTTGGTGTTCATCGGGACCTCAAATGCTACCGGCACCAGCCGAAGGTTGGCAGATATAGATGGTCGGTTGCAGGCCAGTGGCTTGCGGATAGCGCTCTTCGATCACGGCACAGACCGAGGCGGTCATGGCCGAAGGCACCAAGGCCACGATGCAACCGCCGAAGCCGCCACCGGTCATCCGCACACCGCCCTGGGCACCCAGCTGTTCCTTGATCAGGTTCACCAGGGTATCGATAGGCGGCACTGTAATGGCGAAATCATCGCGCATGGAGGCATGGGATTCGGCCATCAGCACCGCCATCCGGGTCAGGTCGCCGCGGGCCAGCACGTCAGCCGCTTCCAGGGTACGGGCATTTTCGGTGATGACATGACGGGCTCGTTGGGCAACCACAGGATCCAGCTCATGAGCACGCTCTTCAAACTGGGCCAGGGTCAGATCCCGCAGCGCTTTGACGCCGAAGTGAGCCGCGGCCGTCTCGCACTGTTGGCGACGGGTGTTGTACTCACTATCCACCAGACCGCGACGGACGTTGGAGTTGACGATCACCACATCCACACCGGCGGGCATGGCCACGGCGCGGGTTTCCAGGCTGCGGCAGTCGATGAGCAGGGCATGGCCGGCCTCACCCAGGGCGGAGATAAATTGATCCATGATGCCGCAGTTACAGCCGACAAACTGGTTCTCGGCTTGCTGGCCATTCAGGGCGATATCGGCCTGGCTGATCTCCAGATGGTTCAGTGCCTTGAAGGCTTGACCGACCGCCACTTCCAGGGAGGCAGAAGAGCTCAGACCGGCGCCCTGCGGTACGTTACCCGTGATCACCAGATCGGCACCACCCAGGACAAAACCACGCTCTTGCAGGTATTTGACCACACCGCGCACATAGTTGGCCCACAAGTACTCCGGGTGCGGCTCGATAGGGCCGCTCAGGTCAAATTGGTCCTGCTGGTTCTGGTAGTCGGCGGCAACCACACGCACTACGGAACCCTGACGGGGAGAGGCGCTGATCACGGTCTGGTAGTCGATGGCGCACGGCAGCACGAAACCATCGTTGTAGTCGGTGTGTTCACCGATCAGGTTGACCCGGCCCGGGGCCTGGATATCCAGGCTCGGCATATAGCCGAACACCTGCTGAAACACGGACTGGGTAATCTGCTGTAGGGACTGGATACTCATGGCAACCTCAAATTTGTTCACGGAAATGGATATCGCTGACGGCGCGCAGGCGCTCGGCGGCTTGTTCGGCGGTCAAATCGCGCTGGGTCTCGGCCAGCATCTCGTAACCGACCATGAACTTGCGCACACTGGCAGAGCGCAGCAGGGGCGGATAGAAGTGGGCATGCAACTGCCAGTGCGGATTTTCTTCGCCATTGAAGGGGGCGCCATGCCAGCCCATCGAATAGGGGAAGGAGCACTGGAACAGGTTGTCATAGCGACTGGTCAGCTTCTTCAGCGCCAGCGCCAGATCGGTACGTTGGGCTTCGGTCAGTTCGGGTAACTGCTTGACGGCAAACTTCGGCAACAGCAGGGTTTCGAACGGCCATGCCGCCCAGTAGGGAACCACGGCCAACCAGAATTCGGTTTCCACCACGGTGCGGCTGCCATCGGCCATTTCACGCTGTACGTAATCCAGCAGCAACGGAGAGCCCTGTTCGGCAAAGTAGGCGCGCTGGGTGCGATCTTCAGCAGCCGCCTCGTTGGGCAGGAAGCTGTTGGCCCAGATCTGGCCGTGAGGATGCGGGTTGGAGCACCCCATCATGCTGCCCTTGTTCTCGAATACCTGGATCCAGGGATACTCCTGGCCCAGTTCGCTGGTCTGTTCACACCAGGTATCGACCACGGCGGTCAGCGCGGGGATCGACAGTTCGGGCAAGGTCTTGCTGTGATCCGGGGAGAAACAGATCACCCGGCTGGTGCCTCGGGCACTTTGCAGAGTGAACAGCGGATCCGGATTTTGCGGCGCTTCCGGGGTATCGACCATCAGGGCGGCAAAATCATTGGTGAAGACAAAGGTGCCCGGATAGTCTGGGTTTACATCACCGGTGACCCGGGTATTACCGGCACACAGGAAACAGGTCGGGTCATGGGGCGGACGCACGGTACGATCCGGCTCGTCCTGCTGTCCCTGCCAGGGGCGCTTGGCGCGATGCGGTGACACCAGAACCCACTCGCCTTTGAGCGGGTTATAACGACGATGCGGGTGATCGGTTGGTTCGAACAACATACAACTTTCCTTTTACTGAACTTAAACTGGTACTGAACTTAAACTGGTACTGAACTTAAACTGGTACTGAACTTAAACCGGCCGAACTGAGGGTTATCAGGCGTCGGGATAACCGTTCGGATTTTGGGACTGCCAGCGCCAGGTATCGGCGGTCATGTCATCCAGGGTGCGACTGGCTTCCCAGCCCAGCTCCTGACGGGCCTTGGCGGGGTCGGCCCAGCACTGGGCAATGTCACCGGCGCGGCGCGGGGCAATGACGTAGGGCAGATCGCGGCCACAGGCGCGAGAAAACGCGGCCACCATCTCCAGCACGCTGTAACCCACACCGGTCCCCAGATTGAAGATATGCACACCGGGCTTATCCTGCTGGGTTTTGAGGGCGGCAACGTGGCCATCTGCTAAGTCCATCACATGGATGTAATCGCGTACACCGGTGCCGTCCGGCGTCGGGTAGTCGCCACCGAACACCGAGAGCTGCTCGCGGCGACCCACGGCCACCTGGGCGATGAAGGGCATCAGGTTGTTGGGGATCCCTTGCGGGTCTTCACCCATGGTGCCGCTTGGATGGGCGCCAACCGGATTGAAGTAGCGCAGCAGGGTCAGCGACCAGTCGGGCGCGGCACGGGCAAAATCCTTGACCATCAACTCGACCATCAGCTTGCTTTGACCATAGGGATTGGTGGCCTGCAGGGTCGGTGAGTCCTCGGTGATCGGCACCTGTTGCGGATCGCCATACACGGTGGCGGAGGAGCTGAAGATGAAATTCTTGACGTTGGCCCGGCGCATGGCCTGCAGCAGGACCAGGGTACCGCTGACGTTGTTGTCGTAATACTCGAGAGGCTTTTGCATCGATTCGCCCACGGCCTTGAGCCCGGCGAAATGGATGACAGCATCGATGGACTGCTCGGCGAAGATGCGATCCAGCAGCGCGGCATCGCGAATGTCGCCCTGATACAGGGTGGGTTGCTGGCCACTGAGTTGTTCGATGCGCGCCATGACGCTGGGTTTGCTGTTGCAGAAGTTGTCGAGCAATACCGGAGTAATCCCCGCGGCAATCAACTGTAGACAGGTGTGGCTGCCGATGTAACCGGTGCCTCCGGTGACTAATACTCGTAACATGAATGACTCCTCACGGGTCCCGACGGGCCTGGAAATGGCGCGTCGCTGTGCTTGTGTAATCGCTTACCCTAAATTTAAGCGCGAGTTGGGCTTTTTGGAAGTTCTTTTCCACAAAATTGCGTGACTGGGATCAAATAATGTATGGCTTGTCGGTTTTGTGAACGTTGACCCGTGTAACTTTAGTGTAAGTACGTAAATTTTGTGAGTTCATGCGCAGCCAACTTGGCTGTTTTATATAAAAATGCAGTGTAATCAGGTAGAAACGCCGGTAAGATTCGATACTTATTCGAACATCTATAATGTTGAGCACTCTGCGGGTAATAAAACGATGGCAACAATCAAGGACGTGGCACGGTTATCGGGTGTGTCAGTCGCAACGGTTTCTCGCGTCATTAACGATTCACCGAAAGCCAGTCAGGCATCCCGAGATGCCGTTTTCAAAGCCATGGCCGAGCTCAAATATCACCCCAATGCCAATGCCCGGGCGCTGGCCCACCAGAGTGCAGAAACCCTGGGGCTGGTGGTGGCCGATGTGTCGGACCCGTTTTTCGGCACCATGGTCAAGGCCGTCGAGCAAGTGGCTCAGGCCACCGGTAATTTCCTGTTGATCGGCAACGGCTATCACGATGCCAAGCAGGAGAAAAAAGCCATCGAACAGCTGATCCGCCATCGTTGTGCGGGTCTGGTGGTCCACGCCAAGATGCTGCCGGATGAAGATCTCTCCCTGCTGATGAGCCATATTCCCGGCATGGTGCTGATTAACCGCACGCTGCCCGGCTATGAATCCCGCTGTGTGGCGCTGGATGACCACCACGGCTCCTGGTTGGCGACCCGTCACCTGATCCAGGAAGGGCATCAGAAGATCGGCTTCTTATGCTCCAACCACGACATCTCCGATTCCCATGATCGGCTTCAAGGCTATCTGGATGCCCTGCAAGAGCACGGCATCGCCGTGGATGAACGGCTGATCTCCCGCGGCTCACCCAATGAAGAGGGTGGCGAAGAGGCGATGACCGAATTGCTGGGCCGGGGGCGGCGCAGCATGACGGCCGTGGTCTGCTACAACGACTCCATGGCGGCCGGCGCTCTGTCAGTATTAAGCGACAATGGTATCGAGGTCCCTCAGGACATGTCCCTGGTCGGCTTTGATGATGTGTTGATCGCCCGTTACCTGCGGCCGCGGCTGACCACGGTCCGTTATCCGGTGGCGGCCATGGCCACCCAGGCGGCAGAGCTGGCCGTGGCCTTGTCCCAAGGTGCGGCGCTGCCGGAAACCACCAATATGTTCAGCCCGACCCTGGTGCGCCGTCACTCGGTCAGTAATCTCTCCCCGCGCGGCTAAAGTCGCCGCTTCGATGCATCCCCCATCCAGCAGGGCCTAGCGCCCTGCTTTTTATTACCCGACCATCTCTTGGGGTCGGGCGATGACCTGTTTTATGCGTGACTCGCTCACACCTGACGAATCGTGGAATATGAGTCATCGCGGGCACGCTCCCGTGGCGGGATCCTCAGCCCAGATGGCCGCTAGCTGAGTGAAAAGAAAGCGTAAAGGCTCGGTAAAAACCAGTCCCCGAGGCGGATGAACCCTGCTTCTGAGCTTCTTGGATCACAAAAGATCGCAATCTGTGTAATCGATCACACTGGCATCCGTATAGTTTATTTCCTTATTATTCAATTAGTTGTGGAGTTTGTGAGTCTGGCGTTATTTTGTGAAACCCTTTGCGCGGTGTAACGATCTCTTTTTGTGAGTTGCGTCATGACATGGCGCCGCGCAATCTTCTTATAATTCCCCGGCGCCAGTGAAAGCGTTTACCTAAGTGCTTCTGGCTCATACACCCTCAAAGTAAGTGGATGAATAAAGGAATATCTATGAAAGCAAAATTGCTGGCCTCCTCCGTTGCAATTGCTCTGGCTCTGACTGCAACCTCCGCTTCGGCGGTTAACTTCACCGGTTACTTCCGCTCCGGTGTCGGCGTGTCCAAAGATGGCGCGACCCAAAGCTGGATGATCCCTTATGTGGGTCGTCTGGGTAACGAAGCCGATACCTACACCGAAATCGGTCTGGGTCAGGAGCTGTACAACAAGGGCGGCAAGACCTTCTACGTGGACAGCATGCTGAGCATGAACTCCGATGGCTCCAACGATTGGGAAGCCACCGGTACCTCCAGCGATGCTACCTTCGCCCTGCGCCAGTTCAACATCCAGGCCAAGGGTCTGATCGAAGCCTCTCCGGAAGCTGTGGTGTGGGCCGGTAAGCGTTACTACCAACGTCATGATCTGCACATCATCGACAGCAAGTACTGGAACGTTTCCGGTGCCGGTGCCGGTGTGGAAAACATCAAGGCCGGCGACGGTGCTTTCGCGGTGGCCTGGATCCGCAATGATGCGGACAAGCTGAACGTCAACTATGCGGATTTGCGTTATGCCGGTCTGAAGCCATGGGAAGGTGCCTGGGCTGAAGTGGGTATCGACTACGCGATCGGCAACGCCACCGATGCACAAGATACCGCCGCCACTTATGAAGATTTCAAAAACAGTGTGATGCTGACGGCCGAGCTGAGCCAGTACTTTGCTTCCAGCGGTATCAACGAGAAGTTCGTACTGCAATATGCCGACAAGGGCCTGGCCCACAACATGATCGACCAGGGCGGTGGTTGGTATGACGTGTGGAGTGGTGACAACTCCGACGCCAAGGGCTATCGCTTCATCAACAACGGCGATATGCCGCTGGGCGACAAGTTCTACGTCAACTATGTGTTCACCTACGGCAAGGCCGAGAAGCATGCGGACTGGACTGACAACACCGAGTTGTTCTCTCTGGTCGGTCGCGCCCACTACCAGTGGACCGAGATCATGAAGACAGTGGTGGAAGCCGGTACCTTCACCAAGGAAACCGAATACACCTCTGGTTCAACCTGGAAAGACGCCGGTCAGAAGTACACCATCGCGCAAGCCTGGTCCGCCGGCAAAGGCTTCTGGGCTCGTCCTGAACTGCGTGTCTACGCCTCCTACCTCAAGGATGGTGGCGATGGCGAGAACAAGACCTTCAACGGTTCTGTTGATGACAACACCATGAACTTCGGTGTGCAAGCCGAAGCCTGGTGGTAAGCCAGCCTGTTATCCAGGTGACCAAGAAGGGGGCGAAAGCTCCCTTTTTCTTATGCCATTCACATCGGACTGCACCCTGAGGAGGCCTGTATGTGGAAGTCAATAATGGCGCTGCTGTTGCTCGTGGCGGGGGGGTATAGCCTGCCATCCTGGGCGTTGATTCGCGGCGCGGATGTCTCGGCCCTGCCGCAGCTGGAGGCGGCAGGGGTTCGCTATAGCGATGACCAGGGGCAAGCGGATCTGCTGGTCATCTTGCAGCGCAATGGCTTCAATGCCATTCGCTTGCGGGTCTGGAATCAGCCAGGACAGGATCTGCGTTTTCCGGCCAATCAGAGCGGACCGGAAGGGTACAGCAGCCCGGCCCAGGTGGTGGCCATGGCCAAGCGGGCGCAAGCGCTGGGGCTGGATGTCCTGATCGACTTCCACTACAGCGACTGGTGGGCCGATCCGGGCAAGCAATATGTTCCGGTGGCATGGGAGGCGATGACGGTACCGCAGATGACCCAGGCGCTGGCCGGGTTTACCCAACAGACTATGGTGCAACTCAAGCAGGCGGGCGTAACCCCCAAGTGGGTGCAGTTGGGCAACGAGATCACCAACGGCATGCTCTGGCCGCTCGGTCGGGTGCCCCAGTGGGAGAATCTGGCCGGCTTTCTCAAGGCCGGTGGTACGGCTGTCAAATCGGTGTTTCCGGATAGTCAGCTGATCCTGCATCTGGATTGTGGCGGTGACAATGACAAGTCCCGGCGTTGGTTCGATGCCATCCGGGCCCAACAGGTGCCCTTCGATATCATAGGGCTCTCCTTCTATCCGGGCTGGCATGGCACTCTGGCTCAGCTCACCGCGAACCTGCAGGATTTGCAGACCCGCTACCAGAAGCCGGTCATGGTGGTGGAGGCGGCTTATCCCTGGACCACGCAAAACGGCGATAGCGAGCGCAATATCTACACCGCTACTGGTGCACAAACCGAGCCCCTGACCCCGCAAGGGCAGGCCGCCTATCTGACGCGCCTGGGCCAGGCTGTGGCTGGCGTGCCGGGTGGCCAGGGGATCTTTTACTGGGCGCCGGAATGGATCCCGACTCCCCGGTCGGGCAGTCACGCCGTCACCGGCTGGGACAATGCCACCCTGTTTGATTTCAACGGCCGCGCCCTGCCGGGGTTGCCGGCATTGGGACGTGCGGGTACGCCATGACGACCTGTGGCTGTGCTTATACCTGTGTGTTGTGCGCAATGCTGTTCAATTAAGGAAATACCGGAAGGTTCCCTTTCACCAACACGCCATGAACCCATCCTAAGGGGGCTCGATGGCGGCATCCCTGCCGCCAACGGTTGGTGCAAGGAGAACACTCCCCGCCGTCCCTGATCTGTATTGGTGTGTTGCGCAGCCTTTTCGCACCGCTTCTTTGCGCTTCGCGGACGAGCTCTTTTTTCGAATGACGTTCAATTTTTCATGGAGACCCCAAGCATGATGACCCGAACACTAGCTGGTGTGATGTTGCTGACGACCGGCTTGTTGGCGGCGGCGCAAGCCGAGCCGATTGTCGGTGCCGATATTTCCCATTTGCCGCAACTCGAAGCGGCCGGTGCCAAATTTTATGACCAGGATGCCACCGCAGCCGAAGATCTGCTGCTGATCCTCAAGCGCAACGGTGTCAACCGCATTCGCCTCAAGGTGTGGAACGAGCCGGGCAAGTATGCCGAGTTCCCCTCCGATCAGAGCGGGCCGGAAGGTTACAACAATCCGGCCCATGTGGTCGCCATGGCCAAGCGGGCCGAGGCGGCGGGCCTCAAGGTGATGATCGACTTCCATTACAGCGACTGGTGGGCGGATCCGGGCAAGCAGACTATGCCGGTCGCCTGGCGCAATCTGGATGCGGCTGCGGTGAGCGAGAAACTGTACACCTTTACCCGGGATCTGATGCAGCAGCTCAAAGACGCCGGGGTCACTCCCGCCGAGGTGCAGGTAGGGAATGAAATCTCCAACGGCATGATGTGGCCGCTGGGCCGGGTGCCGCAGTGGGATAATCTGGCCAGCTTTATCAAGGCCGGTGCCCGAGCCGTCAAGGAGGTATCGCCGAGCTCGCGGGTGGTGCTGCACCTGGATGCCGGAGGCGACAATGCCCGCTGCCGTCGCTGGTTTGATGCCATGGTGGAGCGCGGTGTGAGCTTTGATGTCATCGGTCTCTCCTTCTATCCGGTGTGGCACGGCTCGCTGACGGATCTGAAACAGAACATGGACGACTTGAGCCAGCGCTACGCCAAACCGCTGATCGTGGTCGAGACCGCTTACCCCTGGACCACTCAGAACGGCGATAGCCAGAAGAACATCTACACCAGCACTGGTTCTGAAACCTATCCGATGACCCGGCAAGGCCAGCAACAGTTTTTGACCGCGCTGTGGCAAACCGTCAAGGCGGTGCCGCAAGGCCGTGGCGAAGGGGTGATCTACTGGGAGCCGGATTTTATTCCGCACCCCGGAGCGGGCTGGAAGGCCGGAGCCGGGGATGAGTGGGACAATGTGACGCTGTTTGACTTCCAGGGCCGGGCGCTGCCGGGGCTCAAGACGTTCGCGGAGGCGGCGCAATGAGTGATTTCATTCGCGGCGCCGACATCTCGTCGCTGCCGGAGCTGGAGTATCACGGCGGCGTGCTGCGCCGTGACGGCGAACCTGTGGATAGCCTGAGGTTGCTCAAAGCCGAGGGACTCAACGCGGTGCGCATCAAGGTGTGGAACGATCCGGGCAATCCGGATCATTTCCCCGCCAACCAGACCGGAGTGCAGCGCTTCAATGGTCCGGAGCAGGTGGTGGCGCTGGCGCGGCGCGCGCAGGCCGCAGGTCTGCGTATCATGCTCGATTTTCACTACAGCGACTGGTGGGCGGATCCGCAGAAGCAGTTTATGCCCCATGCCTGGCAAGGATTGGCCTTGCCGGAGCTGTGCGAGCGGCTGTACCTGTTCACGGTCGATATCCTGCAGCGAGTGCAGGCCGAAGGGATTGAGGTGAGCTGGGTGCAGGTCGGCAACGAGATTAGCCACGGCATGCTCTGGCCGTTGGGCTTCTTGCCCGGCAACTGGCCTGCGCTGGCGGCCCTGTTGCGTGCCGGTGTGGCGGCCGTGCGTGAGGCCGCGCCCGCCGCCCAGGTGGTACTGCATCTGGATGCCGGCTGCGATCAGATCCTCTATCGCCACTGGTTCGATCAGGCGCTGGCGCTGGATGTGCAGTGGGATTGTATCGGCCTGTCGTTCTATCCCTGCTGGCATGGCTCCTTGCCCCATCTGGCGGAGAATCTGCAGCTGCTGGCCGAGCGCTACAACTGCCCGCTGCTGGTGGTCGAGACCGCCTATCCACGGCAGTTACATCTCCAGCGCAATGGCCAATGGCTGCTGCAGCACACCGGCGCTGAACCCTATCCCGCCACGCCCGAAGGCCAGGCGGAATTTCTCCGCGAACTGGCCGCCGTGTTGCGCGCTGTGCCCAAAGGGCTGGGGCAGGGGATCTTCTACTGGGAGCCGGCACTGCTACCATTGCCCGATGGCAGTCGCGGGGTGTGGCAGAATGCGACTTTGTTTGCCGATGACGGCGAGGTGCTGCCGTCCCTGACGGCATTGGGCCAGCTCTAGGCGGCCCGGCGCCCGGCGCTTGGCCCCTGGTCCCTGGTCGCTGGGCCTCATGCCCGGATCCTGGGGCCGGATCCTCGCTCGGACCCTGGCAGAGGACCGCCGTCTGCTGGCGTACTTTGGGGTAGGATTTGTATTGATCCGGTTCCGCCCTTGGTCGGCTATTGCGATTAGCCAACCCGCTGTTGGCGGGGGCGGGCCAAGGGGGAAAAGGCCTCCACCTTGGCAATCCCAGGCCCGTGTTTAGGCCGACTGTCGGGAAGGCCCCGAGCTCCGGGGTTGCTTCCACCAGCCGGGAGCCACACGCCATCCCTGGCGTGACGCTCCCTCTTACGGTCATCCTGACCGCGCACCGCCTCGAGCCACCCCGGCGCCCGGCCCGACAGACGGCTTCGGGTTTTGTGTCGCAGACATGAGCAACAGCTAGGTTCACCCGAACCGGCAGATGGTGCTGGCTGTTGTTGACGTTGTCTCACTTCTCGCTGCTGCCTAGGCAGCAAAAACGCAATAGTCGCCACGTTTCCCCCACGAAGCTGTTTGCGCGAAAAAGTGATTGCGCTAGCCTAGGGACTCAAAAAGCGCAAGCTGCCGGGTGGTGATACTCCGGCGCCTGTGCGCAAGGGACCCCCGTGTGAATGTGCATCACTGGCTTTGAAAAGGGAATGTAAGGTGAAGTTTGAAACCAACCGACTGGTTATCCGGCATCCGCGTGTGGAGGATGCCGACGATATCTTCAGTAATTATGCGCAAGATGGCGAAGTCACCAAGTATTTGACCTGGCGGCCGCATAGAGAATTAAAAGAGACCCAACGTTGGATTCAATATTGTATTGAAAACGCGAACACCAAACATAGTTTGATGTTTGTCCTGCAGTTCAAGGAAACGTCCGAAGCCATCGGCATGATTGATTTTCGCCTGGAAGGGTATAAAGCCCACTGTGGCTTTGTGTTGGCGCGACACTATTGGAATCAAGGGCTGATGACCGAAGCCATGCAGCCGCTTATCGAATTCCTTTATGAAAGCCCCAATATATATCGGTTGTGGGCAGCGCACGATATCGAGAATGAAGCATCCGGCAGGGTGATGTTAAAGCTAGGCATGAGATGTGAAGGCGTGATGTCCGGAACACTGATGTATCCCAATATCTCCAATGAACCCAGAGACAGTACCTATTATTCCTTGGACTGCAGGCGGTAAGATAGGGCGGGAATAAAATCTAGCCCACCGTTTAGCGTTGGATTTTAATGCTGGATGCCCCCCCGGCTGGCAGCAGGTTTTTATCGACGTATTCCCGTGTTTTGATATTGCTTGGTCCGGTTCCGCCCTTGGTCGGCTGGGGCGATATGCCAACCTGCCGCTTGGCGGGGGCGGGCCAAGGGGGAAAAGGCCTCCCCCTTGGCAATCCCGGGCCCTTGGCGTATGCCGACTGTCGGGAAGGTCCCGAGCTCAGGGGTTGCTTCCACCGGCCGGGAGCCACACGCCATCCCTGGCGTGACGCTCCCTTTTACGGTCATCCTGACCGCGCACCGGCTCCGACCACCCCTACGCCCGGCTGTAATGACCTAGCTGTTCCTGCACAACTAAGCGGCTTGGGCATAGGCCTGCGCCGGGGTTTTCATCTTTAGCGCCTGATGAGGG